>CAZENQ010000005.1:0-87794 GCA_964513655.1 uncultured Pirellulales bacterium | reverse complement strand
TCCTTGGCCATCTTTAAAACTCCTTTCGATGACCAAGTTTACATAAGTCGTTTAATGGCGCAACTTTAAAATCTATAAATATTTAGGTTATGAAATGGCTTCTAAGCCATGATTAGTTTCGACCCTTGCACTGTAGTTTTACCTGACGCCTTTTGGTTTTGACTTTTCCGCCAACCAATGTTCTAATGCCTGTCCAGTAAATATCAGCCTAACTGAAAAATACAAGTCTCGAGAAATGAATATGTTTGAGCACGTTTCTATAATTGGCGACGGTGCGATGGGTACCGTTTCGGCGATTTTGCTCTGTGAAAAGAATATCGGCATCCGGATGTGGGGTTATGACGCCAAACAGTTGAAAGAGATAGCCGAGGCCGGTGAAAACATAAAATTCCTGCCCGGCTATAAACTGCCCGAAGCCCTCGTGTTCGAGCCGGATGATGCCCGCATAATGACAGGGGCCGACTTAATAGTTTCAGCGGTGCCGTGCCAATTTATGCGCGGGGTCTGGAGCAGGCTGAAGAAAAATGTTTCTAACGATGTTTTCAACGGCAATGTCCCTATTGTCTCGGTGGCCAAGGGCATCGAGAACGATACGCTGCTTCGTCCGACCCAGATAATTGCAGATATATTAGGTGACGGGATTCGATGTGCGGCACTTTCCGGCCCGACGATTTCCGACGAACTGGTGAGAAAGCTCCCGGCCGTCGCCTGCGCTGCCTGCCAAGACGAAGAATTGGCGAAACAAATCCAACACACCTTTAATGCTCCGTGGCTGCGCGTCTATACCAACACTGACATCGTCGGCGTCGAGTTGGCCGGGGCAATGAAGAACATTATTGCCATCGCCGCTGGTATCATAGATGGAATAGGGGCCGGCAATAACGCAAAGGCGGCGCTCTTGAGCAGGGGACTCGCTGAGATAACCCGCCTCGGAGTCGCTTGTGGAGCCAGACCCGAGACGTTCGCGGGATTAACAGGTCTCGGTGACCTTGTGACAACCTGTATCTCACCAACCGGAAGAAACCGCTCGTTCGGAGAAAGAATAGGCAAAGGACAAACCATCCGGCAAGCCCAAAACGCTACTGAGTCAGTTATCGAGGGTATCACCACCTGTGAATCCGTCTATAAAGGGCTAACCGCCAAATACAATGTTGAGATGCCGATCACACGGGCAGTCTACGAAGTGCTGTTCGAGGACAAACCCGTGCAGGCCGCAATTGCTGATCTGATGAGTCGCCGGCTTAAAGCCGAGTGATTGAATTGATATACTACGAACTACAGACTGCAAACCGGTCAGTCCTATAACGTTTGGTTTTTCTCTTTTGTAAAAATCGCGCAAAAATTCTGCAAACCGCTCAGGGCACACCTCTAAAGAGACTTTCCGCCGTTGCAAGTGGTAGGAATCGCTAGAAATTTATTCGAAAAGTTCTTCCTCTCCTAAGGATTTTCCGCAACCAAGAGTCCTCAGAACTACCCAATACATCGCAACGCAGCCAGCCTCCACGGGCCCCGCTGCCCTCAACAGCTGCATCCTCACATTTTATAGGAAGTACAATCAGTTTCGGCTTTCAGCACCCCAGAGGTATAAAACGGCCCTAATATTCCGGCCTCTTTGGCCCGCGGGCGTTTTATTTCTATATTTTATTTAGCACCATCCCGATAAACCGGGAGCGGTCGAAGTATATGTTCGGGCAACTTTAATGCAGGCGCTAACTTGGAACGATTATGGAAGTTAGAGGCACCCTGACAGGTCAGGGCCAATAGCCTTATATAACAGGTTCCCAATACCTTTTTTGGTGAAAGTGAAATGGATATGCTTGATTTTTTGAAGACCCACACATATTCGGGTATTTCCGCCTTGCGACGTGCCGCAAAGTGCGGCGCGATCGGCGTTGATATGGCCGACGACGCCGTGAAAATTGCACAGCTCATGGCCAATGAAAAGACCATAAATTTGATCGCGGGAGGAAGTAAAAATCGGCCGATGAACATCGAACCAGGCAGTGCCGATTGGCAAAGATGGGCGATTCAGGCTTTGAGTGAGTTAACTGCAAAGGTCCAATTTCGCAGCAGGGAGATAATAGCTGCGATGCCCGCTCGTGAGGTTGTTATCGAGCATACAAAAATGCCGAAGGTCAAAGACGAGGTTGGAAAGGTTAAAAGGCCCAGCTGGGCACCAGAGCGTAAACTCGAGGATGCAATTGCCTCAAAGGTCAAACAGAAGCTGCCGTTCGAGTCACACGACGCGGTGATGCGATATATTCCTGCTGAGGAGGACAATATACTGGTCATAGGGGTAGAACGAAAGATTGTTGATAGGCATCTGGCGATATATGAGCACACAAATATGCAGGTCAAATCGATCGCTATTTGGCCGTCGGCATTGGCGATGACATATGCCAAATTTTTTGGCAGACGCAAGTCTGACGCTGCAGCAGTAGTGATGCTTATCGATATAGACCGCAACTCCACCAACGTTGTAATCTGTCGGCACGAAAACCTGCTTTTTGCGCGTTCGATACCCATTGGTGTCAAACAGCTTCATAAAGCCGTAGAGCCGGATAAAAGCTACATGCAAAGCCGAAATGAAGAGATGGTGACACGATTAGTTTTGGAGTTAACTGCCTGCAAGCGGCAGTTTGCTTCGATGTATAATAGCGCTCAGATAGAACGTCTGATTTTTCTTTCGGGTCGCTTTGTCGACAGAATCATATACGAGACTATTGCGAAGCAGCTGGAAATGCCGGCGCAAATGGGAAATTGTTTGGCCGCAGTTGAAATAAATGACCCCTGTGATGTGGGAATAGACAGGAGAGAATGTAAGCTTAATTGGTCTACCGCCTTCGGGCTCAGCTTGTCGTAAAGACGAAACGCTGGCCTGCTTTTTCAGACAGGAGTAAGAAAGGTTAGGTTAAAAGATGATCAACATAAATTTTGTGCCGGATGATTACGTACAAAACAACGAATCCAGGAGAACCAACCTGATGTACCTCGTGCTGTTTGCTGTGGTGATGGCGGCGTTGGGCGGTTCGTTTATGACGATTAAGTTAAGGCAGCGAGCACTGATTGCTGAGGAAAAACGAGTGAGCGCCAAAATGGCTCAGGCAGAAGAGGCTATGAAGCAGTTCGAAGAGCTTCAGGCCAAACGTAAAGTCATGATAAAAACGGCTCTTACTACGGCGGAGTTACTCGAGCCGGTGCCGAGAAGCGTTTTGCTGGCGTCGCTGACGAACAACTTGCCGCCGGGGGTGTCGCTACTGCGGCTAAAACTCGTTCAAAAAAAGCCAAAACGAATACACCGGCCTGTGTCGGCCAATAAGTATCGGGCGGCACAAGCCAAGAATTCAGCAGCCGGCCAGTCGAAAGTATCGCCGGAGAAATTGTTGGAGACTTACATAGATATCGAGGGTATCGCTCCGAGCGATATTCAGGTAGCCTCTTATATTGAGCAGCTCTGTGGTTCGACTTTGCTCGATAACGTTGCACTGGTGGAATCAAAGGAACACAAAGACAGAAGGCCTTCTCGAACGCAAGCCGTTTACCTTGGAGCTTCGGAAAGCGCGTACAGAGAGTTCAAACTTGCAGCAATGCTCAGGAAAGATGTCCACCTTACCGAAGAGGATATTGGCAAAATTAAAACTAAACGTGAAATGGCAGTGCGTAATTTTTAGGGAGTTTGCAGTCATTAGCTGGTAGTTCGTAGTAAAGCGAACTATGAACTACAAACTATGAAGCTGGAGGTCATTATGAAAAGTGGTTTAAGAAAAGCTGTGTTGTTCATTTCGCTTATAGGCATATCTTACATCGCATACCAGTATATGATCAAACCGGCCAACAAGCATTTGGCCGTGCAGAAAGCACGTGTCCAGGCCAAACTGGCCAAGTTGGATGAGTTTGAACGGGCGACGACGGCGGCAGCCGGCCTGAGTAAACAGCTCGAAGAATTAGCCGAAGCAATTGAATTCTTCGAGAGCAAGCTGCCGCCTAAAAGTGAAATTGACAAAGTACTGCACGATGTCACTGTAATCGTCCAGAAACAAGGGCTAAGGTCAAAAAGGGTCCTCAGACTCAGCAGAAAAGATAACAGCGGCTACATAGAACAGCCCTTGAGAGTGGAAATGGAGGGGAACTTCAATGCGTTTTATTCGTTCCTCCTGGAGCTTGAGAAACTGCCTCGAATAATGAAAATCCGAGAGCTTGAGCTGGAGAAACAAATCGATGATGAGGGCCAGATAACAGCTACCTTTACTGTAAGTATATTCTTTGTCGGAGACGAAGCGTAGTCAGCAGAAGCCGCAGTTGGCAGCCTACGGCCCCTTAGGGGGGAGTAGGGTACGGAAAGAGCTCCGGCAGTATTTAGTATATTTTATGAAAAACGGGAGATAACGGGCTATGGATTATATAAAAGACAATCCAGAGGAGGGGACTGTTTCAGGTGCTGACCAGGCCGGGAGCGATAAACAGCATAACACGGCTTCTCCTGGTAAGGGTGCTCCGCGAGATAAATCCCGGGATCCAATGCGAACCGGCGGCGGAATGCAGGCGCCTGTCGAGCCACCTGAGGATGCTCAACAGGCCGAATATTTTACTGTGGCGGCCCGCAGCGCGGTTGTTCGCAAAACGACGTACCTGCTCGTGGGGCTGTTTATCTTATCTCTGGTGTGCCTTTGGCTTATGGTCAAGAAGACAGCGCCCCGTACAGCGGTGGCGGCGGCTTCTGACCAGACCCAGATTGAACTGGCAATCTCACGGCTTACGGGCGTCAGCTCAGAGATGTTTCACAGAATGGACCAAATTGTCAGAAAATTCTACGAGTTTTCGGATGTGCAGCAGGTCAGGGTCAACGACCTGGTGAAAAATCCGTTCAAGCACGAGACGTTTTTGGGCGATTTAAGGACAGGGCAGCGAAAAAACCCCGATAGGGATGCAACGATAAGACAACTGGCTCAGGATATGCAGCTTCTGAGCATAATTCAGTCGGACCAGGGCAATTGTTGTATGATTGATGACAGAATCCTTTACGAAGGAGATTCAATAAGGGGTTTTAAGGTTCGCGAAATCGGAGATACTGTTGTCAAACTCCAGTCACAAGAGTCGGAAATAGTGTTGAAGTTGTCGGAATGAATCTGCCATTTACATCTGAAAAACAGCAGGATGGGCCTGCGGCCGCATCTGACCAGGAAGGCGGTTTACAGGGATGCGTCGGCGCTGAATCCACATCGGAGGAAGACTGCTTTGAGAACGAGCCGATTCGCGGGTTAAGTGATCTCTATTTTCCCCAGGAAGACGATGAGTCACACGTCCAGGATATTGCGGACGTCCTGCTGGATATGGGCAAGCTGACGGCTGCCGAACACGCAAGCTTGCGCCAGGAGCAGTCTGCAAAGCCCGGCGGCGACGTCACAACATTACTGCTCAAGAACAGCCAAATCAACAAGGATGACATTTTACGGGCTCGCGCGCGGCTCTATGGAATGGAGTTTAGAGACATACAGCCCGATGAAGTAGAAAAACAAGCCTTCCAGATGCTGGACATCGATTTTATAAAAAACAGTTCTATTTGCCCAATTGCAATTCAGGCAGATAATTTAGTCGTTGCAACTTCAGAACCGGCAAATCTCTTCGCAATAGAGGAAGTTAAAAGAAGAACCCAAATGAACCTGCAGGTAGTAGCCTGCAGTCCCGAAGCCATTGAGGCAGTGTGCAATTCGTTCGACGAGGGACGAATTGAATACAACCTTGATGATATAATCAGCGACATGATGGATGTCGAGGTCGTTCAGGACCAGACCGGCGAACTTGCCGAAGACCTCGAAAAGATGGCAGGTGAATCACCCATTATTAAATTTGTCAATTATCTGGTCAGCAATGCAATACATGAAGGCGCCAGTGATATTCACATTGAGCCCAAGGAGGACTTTACCCGAATCAGATACCGCATCGACGGGACGCTTTTCGAGATGATGAAGGCCCCGCTAAAGATGCACGCCGCTGTGGTTTCGCGTATCAAAATTATGTCTAACCTCGATATCTCTGAGAGACGACTGCCACAGGACGGCAAGATCTCAGTTATCGTGGGCGGAAGAGCGATTGATTTACGAGTCTCCACATTACCTACGAACCGCGGGGAAAAGGTGGTTATCCGCGTACTGGATAGTAAATCGATGATGCGTGACCTCGAGCAGCTTGGCATGGAGCCGGCAGTAATGACCGCTTTTAAGCAGCAGATAATCGTGCCACACGGGATTTTGCTCGTTACAGGCCCTACCGGCGCCGGCAAGAGCACTACACTGTACTCAGCCCTGTGTCAGATGGACGCTGATAAACTGAACATCTCGACCGTCGAAGACCCGGTTGAGTATGAACTTGATTTTTGCAATCAGGTACAGGTCAACGAGAAGATTGGGCTTGGCTTTGCCTCGGCCTTAAGATCTTTGCTGCGCCAGGACCCGGATATCATGATGATTGGTGAGATTCGGGATAACGAGACGGCTCGCATAGCAGTGCAGGCGGCATTGACCGGGCATTTGGTACTTTCAACACTGCACACCAATGATGCGGCCGGCAGTGTAACAAGATTGGTCGATATCGGCATCGATGCATACTTGATAGCCGCATCCTTGAACGCCGTCCTTGCTCAGCGACTGGTCCGAAAGATTTGTCCGAAGTGCAAACAGATTTACCAGGCCCCCGAAAATATGCGAAAATATATGGAGAGGGCAGGTGTTGAGACGGAACAGCTTTTCCACGGCACCGGTTGCGATTCCTGCAGGAACTCCGGGTATGTTGGCCGGACGGGTATATACGAACTGTTGGTTATCGATGAAACATTCAGAGGTATGATTAACAAAGACTCCTCCGTAGATAACATGCGCCACACTTTTCGTGAAAGCGGTCAGCCAAGCTTGTTTGATGACGGATTAAAAAAAGTAAAACAGGGTTTGACAACAATAGAAGAAATTCTACGAGTGACCGAAGTCTATGGCCAAAACGAAGAGGAAATTTTCGTTGAAAATATCGAGTAATAATTTTGTGAAGCACTAAGCGTAAAAACATCGTAAAAACATTAAATGAGATAAGCTCGTAAAGAGAGTTTCGAAAATGGTGGATGTAAAGACAATATTAGCTGAGGCGATAGAGAGGGCAGCAAGCGACGTGCATATCAACGTCGGTATGCCGCCCATATTGAGAAAAAATACGGAATTAATCAATATGGAATTTGAGGACGTCAGCAACGAAGATGCTAAAGAAATGGTTCTTACCATGGTCGGACCCGATAGATTCAAGAAACTTAAAGAACAAAGAGACCTTGATTTCTCAACAACCCTCGATGACGGCCACCGGTTCCGTGTCAACGCCCATTATCAGCGCGATACGATTGCAATCTCCTTTAGAGTAATTCCAAATCAGATCTCTTCCATAGACGACCTGCACCTGCCGCCAATAATCAAAGAGCTCACAGACCTGCCAAGAGGATTGGTGCTGGTAACCGGCCATACCGGTTCGGGAAAAAGTACAAGCCTGGCAGCGATGATAGGAGTTATAAATACAAAGTACAAGAAACGAATAGTCACCTTGGAGGACCCTGTCGAATATGCTTTAGAGAACAAAATGAGTATGATAGAGCAGCGGGAAATTGGTTCTGACTGTCCGGAGTTTGCTTCAGGACTAAGGCACGTCCTGCGCCAGGACCCGGATATCATTATGGTCGGCGAAATGCGCGATCTGGAAACTACGAGTTCGACAATCACCGCAGCTGAAACTGGACATCTTGTCTTCAGCACCTTGCACACGATCAATGCGCCGCAGACCGTTGAACGTATCATCGATATTTACCCTGCTACCCAGCAGAATCAGATTCGAACAATGCTCTCAAATACTCTTCAGGCCGTTATCTCGCAAACCCTCTTTAGACGAATAGATGAGCCGGGAATGGTGCCGTGTGCCGAAATCCTCCTGTGCACATCAGCAGTCAGAAACTGTATTCGCGAGAACAGAATCTATGAGATACCAAACATTATTGAAACCTCAAGAAGAGTGGGAATGCAGAATTTGGACAGCTCTATCTCCGATATGTATTTCAGGGGTTACATTGACAGAGAAGAAGCGATTGCGCGGTCTAACAATCCAGGGAAGATGGAAAAAACACTTATTCCCACGGAGCAATTTGAAGTAGTTCAACCGCCCGAAGCAATGATTAACGAAAGATAAAGAATTTGGCCCCAAAGGCCACAAAAACTTGCTTTTACCGCTTTTTGCCAATTATGACAAATCCTTTTTATTTATTATATTTTAAGTATGAGAACCGATAGCTCTACATCTATAGCCATGGAGGGTTCCGAACGAACTCAAGTGCTGCCGGAACAAGCGGGACGCCAGCTCGCCGCGGACCAGCGCTCAGACAAGAACTCCCAGCAAGGCACTCTCCAGAAGATACAGAGTTTAAGGTTTGAGTCTGGCCCGAGCAATAAAGACATCCTGAACTTTACAAATCAACTCGCCGTGATGGTCCGAGCTGGCATAAGCCTTCAGGATTCCCTCGAGTCCATAGCCGAACAAGTTCAGAACCAAAAGTTCAAGACGGTAATAGTTGACCTGAAGAATCAAATCGAAGCTGGTCAAAGCTTTTCGCAGGCTCTTGCACAGCACAGCCAGATTTTCAGCAATCTTTATATAAATATGGTAGCCGCAGCCGAAGCCTCCGGTTCCTTGAGCGATATGTTGCAAAAGTTAGCAGAGTATCTGGATCTGGAAGCTGAAACTCGCTCGCAGATCAAAGGGGCTATGATTTATCCGATTATCATAGCAGTTATGGCTGTTGGGGTGACTATTTTCCTGCTTTGCTGGGTGCTGCCAAGGTTCACGGCGATATTTGCAGGAAAGGAACATCTGCTGCCTCGCCCCACTAAAATGCTCATGGCAAGCAGTGCATTTTTGCGCGGTTACTGGTTCATCGTCGTCCCGCTCATCGCGGGGGCATTCGGAGGATTTCTGTACTTCATTCGTACGAGTGTCGGCCGGCTGTGGTGGGATAAAACAAAGCTGGCATTGCCACTTATAAAAACCCTATGTCAAAATCTTTATATAACAAGGAGCATGCACACAATGGGTGTGCTGACGAAGGCCGGGGTCCCCATCCTGAACACCATCTCGATAACGGCACAGATCGCCGGAAACGTTCTTTATAAAGATATGTGGCTCGGCGTCTATGACCAGGTCTGCCAGGGTAAGAAAATCGCCTCGAGTCTGTTCCAGTATGGTTTGATGCCAATCAGTGTGATACAAATGATAAAAAGTGGCGAAGAGTCCGGTACACTCAGCGACGTACTCAGAGATGTCTCAGAATATTACGCAAGAGAACTCAAAACTATCATCAAAACAGTGACATCGATGATTGAACCGGTGATGATAGTGTTGATGGGTATCCTGGTTGGCTTTATCGCAATGAGTATTATTCTGCCGATATTCAAAATGTCCGCTGCCGTTTCGGGCAGATAAAAGCTTATCTTGTTCAAGATACGAAGACAGGATACAAAATTATGAAAAAAAGCGGTTTCTCACTTGTTGAGGTCTTGGTTGCAGTAATACTGGTTGGTCTTGCAATAGCATCACTGGTTGCAGCCAGCAGTTCATTTACAAGAACCAACGCCACGGGTTTGAATTTGTCGACCGCTGAATTTCTCACCGAACAGATAAAAGAGCTTACCGCCCTGCTGCCCGTAATTGATCCGAACACTGGAACTGAACTTCCTTTTGGGCCAGAAGAAGCTACATTGGCTGATTATGACGATTTGGATGATTTCGATGGGGCAAGCTTCTCTCCGCCGATTAATGCCGACAGAGAAGCTCTTAACGACTGCGCCGCATTTACTCAGCAGGTCACCGTGGAAAATGTCAACGCTGCAGATTTTGAACAGGTCGACATTGACCACGCCAGCAACTTCGTTAGAGTAACTGTAAAAGTTTCTTTGAACGCCAGAGAAATTAACTCTACAAGCTGGCTTCGTGCTAATCTCGATAACTAATTATGAGGGCAGCTCCATGGCGTGCAGGCCAAAAAAATCTTCGGCCGGTTTTACCATTGCAGAATTGCTGATTGCTTTGGCGATAACAGCCTTGCTGCTCGTGGCTGTGGCCGTTGCTTTTAATGCCTCAGTAGTGAACTACCGCGACAACGAGGACATCTTTAAAACGATCAATAAAGCTCGCCAGGCGTTGACGCGAATAACGAATCAACTGCGTACTGCTGATGCCGTTGATCCGAACGAGCCGTCCAATCAGTGCTCGCTGATTACGGCCGGCGGTGATGACATAACCTACCGGTATGACAATTCCGACAACAAGCTTTATCTGGATTTTAACAGCAACTCATATGTCCTTTGTCATGATGTCACGGGCATGACTTTTACGAAGGATACGGCAACGGGAGAATCAGGTACATATGTCAAGAGTATTCAGGTTTCCATGACAGTAAGCAGTGGCGACCTTGAGAAGAGCCTTTCAGCAGCAGTGGTTGTGAGGAGGAATCTGCCCTAACTGCCGCTTTCGCAGGCGTTGTTAAGCTGCTGTCCGGTCACACGGTTTGGCTGTAAGTCCCTTTGGTATCTAATCTTACATTCACCATCGTATCTCCGACCCCTCGCCTGGTTGGATGGGTATTTTGCTTTCCTGGTAAAATGGTTTTTTAGAAAATCCTTGATTTCCAGATTTTTTTGGCGATACTATACATAAATATGTTTAGGGCGGTTAGCTCAGTTGGCTAGAGCGCCTGCTCGACACGCAGGAGGTCACAGGTTCAAGTCCCGTACCGCCCAATCATAAGCCCTTTAGAGATAAGGGCTTATTTTTTTTTGTTGTGACGCTTTGTTGTGGTGGAGCCTGAGGTAAGACGGGTCTGCGAATTTGGGTTCGTTTCGGCGCAGCTCAAAGGTTGGGCAGCTTTCATAAGCCCTTTTGTAACAAGCAGTTAAGTGCGTTTTTGATTTTAAAAAATTGGGTTCGTTTTGCATAATTAGGTCAGGGGTTAGCCTTTCTGGGTCCCGGGTCAAGCCCGGGATCTTCGCTGGGACAAGCGGGGCAAGATTGGTTTTGTTTTGGGCGGGCCTGCCAAGTTGTTCATTTTGTAATCCTTTGTTAAAGCAGAGTTTATGTTCATTTTTGTCCTTCGAAAATTGGTTTCGTTTGACATAAAACAGTCTGCCGGGGCGGCGAGGGATTAGGTTTGGGTTGACATGAGAAGTTATCCGGCAGACTGAAATAGCAAATTACAAGCATCAAATAACAAACAATCTCAAAATCTAAATGACCCAAATTTAAAACAATATGTCCTACGTATGGCGGACGGATGGAGGGTCCGCTCACTGTTAGAGGGGGCTGCGCGGTTGTGCTGAAAATTGGCGGAGGGGAGGAAGGGAATGCACCGTAACTATCTGGGAAATAAGGGGTAAGAATTTTTAAAAAAATCGGCGAGTACGAGCAAAACGCCTGCGGTTTTGATTGAAAATACGGGAGGTGACCGTAGTTTTTGGGCTAAAAATGAGGTTTCGGCTTTTGGAAAAGTGTTTCAACGTGTGAAAAATTACAAAAAGTGAATAGAAATTTACAAAAGTCTATGGAATGGCGCTTGAAGAAGTGTGAAGAATTCGGAAAACGTATGAAAATTTACGAAAAAAGTGTTTTTAACGGCCGGCCCCAGTTAGATAGACTTCGTCATCTCACGGGGCGGGGGCGCGGACGCAAGCCTTGCATCTGCAGCAAGATTCCTCGCTCAAAAGGAAAAGTGGAAAAGTGTTGCAGTCAAGCGCTAATTGGGATATAATAGGTAGGAATGTAGAATGAGGCTCATGGAGGGGTGGAAAACATTGTTAACAACCTAAGTAGCGGGAAGAAAGACGATGGAGGACAGGATGGCAGGGACGGGTGTTCGGGGATTTCTGCTTGTTCTGATTGTGATGTTCGGAACAGCACTGAAAGCGAACCCGGCCATAGGACAATGTGATTTCGACTGGAAGCCCGGCGAAGGCCTGCCCGGTCTAAATGGCCCTGTTAACGCCCTGACTACGTGGGACCCGGACGGCAATGGACCTCAGCAGGAACTGCTGATTGCCGGAGGCGCTTTCACTGTTAGCGGCGACGTGGTGGCGAATAATGTCGCGGCATGGGACGGCAGTTCCTGGCAGCCGTTGGGCAGCGGGACCGGCATCGTTTACGCCCTTACGGTTTACAATGGCCAGCTTGTTGCGGGTGGTAGATTCACCACTGCCGGGGGTGTCGATGCCAACTGTATTGCCCAATGGAACGGCAGTTCCTGGCAGCCGTTGGGTACCGGGATGGGTGGAATTGATAAAGACGTTTTGGCCCTTACGATTTATAATGGAGAGCTAATTGCGGGAGGGAAGTTTACTTCTTCCGGAGGTGTCGTTGCAAACTATATTGCACGTTGGGATGGCAGTAACTGGCAGGCGTTGGGCAGCGGAATGGGTGGATTTCTTCCATACGTTTACGCCCTTACGGTTTATAATGGCGAGCTTATTGCTGGAGGTAGATTCACTACCGCTGGAGGTATTTCTGCCAACAGGATTGCCCGATGGAATGGAAGTTCCTGGCAGAAATTGCGTGCCGGGATGGGTGGAGCTTATCCATCTGTTTACGCTCTTACGGTTTATAACGGCGAGCTTATTGCGGGAGGTTCATTCATTACAGCAGGGGGTGTTGCTGCCAACAGGATTGCCCGATGGGATGGTAGCTCTTGGCATGCGTTGGGCAACGGGATGAATGGTGACGTTGAAGCCCTTACGGTTTACAACAGCTACCTTATCGCAGGGGGTATTTTCGGCTCTGCCGGAGGTATCTCTGCCAACAGGATTGCCCGATGGAACGGAAGCTGGTGGCAGGCGCTTGGAAGCGGGATGGATAGTTACGTTTACGCCCTTACGATTCACAACACGAAACTCATTGCGGGAGGTTTGTTCACTACTGCCGGAGGTGTTGTTGCCAAAAAGGTCGCCCGGTGGGGCGGAAGCTCCTGGCAGCCGTTGGGCAGTGGGATGAATAATAATGTTAACGCCCTTACGGTTTATAGTGGGCAGATTATTGCCGGAGGCAGCTTCACTACCGCCAGCGGCGATAGCACCCTCGTCAATAGAATTGCCCTTTGGGACGGAAGCAACTGGCAGCCACTGGGCAGCGGAACAAGTGGTCCGGTTCATGCTCTTACGGTTTATAATGGTGAGCTTATTGCTGGAGGTAATTTTACTAATGCCGGGGGTGTTGCTGCCAACTATATTACCCGCTGGAATGGAAGCTCTTGGCAGTCATTGGACACAGGGATGAGTAATAGGGTTTACGCACTTACGGTTTATAATGGCGAGCTTATTGCTGGAGGAAGGTTTACTACTGCCGGTGGCGTAGTTACCAACAAGATTGCCCGCTGGAATGGAAGTCTCTGGCAGCCGTTGGGCAGCGGAATGGGTGGAGGAACCTACCCTGACGTTTACGCCCTTACGGTTTATAACGGCGAGCTTATTGCGGGAGGTTATTTCACTACAGCCGGGGGCGTCGTTGCTAACTATACTACCCGCTGGAATGGCAGTTCCTGGCAGTCTTTGGGCAGCGGAATGAATGGATATGTCTATGCCCTTAAGGTTCACGATGGCGAGCTTATTGCCGGAGGCAATTTCACTACCGCCGGGGGTGTCACTGTCAACAGAATTGCCCAGTGGGATGGCAGTAACTGGCAGCCGTTAGGCGGCGGGATGAATGGTTATGTTCGCTCCCTTACGGTTTATAACGGAGAGCTTATTGCAGCAGGCGATTTTACTACTGCCGGGGGCGTCCCTGCTGAACATATTGCCCGATGGGACGGCAACAACTGGCAGGCTTTAGGCAGAGGGATGAATAATAATGTTTACGCCATTACTGTTTACAACGGCGAGCTTATTGTGGGAGGTAATTTCAGTACTGCTGGTGGCGGCGTTTCGGCGTACTGGGCACGGTGGGGCAATACACACCCGGAAGGAGATTTTTCAGATAATGGGCGGGTTGATTTCGAAGACTTTGCAATCCTGGCTTCTTACTGGGCCGAGAATACCTGCGGACAGCCGGACTGGTGTCACGGCGCCGACATGGATAAGAACCAGATTGTTGACGAACAGGACCTCGCAGATTTTGCGCTTGACTGGTTGGACATCCGTGTCCGTGGTGCTTCGGACCTGAACCACGATTGTGCCATTGACGAATTAGACCTTGCCTGGCTTGTAGAACGCTGGCTCGACCAGGACTGCCTGTATAACGGCTGGTGTGATGAAGCCGACCTCAATTATGACCTTTCAGTTGACTTTGCCGATTTTGACGTCCTTGCTTCCGGATGGGATTAGTTTTCAGGATTATTCTTTTTTGCGGTGCGCTGGTTACTCGATTTGCGGGATTGTTTATTGTGGTCGGGCTCCCCTGCTGCTGGGCCAAAGGTGGTGGGTTCTCGGGGACAAGGGGGTGGTCAGATAAGTCTGGTGATGGTCTCGATGGTGACGTCTGTGAGGCTGGGGACAATCATATCGGCATCCGCGAGTTTATCGGGGGCGGCCGAGTTGGTGACGGCGATACATTTGCAGCCGGCGTTGTGGGCGGCGAGGACACCATCAGGGGCGTCCTCGATAACCGTGCAGTTTTGGGGTGGGAGACTCATTCTCGCTGCAGCGGTGAGAAAAAGTTCCGGATGGGGTTTTTTATGAGTGACATCCGAGCCGGTGACGTAGACCATTTGTTGATAAGGGACGCGTGTTGACTGCAGGACGGCCTCGGACTTTTCGCGGGTGCCTGATGTGGCGATGGCCAAGCTAAAATCGTGGCGGGCGAGAGCGGCGTTGATAAGCTGCATTACACCGGGAAAAACCTTTAAGGGTTTTTGTTTTAGAAGGTTGAGGAAATTTTCCTGCCGGGCTGAGGTGGCGGCGGCGACCTGTTCGTCGGTCAACTCGAGGCCGTGGACTCTGGCGGCGGCCCTTACATATTCGGCCGCCCCACGGCCGAGGCCAGCTTCAAAATCCTTGCGCTGGACACCGTGGAGGCCAAAGAGGTCCTGGAAGACCTTGATGGTTGCTTGGGCGTTAACGGCTTCGGTATCAGCAATTACGCCATCGACATCGAAGATAAGGCCGTAAAGTGTAGGCATATATTTGATTATAGGCGTTTGTCGGAGTTTTTACAGGGCAATTGCTCGTCTATGTTTGGCTTGTTTTGGCGGGGTTATTTGGTATAGTCGGGTTTTTATGGCTTGTGGTGATTGTGGTTGTTGCAGGCGAATAGACAGGAACAAGGAGTTATTATGAAAAAGATAGCAAGGATAATCATAGTATTGGCCGGCGTCTTTGTATTTTGCGAGAGTTCGGCCTTATGCCAAACGCGCGAACGGTCAGAAATTGCGGCCGGGGACACGTGGAAACTGGAAGATTTGTATGCCAGCGATGCAGAATGGGGTAGGGCAAAAGAGAAGGTGGTTGGTCAATTCGATGAAATTTTGAAGTACAAGGGTAAGTTAGCGACGTCGGCGGCCGGGCTGCTGGCGTGTCTGGAGTTTAACAGCAATCTTTCCAAGGAGTTTACCCGCTTGCATACGTACGCCGCCATGAAGTCCGATGAGGACACGCGCAATTCAAAATGCCTGGCAATGAAGCAGGAGATGGAGCAGCTTGCTACCGATTACAGTTCGAAGGCGTCATTTGTTGAGCCGGAAATCGCCAAAATGGATAAATGTGAAATCGATAAATTTATCGGCGAAGAACCCGGCTTGAAAATTTTTAAGATGCATCTGTACGACATACAGCGGGTGAAGGCGCATAGATTGTCGGAGAAAGAGGAGAAGATAATTGCTGAGGCAGGGCTGCTGAGCGGTGGGCCATCTTCGATTTACAGTATTTTCAGCAATGCGGAATTGCCTTATCCTGAGATAAAATTAAGTGACGGCACTACAGCCACTTTGAATAAGGCGGGATATGCCCGCTACCGAGCCGCAGCCGAGCGTGGGGACCGGGAGGCGGTGTTTCAAGCATTTTTTGGGGCATTGAACAGCTTCAGGAGGACTTTCGGCGTGCAGCTTTATTCAAATGTGAAAAGGGACATGTTCTATGCCCGGACGCGGCGGTATAAGTCGTCGCTGGAAAGGGCACTGGATAAGGATAATATTCCAACAGAGGTGTATTTAGCTCTTATTGAAAATGTTAATAACAATCTTGACTCGTTTCACCGGTATCTGAATTTGAAGAAGCGCATGCTGGGTGTGGAGACGCTAAAGTACTCGGATGTATATGCGCCCGTGGTAGAAGGGATTGATTTGGAATATACATTCGAAGAGGCGAAGGAGCTTGTACTCGATGCGGTAGGACCATTAGGGGCCGATTACAGCCGTGTGACAGAGGGGGCCTTCGAGAATCGGTGGATTGATGTTTATCCAACTGACGGGAAGCGTTCGGGGGCCTATTCCAACGGCAGCGCGTATGATATTCACCCTTACATACTTCTAAACTACAACGGGCAATATGAAGATGTGAGCACGCTGGCCCACGAGTTGGGCCATACGATGCACAGTTACTATTCCAACAAGAACCAGTCGTATCCAACAGCCGACTACTCGATTTTTGTAGCGGAGGTGGCTTCCACTTTTAACGAGGCGCTGCTGATAAACAAGATGTTAAGAGAAATCGAAGATGACGCTACGCGGCTGTCCTTATTGATGAACTATTTGGAAGGGGTCAGGCAGACGCTTTTCAGGCAGACCCAGTTTGCGGAATTTGAGCTGCGAATCCATGAAAAGGCCGAGGGCGGGCAGCCGCTGACCGGGGATGTCCTTAGCGAGCTGTACGGTGACATTCTCAAGAGGTATTACGGTCACGACAAGGGGGTGTGCCATATTGATGAGCTGTATACGGTCGAGTGGGCGTACGTTCCGCATTTTTATTACAACTTCTATGTGTATCAGTATTCGACATCGTTTACCGCATCCACGGCGTTAGCTGAGAAGGTTCTGGGCAAAGAAAAAGGCGCGGTTGAAGAGTATATTGAGTTTCTGTCATCAGGCGGGTCGGAATACCCAATTGACCTTTTGAAGGAGGCAGGGGTGGACATGACTACGGCCGGGCCGTTTAACAAGACGATGGCGGCAATGAACCGGACTATGGACGAGATTGAGGCGCTCCTGGAAAAACAGGCCAAATAACAGGTATTTAGGGGTTATGGCCTTAATTGGGGGATGGGTAATTAGGGGGCAAGAAAATTAAATAAAAATGCTGGCAATGGCCGTATAATATGTATATACTGTTTTGGACAAAAGTTTATAGTTGATTATTAACCGTTATTTAGGATTTTGTGATTTTTGGGGAGATAGCCTTGGGGCGGAAGCTCGGTGGCAGCATTTGAGTCCAGCAAAAGCAGGGAAGCTATGGGGGTAAATGCTGCGGCAAGGGTCTTTGCCGAACACAGTGAGTTTATTCGTGGGGTAATTCGTTATCGTGTCAGGAATGAAGCGCAAGCAGAGGATTTGTTTCAGGATTTCTTCCTTACTTTGATTGTGAAGCCTCTGCCGGAAGGTATTCAAAACACGAAAGGGTATCTTTATAGAAGGATAATAAATAATATTGTTAACGCGACGCACAGGGTTGAGAACTACCGGGCCAGGATTCACAGGTATGCAGAGCGTGGGAAGTATTCCAAGACGGAATATAGTCCGGAAAGCGAGTTAATTGCGGCGGAAGAAATGGATAAGATGTTTGCACTTATCGAGAGGCAGCTGCCGGAGAGAGAGGCTGAGGCGGTTGGTTTGCGTTATAAGAACGACCTGAGCGTTCCGGAGGTGGCAAGTGAGATGCGCGTTAATAACAGGACGGTGAGCCGTTATATTTCGATAGGGCTATGCAAAATTCGACAGATGTTAGCAATGAGTCAGGGGGATTAAAATGATTACTGTAAATCCAAATTCGTCATGCAGGAAGGCTGAGCTGTATTATTATGACTGTGCCGGCAGTGAAGGCCTCGGGACCATTCCGGAGGGGGTCAACGAGCACATAAAAGGGTGCGTCCGCTGTCAGGGGCAGATAGACCGACTTAAGGATGTGCTGTCGGAAGCGGGGGACGGTTTCGCATCGAGGCGGCGCAGCACTGCGGTTGTGCGCCTGCTGAAGCTTCACTTTGCCTACATTGGGGAACGTGTGAGCTGTGAGACAGTAAAGCCGTTTCTTCCGAGTCTGTCAGACCCGGACTTAGAGATTCGAATACCGACACCGATAACAATGCATCTGGACAGGTGCCGGTGGTGCTCTGAAGACCTTGAGAGGATTCGGGAGCTAAATCTTGACCGCGAGCAGTTGGGGCAATTGTGCGATTTATTTGCAGGGGGGGGTATGGAGGATAACATACCTGAGGTGAAAAGCATGGAGAGTGTTGCGCACAAAATCATTACACGGCCTGAATCTGAGATAGTTACGATATATCAAATAGATGAATCCGCCAAGGCTGAGGCCGCCGAGGCAGATGGCACTTACGCGGGTTATCCGATAAGGGTGGAAGAAACGAATCCTGAGGGGTCAGTATCGGTCGTCGATTTTGGCGAGGCCTTAAAACGGAGAGTATCGGCGGTAAGTCTGAGACCGTTTGTTAGAGTTGCGGCCGTAGCGGCGGCAGTTATATTAATAGGAGCTGCATTGCTGCTGAATACGCCGTCGGCCAAGGCTCTTACTATCGACGAGATTTACAATTCCATCGCAAGAATGAAGAATGTCTATGTCGCCAAGTTTATCAGCGGCAAAGAAGAACCCGTACAGGAGTTGTGGGTGTCGCGGACGTCGAATATTTATATGACTAAGGCGGCGGGAGAGTTAGTCTTGTGGGACATTCGAAACGGCGTGAGGAAGAGCAAGGTAGCGGCGAGCGGCGGCACTGAAACGACTCGTTTGACCGATGATGTTATTGCGGACATGGAGGGGAAAATAGGAGGTTCGCTGGGATTAGTGCCGTTCTATGATGTATCGGAGGTTCCGGAGGGGGCCGAATGGGTGCGTGTATCTGAGGGAGAGCTGGAATCTGTTGCGGCGGGGACGGAAGTATATGATTTGAAATGGGCTGCGAAATCGGCGGAGGAAAGGGTGGTATCCAAGAAGTGGCGTTTCTTTGTGGATGCCGAGACAAGGGTTCCGCAAAAAATTGAGGTTTATGTGCAGTTGCCGGGTGAAGAGGGATACACATTAGAGATGACGATGACGGCCCAGTATTTGAGCGACGGCGAGATGGGGGAGGCCATTAAAGGTAGTTGGCTTTAGGCAATTGGTATCCCGAGGTCGAGTCGTGGGGGCAGTGACAGGGCGTAGAAGTATCCACGGTTAATCTTAGAATAAGTTTTACTTTGGCACCCAGAGGGGAGAGCGATTCTTGTAGTCTTTGCCAGATTTTTCCACGAGGAGGTCATCGGCGTCGAGGCGGCTAATGTGGCCGGAGGCGAAACCGACGTTGACGGTTTTGCGCGGGTGGCGACCGTTTATGGCGTCGTCGTGCTGGCCGGGCCATAACTGTCTGCCCTTGTTAATCCTGAGGCCCGGTACATAAGCGGTATCTTCTATCAACGTATTACCGAGGGCAACGGGGGGTGAATCTGCCGCGTGGCACCAGCTTATTATGCCGTATCCGGAGTCGACGATGAGCAGGGTGCGGCTCGGTTGTCTGACATCCGAGGTGCGCAGCGGTGTGCCATAGAAATCATCATCATCGAGAGTAATGTTAGCCTTAGGTAGTTTGCAGATGGACTGATTGACGCCATAATTTCCGTGCAGGACGTAGCCTTTAAGCTCGGTGTTTGTCATCTTATTGGCCGGGCAGCAAAGGACCTTTTTTTTTCTCTTGTCCCTCGCACAAAAATCAGTTGTATAGTTAAACCACCACAATGCCGGGAAGTCGAACATATTGTTGCCGGCATAACCGCAGGGCGGCGGGATTGTTGGGGCGGCATGAAAGGCATGGGGGAGAGTCCCGTTTTCGGCTTCATACATCATCAGGCCGGCAAGTAACTGTTTGATATTCGACGAGCACAGGACAGACTTGGCCTGCTGTCTGGAACCTCCCAATGCAGGAAGTAATATGGCCAGAAGGAGGGCGGTTATCGAAACTACCACAATCAATTCGATAAGTGTGAAACCGGTGCGCTTCATAAGCTATTATTTTAGACATATTTTTAGGAAAGGTCAAGATAGATTGAAATGGTTTTTATTGAAAGCCTCGGGATGATGCGTAACGCGGCTTAAGCGCACAGCACGATTTGCGTGAGTCCAGAAGGCGCCGTCGCTAAGCGATCGACACGACGGCAGGTTTATGTGCAAACGCCTGCCTGTTCGGATTTACCTCGGCGAGACCGGCTAACCGCATGCCAACATATAGTATAGGGTAGCGGGGCCTATGGCTTTGCAACCCCCGGGGGGGTCATCAATACAGTAATATTTTTCATACCGTATGAAGATGTCTGTAGTGCAACTGCCGTTCTGAGAACTTGCGCAGCCGTAGCGCTTGCGGAACACGTAAGCATTGCCGCCGCATAGCCCACCAACCTTGTCACACCCTACGTAATGCCTATTCTGGATCACGTCGTTGCATTTATAAAACTCCTGGGCGCCGGTGATTGCGGCAATTTCGTCATCATTGAGTTCAGTAAACTGACCTGTTATAGGCTGGTCGGAAATCAGGAGGGCGGTACCCTCGGTCCAATCCATACCGAAGAAGTTGATATCGGTGCGATAGTAGAACTTGTTATCGGCCAAGTCCACAATCCAGACATCCTCGTTGTCGACACGTTCGAAGGCAACGAAGTGCTCCTTGCCGGGGATATGGAGGATTACTTCACAGGCACTCAGGCGGGTGAGAGTTTTGATATCGGCCCTGACGGCCCGGCAGTAGAGGCCGAGGGACTGCATGAACTGTTTTATTTGATAAAGACTCGTATCACCGTTCGGCTCATTCACCAGTTGAGCGAGCTGCTCGTCGGTAACGGCGGTGCCCAGCTTCGCGGCAACGTACTTCGCGGCGGCAGTCGCGCAGTTTTGGGGCTGGAGGCCTTCGGCGGCCAGGAACGCCAATCGCTCGCTTAGGAGCAGGTCTGTATCAACTATATCCGAGTGGCGATAAACCTGGGGTTCATCCGTTATGTAAGAAAAGTATTCTATCAGTGTGTCATCTGCGCAGCTAACGACGAAACTATCGGCTTGCGGGACGTCACCGCTAATGGACGTAATATCCCACAGATGACTGGCCAAGAGTCTGTCCGAGCCGGCCTCGTTGCGCTCTATTAAAATGGTAGTGGGAACCCACTTACCGGCTACTAACTGGTAATTAGAGTATTGTGTGGAAATAATTGAGTTGTCGGGGCGTGTCATCGAGCAGGATAGCACTGCGTAATCTTTTTCGACATCCAATACAAGGAGGCTTTCTAAGCCATCCGGGTAGTAGATTGTCAGATGTATCTGAGTCCGGCCGTCGACGATTTTCTCGACGGCAGACGATTCGGCCGCGGCAAGATTGTCGTACGTGTAAAGGCCATAACCCCAGGGTACGATTCCGGCAGTAAGGGGCCCATTGACCCCGCGCGGGAGGTTGTCGGCCGCGTCAACCGTCGCATGGTTGGCACCGGGCGCATAAGTGGTGTACTTTTCGCCATCCCACGCGAATATGCGTGTGGCGTTCCAGGTCAGATTGAATTCGTCCGTCATAAAATTAGCTTTGAGGTCTTTGCCCGGTTTTATCGAATCTGTGCGTGATTCGACGTTGATTTCCCAGTAGAACCTGTCTCCATCGAACTTTACAACCACGTTCGAGCGCATCGCGCATTCGTTGGAGAGCTCATAGCGGACATTAAACGGCATTGCATCGAGCTTCATTTTGCGCAGGTCGCGGGTCAATTCTATTTTGTCCGGATTTCTTATGTATTCCTGGAGCTTTTGGGCGATTCGGTCGTTGATTTGGTTTGGGTCTGTTGTTTTCGACGCTGCGTACTCGTCGTGCGTCGCCTCGATTGTACCTGCGGGCAGCCAGGTTTTTCGCGGCTGGGCTGTTAGCTGCTGGAAGATTTGCAAGATTTCGTCTCTGGACAAATCTCTATCTGCGAAAGCGGCGGCACTCAGGGAAAATAAAAAGGGAGTTAGCAATAGGACACATCTGGCGTTCATAGACACCTCCTCTACCTATCCGAGTTTACAGCAAAAAATGGCCCTGCAGGTGCCATCCTCCTGGCACACGTGCTCCATCTGCTTCTCTGTAAAATATAACAAACCTAAATTACGGGATGTTGATTGCTTTTCCGGAAAAATTTGAAGTATCAGCAGTGTGAAGAGTCGCTTTATGCCCCGGACGTTTAAATTTTAAGCACCCCCGTTCGTTCAACCCGGTAATTTGCAAATAAGTCCAAACTTATCTATGACTGCCGGTATCACCCATTAAAACCAGGACAGGTGGGTTCTTTCTACCCAGAAATCGACGAATAACTCGAGGTCATAGCCGTCAACGCTGCCCGTGTTGTCAAGGTCGGCGCCCTGGCACCAGCCCGGGCCGTTGCAGTCCTCTGCGTCCCAGTAAGAGGCGAACAGGTCAAAATCGACAAAGTTGACTATACCATCATTGTTGAAGTCACGCGTGACGACATGCGTGAAATGCAGGTCGCGGTTGGGGTCAGGAGCAAAGTTTTCGTAGAATTTTACTGTACAGTAACCTACGCTTGTGGCGTTGTAGTCGATAATAAACCAATCGCCCACGCTTACGTCTTCAACACCGGGATACATATAGTAGCCGGCGATACCTGTCTGAAGCCACGTATTAACAGCGGGGTAAAGACCTGCGGCCGGTAAGCAAGAGTTTGGGTGATCTGGCGCAGGACCTCTTGCGGACAGAACTCCGTAGTCTCTATTCGCATCGGTAATAGCCAAAGCGCAGTTCCAACTCTCCTCAGCGAGGTTCGAATCTAAGATAATGGTGAGCTGCGTTCCGGCCATTATGTCTCGATAAACGAGAGGGACGCAGGGGTCGGCCAGCTCAAGGGGTGTGTTGCCGTCGGCCATTGAAACCCTTGTCGAGACCTCGGCGACAGCTACTGAGGCCATGCTAAAGAATAACGAGATTAACAGCAGTTTTTTCATAATGTGCCCCCCTTATGAAAAAATGTTGTTACGGCGACGGAGACGAAAAACGGAATTTTACGATTGCGGAAATTATCGTTTGGTCGGCTGTCATTCACCACCTTCCTAATGTGCCGTCCGGGGCACTTCTGGTAAGCAAGCATATGCCGTAGGTAATATAAAATATACACGAATTACGGGATAAGTCAAGGAAGTAGCGGCATTTTGAGTAATACGAAGGACTGATTGGGGAGGTGTAGCGTGGATTTAAGGGCAAAAACGGGGATGGAACGTTTTTTTTGAAGGCTAAGTCAGCAGTTACAGACTTATATGGCTGCTGCGGCAGGGACTGTGATGCCGGATTTTAGTGGAATAGGGCTGTTTTTCTGTCTTGCGTTGGGGTGAGGCGTCGGTATTTGTATAGGATTTTAGCTAATTTTTATGGAATTTTTTGAAAAAAGGCATCAACATATGGGCGTTCAGGTATGTCCTATTGGGGGGGCGGTGCTTACCTTCAAATTCAAGAGATTGTATGGCCTTCTAAGGCGGTCACAACTCTGTGATAGCCATTCTCTGGCTGCCGGCCAACCTGCGGCCCGGCCGTCTGGGGACGTACCGCCCAGCTGCAGTGACAAGGTTTACTGATCTGGGTTAGTCCGAAAACACCCCGTGTGTAGGGTCTATTTTTGGCATTTTCTGGTTTGATTGGCGGCGTGCAGGAAAGGCCGTAACGAGGAGTGCGAAAACGGCCGATGTACAAAGCAGGCCAATTTGCCCGCACCGCCAAGGGTCGCTGGATAACGTCGTGGGCACAGGCCCAAATTACACTGGTCCAAAAGGAGAAAAAAATGCCTGTGGCAAATGTCTTAGAGAAACCTATGAAAATGCCCGAGATAAGGAAAAAGGCTAAAAGTCTCGGCATAACTCCCGGTAAAATGAAAAAGGCTGAACTGATTCACGCCGTGCAGCAAGCGGAGGGATACACTGCCTGCTTTGGAAGGTCAAACGGGCAATGTGTACACGCTGACTGCTGCTTTATGCAGGACTGCATTAAAATCAGTTAATAGCCTGCTGTTCATTTGCTGCTGGGGCGTGCGTGAAGTAAACGTTTGACAGGCTCGTGGCCGGTCGAACCCAACCTTTTGCAACCTCTTTGTGCTTCAGAGAGCAATTTCATCGTGGGGGCATTGCGTCTGATATTTGTAGAAATTTGCCGTTTTTTGAAAAAAAGGTGTAACAAATTGCGGAGTTAGGGGACTATATTAATGGATTGATATGAGAGAAGGACTGAATCTACCAGGGGCACTTACTTTCCTGATCTGGTCTGTATCAGCCCCGTTGAGTAGACTTTTAGCGGTCAAATTTCTTATTAAAGGAATTTAAAATGGCCTCATTTAGCTGGAGATGTCCGTACTGCAATCAAAATGCGACGATAACCGAGGAAAACTACAAAGCGACCCGGCACGAGTTCGATATGGGCAATAAATACGGGACACAGGCCGTCATAATTACATCTGTCGTTTGCCCGAATGAGAGCTGCAGGGAGTACACGGCAAGTGCGGTACTGCACGACTGCTTTTTGGATACGGACACCAAGCGCTGGAGCTACAAGCCAGCGAAGGCCAAATGGCAGCTGGTCCCCCGGTCGGGGGCGAAGATACTTCCCGATTATATTCCGGAATCGATCCGGGCCGATTATAAAGAGGCGTGTGCGACGTGCGAGGCATCGGCAAGGGCTTCAGCTGCATTCGCCCGCAGGTGCCTTCAAGGGATGATACGTGACTTTTGGGGGATAAAGAAGGCAACGTTATTTGATGAAATAAGCAGTCTTAAAGAGAAGGTTGACCCTA
This sequence comes from uncultured Pirellulales bacterium, assembly GCA_964513655.1. Taxonomy (GTDB): domain Bacteria; phylum Planctomycetota; class Phycisphaerae; order Sedimentisphaerales; family Anaerobacaceae. Next base: position 62,812 of record CAZENQ010000005.1, on the reverse strand, counting down.
TGACCTGGAAGGCAATCGACTCCATCCGGCAGATTGGAAACATCGGCGCACATATGAAGAGCGAGACGGATTTGATAGTTGATGCTGACCCCAATGAAGCATTAAGACTGATATACCTTATAGAAATTCTGGTTGGAAACTGGTATGTTTCCCGCAACGAAGCACAGAAGCATCTGAGGAAAATAGCTGCTCTCGGCGAAAAGAAAGAGACCGAAATCGAGCCTGAGCTGAAAGAGGTGAGTGAAGAGTAATGCAGGTTTTAAGTTAAATTCTATCGCTAAGAACTTCAGTTCAAGACATCACTAAAGCAATCCCAAAAGAAGGGGGCTGTGCATTTTCATTAATGCCCCTAAACTATTCTGCCACGCTTTTATTTTTCGTCTCTTGTGTTTCGTCTTGTGTATTTGTTACTATGTGGCTATGAGTAAAGTTGCGAAGGTGAAATTTGTTGATTATGGGAGGAGTGTCGGCAGGGCTTTGGATTTGATTGGTGCGGCGGGGAAGCTGCCGGACAAAGGCCTTGTCATTATCAAGCCGAATTTAACCTGCTCGGACGGGCCGCCGGTAACGACCAATGTGGGTGCTGCTGAGGCGGTCTATAGATATTGCAAGGCTAATTGCGGGGCGGAGGTCGCTATAGGTGAGGGCTGCGGCACAGGGACAACGGAGGAGACATTCCGGGCCAACGGGTATACAAGGATGGCCAAAAAATACGGTATCAGGCTCATTGACTTTAACAGTTCGCAAGCCGTTCTGGCGAGAAATAAAAAGGCCCTGCAACTGAAAGAGTTGCATATACCGGAGGTAGTGCAGCAGGCTTTTATAATCTCTCTGCCGGTTCTGAAAGACCACAGCTTTACGCAGACGACGGTTGCGCTGAAGAACATGTTCGGCATTGCGCCTGCGCCGTTTTATAGCGGTTCGTGGAACAAATCGAAGCTTCATTCGCCGTCGACACATAAATCGGTTGTTGATATCTGCCTGTATAAAAAGCCCGATTTGTCTGTAGTGGATGCGGCGGTGGCCCTGACGGGGACGCACCTTTCAGGCAAGCATAAAAGAATCGGTCTGATAGTTGCGGGTTTTGACGCTGTGGCTGTGGACGCGGTGGGCAGTGAACTATTAGGGCATAATCCGAAGAGGATTGAGTACCTGCGGCTGGCCAACGGTCTGTTGGGAAGTATGGATGATATAGAGATTTTAGATGGGTAGTCTAAGAGGATCTTGGCGGAGGCTGTAAATTATTTTTGAACTGAAGAAAGCGATGGTGTTAGTATGAAAAAGATGTTGGCAGCGGTCCTTCGAGACTTTAACAAGCTTGAACTTGAGGAGGTTGCGGTTCCACGGGCTGAAAATGTGGGGGAGGTTGTGGTGGGGATAAAATCGTGCGGGATTTGCGGGACGGACTATAAGGCGATTAAAGGGATTCGGCGGAATGTGAATTTTCCGATTATAGTCGGGCACGAGCCGAGCGGTGTGGTTTCCGAGGTTGGGCCGGGGGTGGCGCATTTTAAGGTCGGGGACGAGGTCATTGTGCAGCCGTTGGGGCACTGCGGGTACTGCAGGCACTGCCGGTCGGGCAACACGCACTATTGCGAGAAGGCCTTTGTGACGGGCGGTGACGGGCCGGAGGATGTCTGGGACGGGGCGTTTGCGGAGTATATGAAGACGAAGGAAGGTTCGTTATTTGGCAAGCCTGACGATATCAGTTTCGATGCGGGGGCGCTGGCCGAGCCGCTCGCGGGGGCGTGGAAGGGGGTCATTCAATACAGCGAAATGCAGCTTGGCGATGATGTAGTAATAATCGGGGTGGGAAGTATAGGGCTGCTCTGTTTAATGGTGGCGAAGGCCGCGGGGGCGGGGCGGTTGGTGGCGATTGATAAGAGCGATTATGCGCTGGGTAACGCGAAGCAATTAGGTGCGACGCACACGGTAAATCCTGTTAGGGAGGACGCAAAGAAAAGGGTATATGAGATAATGCCGGATGGGCCGGATTTGATAGTCGAGGCGGCCGGGGCGATAGAGGCAGTGCGGCTGATGGTTGAGCTGAGGCGGCGGGGGACGAAGTGGAACGTATTCGGGATTACGACGGGTGAGAAGTTTGAGTTGGATGGGGGGCTTACGCACTTTCTTGAGGGCAGGATGGATGCGAGCTTCGGCACGACGACATTGGCGATGACGAAGGCGATTGATTTGATGGAAGCGGGGCTGATAGATACTGAAAAGATTATCTCGCACCGCTTTGCGCTGTCGCAGATACACGAGGCCATAAATGTGATGGAGACGACGGAGCATAATAAGGTTATAATTAACCCGTGAAAGGGATGGAAAGCAGAGGTGTATTGGGCTGCTGAAAGCGCGAGGCCGCCTTATGGAGAATGAAAAAATCACTGACCTGGGGTGTCCTGGAGATACAGAGAGAAATACGGCGACTATCTGCAAAGAGCCGTGGCTTGCTGTTATTCTATCAAGGTTCTGGGCGGGAATAGGGCAGATATATGCAGGAAGGATGCGGAGAGGATGCGTTCTGATATTGGTCGAAGCTGCTTTTTTGGTCTTTGCGGCGTGGTGCGTATTTAGTTATAGGGGGAACATAGTTACGGGGGTAGTCGTTTTTCTGGTTGTTAGTGCTATCGGCATTTGGAATCTTTTCGACGCTCACAAGTGCGCGAGGAGGCAGAACGGCATGGAGTTTGAAGCCGCGAGGAAGGCAGAAAAAGACCCGTGGCTGGCGGTGTTTCTTTCATCCATAATACCCGGGCTGGGCCAGCTATATATCAGGAAACGGCTGTTGGGAATTGTTTTTATTTTATGTTCGCTTGTGTTGCTGCTTATGAGAAGAGGCCTGTTAGTATTGGCCCTGGGTTTAGGGGCGATGTTCGTTACCTTTGTCTGTTATCACGCTTACACATCTTCACCCGTTCGACGTGAAGGTTCAAAAAGACTGGCTGTGACTATTGCCGGGGTGATTTTAGTCTTAGGACTGTGGGGCTACACGGCATTTCCTATGAAGGAGCATTTTGTAGAAGCGTTCCGAATTCCGGAAGTTGCGGAATATTTGCCAGAAGGATTAAGAAAGGTCCCTGGTGATATGGCACCGACACTTCGGAGGAACGACAGGATACTTGTAAGAAAGTCCACCACGTACATACCAAAGCGAGGAGATGTTGTTGTGTTCAAGTCGCCGGCAGACGCACGAGTTCCGTTGGTTAAGCGGGTTGCGGCTTTTGGGGGCGAGTCTGTTGAGATAAAAGATGGGAGCGTTTACATCAACGGCGAGAAGACGGAATGTCCTGGTCTTAAGAATATTGAGTACGTATCAGCAGAGAAGTTTGGTGTTGAGGGAGAGGTTTTCGAAGTTCCTGCGGATAGTTTTTTTGTATTGGGTGATAACAGCATTAACAGCCGGGACAGCCGTGAGTTTGGTGCGATTTCTGAATCAGATTTGATTGGCAGGGCGTACAAGATATACTGGCCGCCGGGACGTATGGGGCCTATTGAATAAAAGCGCAGCTTTATATTGATTTCAAGTGGAGCGTTAATTAGGTTTGAGAGAATCAGGTGAAGATATGCGTATAGATTCGTACCAGTTCGGTGAGATGGTTATTAATGGGGCGAGGTATAACGGCGATGTGATAATCCTCGCCGAGACCGTTCAGTCCAATTGGTGGAGGAAGCAGGGGCATTCGTTGGCTGTCGAAGATTTGACGACCGTCATCGAAGCGAAGCCGAGCGTTTTGGTTGTCGGCTGCGGGGCATCAGGGATGATGGATGTGCCTGGGACGACGCAGCAATTCCTGAAAGAAAACAACATCCAATTAGAGACAATGGGTACGTACAAGGCGGTGGAGAAGTTTAATGAGCTGTCAGAGGCGGGGGTAAACGTCGCGGCGGCCTTGCATCTTACCTGCTGAGTGCTTAGGTGCACATTGGCTTGGAGATGATTGCGGCCAGCAGATAACATGCCAGGGCTACAAAGGCCAAGGTCGTAAATCCCAGAGAGATGGCCAGGAAGGCTCCCAGGACGGCGCCTGTTACTGAGGCGAAGCCGTTAATACCCCAGGCCCAAGGTACAAGCGGTGTGGCGCGGGCGTGAAGCTGCCTTAAAGCTGTCGGGAAGGGCATCCCCATAAAGAATGCGAGGGGCGCTGTTATAATCAGGCCGAGTAAGATTCGAATTGGTCTTGAGAAGCCGACCAGCCATTCGAAGCAGACACCGAGCAAGGTTATCTCAATCAGGCCGATAATAACGATGGCTGATACCGCGAGCCATATAATGCCGTTGGGTGTCTTTGCCAGTTTGGAGGGGTGGGCTGAGGTTAAAGAGCCGCAGCCGGAGAAGAGCAGGAATCCCACTAAGGTAACAGCGACGCCGAAGACCGGGTGGCCTATTAGCAGGGTCATTTTCTGGATGAAGCCCATTTCAAGAAACATATAGGCGAGGCCGAGCAGGAGAAAGTAAGCCAGCGCGGGGAGTTTGCGAGAGCGGACCGTCCTGATTGGGCGGGCAATCCATAGAGGCAGCAAAATGAATAAGGCGCTTGCACAGACGGCCTGTAGCAGGGTTGCTACGAGGACGAGATAGCCCCATTCGGAAAAAGGCAGCCATCGGCGGGGCATGGTGCGAATCATATGCGGGAGTGACTTGAATTTGAAGAAATCGAAAAAGTAGGGCCTGTCGTCGGTAGCAGGGCGAATATTGTAGGCGTAATTTCGATAGAAGGTTTCGTACCGGGGCGAAAGAATGTGACGGGCACTTTCGTAATAAACAGGCTGCTCAAGTGCATGGTACAAGTTTGTATCCTCGGGCTTGATGCCGGGCAGATGTACGAGGTCGAATGACCGGTCTGGGGCGAATCTGCGGGCGGCTGCGATTTGCACTTCTGAGAAGGGCCGGGGTGAGACAAGAATCGTTGCGGTGGCCCAGCTTCGAATCATAATGATGTGGTCGGCGGGATTGGCGACGCCGCGTTTGCGAAGGGCCTCGGTTACGGTGGCGAACATCTTGATGCTGTCGCGCGGGGGGGTTTTTAGTATGCGGGTGATACTCAAGATGCCCTGTGGTCGCAATCGGCGGAGGGCCTGGTCGATGGCCTCGATGGTATAGAGATGACTCTCATTGAGGGCGTAGACTCCCGCCGCCGAGGCGGTGAACGAGTCGAGCAGTGAGACGTTAATGATGTCGAACTGCTGAGGGGTTGTTTGCAGAAAACTTCGACCTTCAGCGGCGATGAGCTGAACATCGGCTCGGTCGTATAAGCCGTTGGCAAAATCGGCAAACTCATCGCGAACCAAATTTATTATCTGCGGGTTCATCTCGACGGCGGTAACGTTTCGTGCGCCGAGCACCAAGGCCTGCGCGACATCGGAGCCGCCGCCTGCGCCGATGATGCAGGCGTGAGGCTGATTAAGTAAATGGTAGGGAAGGGCCGAGGTCGTGTGGTCGTAGCAGTTGAGGTCGCTGAGCTGGTCGAAGTGATTTATCGCGGAGGTACCGTCGGCGTCGGTGATTATCAACATCTGCTGGGGCAGCGAGCCCTGGTATGCGATACTGAGGCCGGGGAAGTGTCGAACGGCGGGTGCCCGGAGACAGTCCAAGCGGCCCAGGGGGCTGTATCGGACGGCAAGAGTTTCGGAATCAGGCAGGGCCTGGTAGTAAACCAGAGATTTGTTTTCGGAGATTTCAATCTCCGGTTCCAACGGCCCTGTTGGGCTAAAGGCGAAGATGCAAGCTGCGGCAAGAATAAAAGTTGTCAGGAGGAAGCGTCGCGGCATCGATAAGGCCAGAAGCAGCGCGGCTAGGAATGCGGCAGAGCTGGTGAGCAGCAGAAGATGCTGCGGGGGATTGCCGTACATCATCGCGACGATTGCCGCGGCGCCGGCGCCGGAACCAGTCATATTGTAAAAGTACAAACGATGGGCCTTGTCGGCGCAAACGGTGAATGCCAGGGCCACGAACGTGCCTGCGCAGAAAAAAGGGACGAAAAGCAACAGGTAATAAGCGAACAGATAAAGTATCTGACGGGGGTCCCATATAAGCTGCAGCTCATCGAGCGGGACCTTTTGGCTCAATTGGAAGACAATCGGCACTGTCAGAGCCAATCCGCAGGCAAAGGACCACAGCGTTTTTTTGTAGTTGGCTGTAAGGGTTTTTGAAGCGATTGTAACGCAGGTCCCGCCGGCGCCGAAGCCGAGCAGCGCCGTGCTTATAATCAAAAAGGAGAAATGATGCCAGTGGCCGATAGAGAAGACCCGGACCAGGGCAAGTTCGAGTCCGAGTGTTGCCGCAGATACGAGAAAGATAGCGATTGAGGTTATGGTCATTTCTTGGGCGGCCGTTTACTCTCAAGTATGTGGCCGGTCATAGGGACAAATCGCACCGGCAAAACGGCTTTGCTTCGGACCTCGCCCTTATCATCCTTGGTAATGAGCACGAGGGTCTGTGAGCCGTAGGGGTTGCCAAGGGGCAGAATCATTCTGCCGTTTGGCTTTAGCTGCTCAATCAACGGCGGCGGGACAAGACCGGCGGCGGCAGTTACAATAATGGCGTCGAAGGGAGCTTGCTTGGGCCAGCCGAAATAACCATCGGCTGCCTTGACGGATACATTGGGGTAGCCGAGCTTTTTTAGGCGCTGCTTGGCTGACTTGGCGAGGGCCTCGATAATCTCGATGGTATAGACCTGTTGGGCAATCTCGGCACAGACGGCGGCCTGATAGCCGGAGCCGGTGCCGACCTCGAGGACCTTGTGGTCGGGTCGCAGCTTCAGGAACTCGGTCATGTAGGCGACGATATACGGCTGACTTATGGACTGTCCCAAACCTATCGAAATCGGGTGGTCGGCGTAAGCCCTGCGCGAATCGCCGGGGCGGACAAACTCGTGGCGAGGCACGGTGCGCATTGCAGTCAGGACGTTCGGGTCGCGAACACGCTGACCCTCTATCCATCTGGAGACCAGTCTGTTGCGTTCTTTGGTCCGCTGTTTGAAGGCCGGGTGGGAGTGGTCGGGGCGGGGAGGTTTCTTTTCCTTTTGCTTTGCGGACTTTTGCTTCTGCTTGGGCTGGTTCGGGTCGGCCTCTTTCTTCTCGGCGGCAAGAGTAGGCAGGGCGGCCCCTATGAATACCACAGCAAGCACTAACAAACCCAGCGGCACAGGCATCCATTTCCTGCACAATCGTGGATGGTTTGTGGCCATATTACTGCCCCTTACTGAGTCTTTATTGCCCTTGGTGCAGCGGTGAACCGGTTGCCAGCAGTTACTATTGTACCATATCCACAAGGGGCAGATACAAGCAAAATTTTTGCAAAAAGAGGCTTGCAAGGGGAAATTCAGGTTTTATACTGTAATGGTAACCGCGGGTGTAGCTCAGTGGTAGAGCGTCACGTTGCCAACGTGAATGTCGTGAGTTCAAATCTCATCACCCGCTTTGACGGATGTTGTCGGAATATAGTATCGGTGAGTTACCGGCTAAGCGGTAGTTTGGCGTTGGTCGCCGATATGTTGAGGGCTCAGGTAAGTTTCGAGCCTGAAAGTTATTGACATGCGGCCAAGGAATTTTGTTTTCCGACGCCTTTTTTGTTTGTTATTTTAGGGCTGCTAAAACGCAATTTTCCATAGGAGCACCAAGATGGCTGAAGAAGAACAAACCGCAGAATCGAAAAACACAGTGACAATCAAAGAGGCCGGACCCTGCAAGAAAAAGGTCTCCGTGGAAATACCGGAAGAGGCGGTAAAAAATGCCACAGATGAACAATATGAGACTCTGCGTAAAGAAGCGATAGTTTCGGGTTTTCGCAAGGGGCGGGCGCCGCGTCGGCTTTTAGAGAAGAGATTCGGCAAAGAGACAAATGAGCAAGTCAAGCTGAAGCTGTTGGCTGATGCGAGCGACTCGGCCCTTAAGGACAACGAGCTTGATGTTCTTCGTGACCCGGACGTTGATTTCGAGAGTATAGAGCTGCCGGAGGCGGGACCGCTGAAATTTGATTTTGAGGTTGAAGTTCGTCCGGAGTTCGATTTGCCGCAGTTGGAAGGCATTGCGGTAGAAAAGACAAAGCTGGAAGTTACCGACGAGCAGGTCAACAGGGAAATTGAGCAGTTACAAAGATGGTCGGGCATATGGGCGCCACGGGAGGGCGGAGCAGTTGAACTTGAGGACCAGATAATTGCCGATGTGGTTTTGAAAGCTGAGGACGTTGAGGAAGAGCAGAAACTCAACAATATTGAGATATACGTAAGGCAAAATGGCTTTGTGGGGGCGGTGCCGGTCGAGAATCTGGATGAGGTCCTGACGGGCGCCAAGGGCGGGGAGACCAGGCAAACAAGCGTCGACGTACCAAAGACGTATTTCAGAGAAGAGTATCGCGGGAAAAAGGTAGATATCAAGATTGCCGTAAAGGACATCAAGTGTCTCACGCCCGCCGCGATGGACGAAGAGTTTTTCAAAAGGTTCGGCGTCGAGGATGAGGACGAGCTGCGGGAGAAGATGCGCGATACGCTGCACGGCCGGCTAGAGACGCAGGCGCGAACAGAGATGGCGGAGCAGATTTATAAGCATCTGCTTGATAATACCGATTTTGACCTTCCTGTGGATGTTGTTGCCGAGCACTCGACAACGCTGCTGCAAAGACAGTATTCCAATCTGCTGATGCGGGGCCTGGCGCGCGAGCAGGTCGAAGAGCAGATGGAACAGCTGCAGGCGAGCAGTGACCAGCAGGCAAAAGAACAACTCAAAACATTCTTCATAATGGACAAAATCGCTACGAAGCTCGAAATCGAAGTTACGGAGGAAGAGATTAACGGGCATATCGCACAATTAGCTGTTCAGCGGGGACAACGGCCCGAAAGGATGAGGGAAGGGATGGTTCGGGACGGCTCGCTGGCACAATTCAAACTGCAGGTGCGGGAGAACAAGTGCATCGCCAAACTGCTCGAATCGGCGAAGATAACGGAAGTCAAACCCAAAAAGAAGGCCAAAGAGGCCGAGGAGACAACAAAGAAAAAGGCAAAAAAATCGGTCTCTGGCGAGAAAAAACAACCCAAAAAGCGCAAGACAACAGCGAAAAAGAAAACCAGCAAATAGAAATATCCGATATGCTTTTATAGAGCACGGTTGCAAATATGCTGTTTGAAATCTTGAACGGTTTGAATCTTTATAGAAGGAAGCCATAAATGTTGATTGAACATCCCGGAAAAAAGATTGTGAAGGTTTCTGATATTGGGATGGGGCCGAAGGAGCTGGAGATATACAATCAGTACGGTCAGTATCAGCGGTACCGTCAGATGAGTCTTGATGATATGCTGCTGGAGAACCGGATTGTGTTTCTGATAGGTGAGATATCGTATCAAAGGGCGGCCGAGGTCATTATGAAGATACTGTATCTTGACAACCTCAAGCGTGCGACGGAAATCAGCCTCTACATCAACTCGCCGGGCGGGAGCGTTGACGACACGATGGCCGTTTACGATACCATACGTTTCGTCAACTCTCCGGTGGCGACTTTTTGTATCGGCAGGGCCCAGTCCGGGGGTGCGTTGATACTGGCAGCCGGCACAAAAGGCAAGCGATACGCCCTTCCACACGCCAAAGTTATGCTTCATCAGCCATGGGGAGGCGTTAGCGGCCAGGCAGCTGACATCAAAATCCAGGCGGAGGAGATTTTGAAAGCCAAGACCATGTTAAATGAGATACTTTCAAAACATACCGGCCAGCCCGTTGATAAAATCGCCGCTGAGACTGAAAGAGACAGGTATATGACTGCTGAGGAGGCCCAAAAGTACGGCATTATTGATGAGGTGCTGCACGAAGAAGACAAAGAGAAGAAGGATGATAAAAAGTCAAAGAAAAGCAAGTAGACAGGTAATCCCGGCGCCTCGGGAGTACAAAAAATAGATGAGGTATAATAAAGATGACAGTTAATCAAAATTTAGTGCCGATAGTGATTGAAAAGAGCGGGCGAACAGAACGCGCTTATGATATTTATTCGAGGCTGCTTAAGGACAGGATAGTCTTTCTCGGCGGGCCGGCCGACGACGTAAGCGCAAATTTGATTATCGCGCAGATGCTGTTTCTGAGCAACGAAGACAGCAAGACCGATATCCATTTCTATATCAATTCACCCGGTGGCTCAATCACGGCGGGGCTTGCGATTTATGACACGATGCAGTTTTTGCGTTGCGATGTTGCAACCTACTGTGTCGGACAGGCGGCGAGTATGGGGGCGGTACTGCTGTCCGGGGGTAAGGCTGGTAAGCGGTTTCTGCTGGCGAACAGCAGGGTGCTTTTGCACCAGCCGTCAATTATAGGATTATTAGAGGGAACCGCTACCGATTTGGACATCGAGGCGCAGGAGATACTTCGGCTTCGCGGGCGGCTCTATCAAATATTAGCCAAACATACCGGCCAAGACGCCGATAAAATAGAAAAGGACTGCGACCGAAACCTGTGGCTGGAGGCGAAGGAGGCAATCAATTACGGGCTGGTCGACAGGATATTGCAGAAGGCGCCCGAGATTGTCAGGGGCAAAGGAAAATAAGAAGTGAAAATTAAAAAGGCAAAACCAAACGCTGTGCGCTGCGGAGTATACGCTATCGTAGGCGTAGGCCTGCTGGGTTTCGTTGTCGGCTGTGAAAATGGCGGTAAATCACCCCTGGCAGAACAAATCGACACGCTGCGAGGGGAAAAAGCACAATTAACGTATGGACTTGAGCAGGCCAAATCCAAGAACGAGCAATTAGAAAGACAGATAGAGGTCCTTTCGGGTCTGCCGGAAGACAAGCTGGAAGGGCTGTATGAAGTGCAGGCAGTAAAGGTTACGAGATATACCAATCTTTACGATAAGGACAAAGACGGCCAATACGAAAAGCTGATTGTCTATATACAGCCGATGGACGAAGAGGGTGATATAGTAAAGGCGACCGGGGCTGTGGATGTTCAGCTCTGGGACCTCAATAGAGAGCAGGACAAGGCGCTTCTTGGGGAGTGGCACGTTGGGCCGGAAGAGCTGAAAGAACTCTGGTTTGCTACAATCGTAACCACCAACTACAGATTGACTTTCGACGTGGCCGACAAGATCGAGCAGTTTAAAGAGCCCTTGACGGTGAAGGTAACGTTCACCGATTATCTGACGGGCAGGGTATTCGAGGAACAGAGGGTAATCAAGCCGCGTTAGAAATTATCCGTAATTTCAAAACCGCCGGGGGATGGCAAGATTGGTTTCGTTTTGGCCGGGTCGGCCAAGTTGTTCATTTTCGTAAGCCTTTGTTAAAGCTGAGCTTATGTTCATTTTTGCCCTTCGAAAATTGGTTTCGTTTTACATTTTTTGGTTAGCCACAAAGCATTTTTTTGCCACAGAGGGCACGGAGAGAATTAACCACGAATAAACACGAACCGGCACGAATGGGCTTTGGCTTCATGGGCCATTTTGCAAATGGCCGGGTCAGGCAAAGTCATCAACTATGCTCGAAGCGAGCTTCTGCGCTAGCCTGTTGACTTTGTCTGTTGGCCGGTAGTCGGCCCTGGTGAAGCCAAAGTAGCTCTATCTTATATATAGGGGCGGCTGGGGCGGCCGGGTCTTCGAGATTGGTTTTGTTTCGGCCGGGTCTGCCAGTTGTTCATTTTCGTAATCCTTTGTTAAAGCTGAGTTTATGTTCATTTTTGCCCTTCGAAAATTGGTTTTGTTTTACATTTTTTGTATCTCGTGAAGCGTATCTCGTGGTTCGGAGTTCTGGGTCCCGGGTCAAGTCTGGGGTCTTCGCTGCGCTGCGAGTTAGGGAATTTATTGAGTTTTCAAATGGCGGACGGATGGAGGGTCCGCTCACTGTTGGAGGGGGTTGCGCATTTGTGGCGAAATTTCGCGGAGGGGAGGAAGGTAGATATACGGTAAGTATCCGGGAGATAAGGAGTAAAAATTTTTAAAAAAATCGGCGTCATTGCTGAAGATAGCTGCAGATTTGATTGATTTATAGGCACGGATTAACACAGATTTACGCTGGAAAAGTAAAAAGGCAAAAGGAATTGCACCCTTGTTTTTGGACTAAAAATGGGGGTGGGGGGTGTTGGAAAAGTGTTTCAAAGTGTTAAAAATTACAAAAAGTGAATAGAGAATTACAAAAGCGTTTTGAATGGCGCTTGAAGAAGTTTGAAGAATTTCGAAAACGTGTGAAAATTTACAAAAAAAGTGTTCTTAACGGGCCCGGTTCGTCCTGCGTTGTGCGTTTGAGCTTGGGTTTGTTTGGGTTTGATCTTTTGGCCCCAGAGAGATAGGCTGCGCCAAGGCGAAGGTTAAAAGTAAAAAGGAAAAAGACGACTGGATCCCAGCCTTCGCTGGGACAGGCGGGGGCAGGCAAGGGGGGGAGGGAGCAAATGAAACGGGCTCCGGATTTAATCGGAGCCCGTAGGTTTTTCGAAAAAGCTGATTTGTCTCAGCCGGGGATTACGTCGGTGGCGCAGGGGCCTTTTTTGCCCTGTCCGACCTCGAAATCGACCTTCTGGCCTTCGTGAAGTGTGGCGGATCCGGTGCCCTTGATTTCGGAGTGATGCACGAACAAGTCATCACTGTCGTCATCGGGGACGATAAACCCAAAGCCTTTGTTCTCGTTAAACCATTTTACTGTACCTGTACTCACAATAGTGCTCCTTTGGCCTAGTAACAGCCATATAAAGTGTATCTCTCGGATTTTGTTTAAGAGGATATTCTGGAGAGACGCGAGAATATGCTCCACTGAGAATGATTATATGAGGAGGACTGACGGGTGTCAACAACAACAACAAAAATTTTGAAGATGGAATTTGGTGTTTTTTTGATTTGACGGGATGGGCCCCCTTAGAGTCCGGGGGACTCTGGACAAGGGGGTGCCGATGGGAGGACTCGGCAGGGATTTTTAGGGTTTGACGGGGATTGAGGTTTTTTGAGGATTGTTGTTGAAGTTGGACGATAAAATGTTAGTATTGCGTATTGATGTATGGAGTGTACTTTAACGAAGCTTGAAGGAGATTTGTGAGATGACTAAAGGACGGATCCTGTTGAAGTTAATATTGGACGAGATTGGGCTCGGAGAACCAAGACTGGACAGCTTTGCGAAAAGGCTTGGACTTCAAAAGAAGGTTTATTTGGTGCAGGTGGCTGGCTTGGATTTGCAGTATCGGTATAACTGGTACCTCCGTGGGCCGTATTGTGCGATTCTCACGGATAACGCCTTCCTCTTGAAAGAGGAGATTGATTCGGGGGAAGATGATTACACAGGATACGTGCTAAGTGATAAGGCGCGAAAACGACTAACAAAGGCAATGGGGATTTGGGAACTTGGGGGGGAGGTTGATAGCGATGAGGAGGAGTGGCTTGAGTTGCTGGCCTCTCTGCATTATTTGAAACATATTGCATATTGGCCTGGAGGCAGAGTAGCAAAAGAGCAGATTTTTGAAAAGCTAATGGATGCGAAACCCAAATTCCGTGGAAAGGAAGCATTCATACAAATGGCGTGGGATAGGCTTGGTGAGTTTGGTTTGGTCGACAAGAAGGTATTAGCCTAGGCGCGTAAGGTGAATGAGCAAGAAGGAATATCGGCACAAGATCATAATTGATCCAGTTCACGGAGATATTGGTCTAAGTGAGTTGGAAATTAAGATTATCGATACCCCAACTTTTCAGCGGCTAAGAAATCTAAAACAACTCGGATTCGCGTCGATGGTATACCCGAATGCAGATTATAGCAGATTTGCGCATTCGCTTGGTGTTCTGCATGTGACAAGCCGTGTTATCGATGTGTTCGAAAGAAAAACGCTGATTACTGATGATACCGACGTACAGAAGTTCAGAGTAGCAGCGTTGCTGCACGATATTGGGCATTACCCGTATTCACACTTGATGGAATTGATTGACTGGGACCGATATGTGTTGAATTATATGAGGAAGAAAGACTCTGGTGACAACGACTGCGCTGGCGATGTCAAGCGGTATCCGAAACATGATAAGCTAGGAAGGTTGCTTATAACAAAAAGGAGGGACATTAGAGAAGTCTTGGAAAAATACGGAATTAGCCCGGAGGAAATTGCGGCGATAATAGAGGGAAAGTATACCGGCATTAACCTGCTACATAAAAGCTTGGACGTGGACAGGATGGATTATCTAGTCCGGGACTCGCTGAATACAGGGGTGCCATACGGGCAAGTGGACATAAACTACATATTGAATAATTTGGATGTGGCAGAAGACCAGGAGATCGTGTTGCGTTCAAAGGCTAGAACGGCGGCAGAGCACCTTCTTCTTGCTCGGTATTTTATGTTTAACACTGTTTATCTGCACAAAACTGTGTTTGGGTTTGAGGAAATCGTGCGAAGAATTATTTTGTTGCTTCTAGAAGGGACGGACGAGATATACAGATCTGGCGGGGAGATTGAGAAGATGGTTTGTGCGGATACGCAGGAGTTTTTAGATTTCCATGATGCGTACATTGACAAGTTCATTGATAAGCACGCGGCGAGTGACGGTAACGAGCCTCTTACGGTCCTATGCAAGTCTGTAAAGATGCGCATACCCCCGAAGTTAGTGTACGAGGTGGTTGACTTATACGACACACAGAGAAGCAACCCGAGCCCTGAGTATATAAAATTTCACACATGCATGGAGAAGGAGTTAGAGGAAATAGCAAGTACGTGCAAAGTCGAGGCACAGTGCTTGATTTGGAGGGAAACTAAGGACGTTGAGTTCGAAGCCCTAAATCCGTTCACGAGTATTTCAAGGGCGCAGGATACCCGGGAGGAGGAGATGAGGGAATTGGTGCGTATTAAAGAACCTTCAGGAGAAATTACCAACTTAGTTGAAGATAAGAAAAGCATTATTCATCATCTTAGTCAATTGGCACTTAAGGTAAGTAGACTCTACGTCGTGGGCGTTGAAGAGAGCAAGGCCCAAGAGATCAGGGAAGAAGTTCAGAAGCGATTATGAAGTCCCGGCGACGGGGGCAGGGTGACTTTCAGCGATACTGGGGGGTCATGCCGCTGAAGGGAAATTGAGAATTGAGAATTATGAATTATGAATGGGGTGGATCCCCTGCTGTTGGGCCAAAGGTGGTGGATTCTCGGGGACAGGCGGAGCTAAGCAACTGCAAAACAAATCACGCTTGCAATCGCGACAAGGTGCGCTAAAATGATGGAATGGAAAGATTTCTTAACAGGATTATATGCGGTGACTGCATAGAGGTTCTGCCCCGCATAGGCGGGGTTGCGGACCTTATTTTTGCGGACCCGCCATTTAATATCGGCTCTAAATATGATAAGTACCACGACAAAGTCGGGCGCGAAAGCTACATTGCCTGGACGGAAGAGTGGATGACGGCGTGCTACGGAGTCCTTAAGAAACACGGCTCATTCTATATCGCGATAGCAGATGAGTATGCCGCGAACGTAAAGATTATCGCCGATGGTTTAGGGCTTTTTATGCGGAACTGGATAGTATGGCACTATACGTTCGGCCAGCAGATGAAGAAGAAATTTGCCCGCTCACACACGCACATTCTTTATTTCGTCAAGGACAAGAAGAACTTTACGTTCAATGATTATGCGGTCCGTGTCCCTTCGGACAGGCAGTTAGTTTATAACGACAAGCGGGCCAATCCGGCCGGCAAGATGCCGGACGATGTCTGGGACCAGTACCCGCGCGTGTGCGGGACATTCAAGGAGCGTGAAGGGTGGCACCCGTGCCAGATGCCGGAGAGTCTTCTTAGAAGAATCATAGCGGCAAGCTCGAACCGAGGGGACTGCGTGCTGGACCCATTCAGCGGGTCGGGCAGCACGGCGGCGGCCGCGTGGCAATTAGGGAGAGATTATGTGGGCGTGGAGATATCCGAGAAATACGCAGAACACGCGAGGAGACGCCTGGCCCAATTGAAGGAACAACGGCCGGACAGCAGCTTTTTGAGTGCCAACGAGCTGAATGAGGTGAAACGATTGGCGGGCGATATGGAGATAGCGGCAGCAAAAATAGCCGGGGACGAAAAACTTCTGGCGATATTTACAAATCAGTTTGCCGTTCGGATGAACAACGGCAGGAAGTACAGGGCGGAGGAGATAGCGACGGCTTTAAGGGATTGAAGGCAGTTGAAAAATGTGGGGCTAAAAAGGATTTTGGCGGTTTGGGCGGGGTTTGCCGTCAGTGCGGTTTTGCTGACTGTGATACAGGCGCCTATTG
The DNA here is from genome assembly GCA_964513655.1 of uncultured Pirellulales bacterium. GTDB lineage: Bacteria > Planctomycetota > Phycisphaerae > Sedimentisphaerales > Anaerobacaceae. The sequence continues at coordinate 46,629 of CAZENQ010000005.1, read as the reverse complement.
GCTGGGGGTGGTTGGCGTGGGTGTCGTTGGTGCCGTTTATTCTGGTTTGCAGGCCGGGGGAGAAAAGCTCTCGCTTAGTAATCGCGGCCTATATAGTCTCGCTTATTTACTGGCTTGGGAATTTGTACTGGATATTTCCGGTGACGTGGCCGGGCTGGTTTTTCTTCTGCGCGTACACGGCGCTACTGTGGCCTATACTGGCGTTTTGTGTGCGTTTCTGCAGGGCGAAGGGGGTGCCGCTATTTTTGGCCGCGGCCGTTCTATTCGTCGGTGCAGAACGGCTGCAGGGCCTTCTCTTAGGCGGTTTTTTCTGGCGGTTTTTAGGCCACAGTCAGTACGCCAATATCACCATTATCCAGATAGCGGACATATTCGGCGCGGCGGGAGTTTCGTTTCTTGTAGGGATGGTCAACGGCCTGGCGGCTGAATTGATAATTGCCGGCAGGGAGAACCCCGCACGTGCGGGGCAAGTCAGCAATTTTTTAAAAGCCGGTCTGGTATGTGCCGCATTAGCTGCTACGGTTTGCTATGGCCGGTGGCGAATAGCTCAGTCGGAGGAGTTTGTCGAGGCCGGGCCGTTAGTAGGGTCGGTGCAGTCTAATATACCGCAGTCGGTTAAGCAGACGTTTCAGGCCTCGGAGGCAATATTCGAAGAAGTGCTGGAAAACAGTAAGGCAATTGCGCGGGCGGGTGCGGAGCTTATCATCTGGCCGGAAACAATGGTACAGGCTGTATTAAATCAGGAGGTACACCCGTTCCTGGCTTCCCCGGAAACTCACGAGCTTTACGACAAGGTCATCAGGGAACATGCTAGTGACACGGCCTTTGTACTTGCCGGCGGATACAGGGCGCAACTGCGGCAGCAGGGAGGCTTAACCGGTTCTCTGGCGCGGTATAACTCGGCGTTTCTATACCGGCCGGATGGTGAGCAGTCGGATAAACAGTACAGTAAAATTCACCTGGTTCCGTTTGGAGAGTTTGTGCCGTTTAGGAAGACTTTTCCCTTGCTTTATGATTTGTTGATGCTGTTTACCCCTTATGATTACGATTACTCGCTGGACGCGGGGACAGAATATACGGTCTTTGAGATGACAGGCGGCGCAGGAGAGAACAGCCAAACTTACAACTTCAGTGTCATGATTTGTTATGAGGATGCAGTCCCCGCAATTGCCCGAAGGTTCGCGAGGAGCGAGCAGGGGCAAAAGCGTCTCGACTGGCTGGTGAACATAAGCAACGACGGCTGGTTCGTGCAGCAAAAAAACGGAGAGATTATTCCGAGCACCGAGCTGCCTCAGCACGCGGCTATTTGCGTATTCAGGGCCGTTGAAAACAGGCTTGCCGTCGTGCGGAGCGTCAATACCGGCATAAGCTGCCTGATAGACACGGTGGGGCGGATAAGAAATGGCTTTCAGGGCGGTAATTTGCCGCGTCAGGCCATGGCCCGGAGGGCTTGCGCAGGCTGGTTTGTCGATACGGTTCCGATAGACAGGAGAACCACCTTTTTTAACAAATACGGGCAATGGCTCGATTTTTCTTGTGCGGTGTGTCTTTTTTTGCTAATAATAGTACCGCCCTGCGGGAGATTTATCCGAAATAAAAAATATACTGTCTCTTCGCAGCAACAGCAACATGGAGAATAAGCTCGAAAATATTAAAGGTTAAAAAGTGATGACCGGAAGATTAAGCTCTTATCTTATTTTGACTTTGTCGGTTACCTGCACCATGTTGTTTATATTCGGATGCGGTGAATCGCCGCAAATAAAAATAAGTCATGATTATCCCGATACGGTCTACGTTGACGACCTTGCCTCTGAAGCTACGCAAATTATCCGGGAGGGGTTGGCTGACGACGACTCCGACATCAGGCCCAAAGCCATCGAAGTCGTTGCGGACACCAAGCTAATCAAACTAATGCCCAAAGTAAAGCGATTGCTAAAGGACGAATCTGTGCGGGTAAGGTTCCTGGCAGCTTTGGCTGCAGGCGATTTGGAATACTCCCTCGCCAGAAGCGATGTTGAGCAACTATTGGAAGATGGAGACGAGAACGTCAGAATTGCCGCCGCTTACGCAATGTACAATTTCGGCTCACATGATAACCTCAAGATTATTCGCAAAGCAATAGCCAGCAACGACCAGACCGTCAGAGCCAATGCCGCTTTGCTGTTGGGCAAATGCGGGGACAGGAGTGTACTCAAGTTCTTATGGTGGACGATGGGGCGCAAGGATTCGGCGGACAAAGTCAAATTTAACGCAGCAGAAGCGATAGCGAGGCTCGGCGATGAGCGGATATACCCCAAGTTGTGGGCAATGCTTATAAGTGCTTACCACGACGATAGAGTTTTTGGTGCAGCGGCCATGGGGACACTTGGGACGGCGGAGGCCAGAGACGCCCTGATTACTATGCTGGATGACGACATATTGGAGGTTCGCCTGACTGCAGCCGAGCAGCTCGGTATGCTGGGAGAGACCATCGGAGAGCCGGAAGTGCTCGATGTTTTTCGGAAAAATCTGCTGGCCGGACTGAATAAAAAGGACGTTGAACGCGTTAAGGTGCTGACGGCACTCGCTACAGGGCAAATCTGCACAGAGCCGGTGAGGGAATTTGTGCCTCTGCTTCTGCGAGATGAGTCAGAATACGTCCGTATTGCGGCCGCGAAAGCCGTTTTTCAGTGCAAAATGAAGGACTGAGCTGTCGGGATTTGTTTACTTACAGTGTCATTGTCAAAACTGATTGTTGGCTTTATTTAGGGTATTTGGGAAAAATGGGGGGGTGGGAGCTAAAAATAACTTGACCTTTTCGTGTCAAAAGCGTAAAATGACAGTAATTGTAATGTTATAATAGCCCGATGTGTATCCGTGGCGGCGAGACGGGATTTGAATTGAAAAGTAGTGAAAGGAGCGAGTTTTGAGTACGCTTACGAAGATACTGATACTTTTGTTGACGGTGTCATCATTTATCCTCTGCGGAATCGTTGTAACCTATGTTGGCACCGCTGGTAATTACAAGCAAAAATACGACGACTTAAAGGCCGATAGAGACAGCTTGAGCAAGAAGGTCCGGGCTTTCAAGAAGCAGGTAGATGAGAAGACTGAGCAGAAAAAGCAGCTTGAGGACAAACTGAGCGGTGAAATGGCCGCACTGCAAACACAGATGGGCGAATTACAAGGCGAGCTCAAAAATGCCGAGAGAGAAAAAGCAACCCTGCTTCAAAAGGTAAACAGCTGGGCAAGCATAGTGGAGGATTTCTCCGAAACTAATGATAAGCAAGGGCAGTTGTTGAAAAACACGCTGGAGGAGCTGAACAAAGTTCAGGCTGAGCAAATCAAACAACACAAGGAGCTCAACGAGACCACTGCGGCCCTTGTTGAGAAGATGGCTATAATAGAGACGCTGGAGTCAGAAAAGAGACGCCTGCTGGAAGAAAAGACGGAATTGCAAAGCAGGCTGAACGAATTTCTTCAGCCGTTCGGCAAGGCCTCCGCCGTCGTTGTGCCGGTGACTCCGGACAGGGCCGTAGCTCGACCGGCTCCGATGCCCATACCTGCCGTCAAAGATATCGCCCTGCAGGGACTGGTAAGTGCGGTGGATATGAGGAATTCCATAGCCAGTATCTCCCTCGGCAAAGTAGACGGCGTCAAGGAGGGTATGAAATTCCACGTGACTCGCGGAGACGAGTTTCTTTGCGATATTGTCATTATAGACGTAGACGCCGAAGAGTCAGTGGGTGTGCTTGACCTCGTACAGCAGCAGCCACGAATCGGCGACAACGTATCTACGAGTTTGTAGGTTTCACTCGTAGCCGATAACCGGAAAAGGCAAACGGGTCCCGAAATGCGTTTTGTCGGACTTTGGGTCCCGTGACGAGCCAGAATTAATCGCCCCATTTTGCAGACTGCCAAGCGTCAAAACAGGGTGTTTGCAGCATTTGCGGCGCAGTGCAGAATGGATTTTCTATATTTTATATGAGGTAGGATATGAGTCCGGATGGACAGGTTGGCGGTGGAAGGGCAGTAGGGTCCAATAACCTTTATACGGCCATTCTGGCCTTGGCCGTTGGCGCAGTGGTAGCCACGGCATGTTTCGTGGCCTTTATGTGCCATCAGCAATACGGCGTCATATTTAAAATCCTGTAGCACAAAAAAAAATTGACTATTGACAATTTCGGTTTTTGTCATATAAAGATAGTCAGTTGAAAATCAAGAAGGGATTTGAAAGTGCTGCTGGATACAGTCTTAGGCTGGTTTAGCATGGATATGGGCATCGACCTGGGTACCTGTACTACCCTGGTTTGTGTCCGGGATAAAGGCATTGTCCTCAATGAACCTTCCGTTGTTGCGGTCCGCAGGGGTACCAATATCGTGTTAAACGAAGGCGAGGCGGTCGGTCTGGTCGCGCACGAGATGCTTGGCAAGACCCCCGGTTCAATTACCGCAATAAGACCTTTGAAAGATGGTGTAATCAGCGACTTCGAGATCACCGAGGCGATGCTGGGCTACTTTATCAGGAAGGTTCACGGCCGAGGGGGGCTTGTAAGGCCTCGGGTGGTAATCGCCGTGCCAAGCGGAATAACAGCCGTTGAGCGCCGCGCCGTCATAGATAGCGCCGAACGTGCAGGAGCCCGAAAGGTCTATCTGGTTGATGAGCCAATGGCGGCAGGCATAGGAGCTGACCTGCCAATTACCGACCCCACCGCTTCAATGATCGTGGATATCGGCGGGGGAACCACGGAAGTGGCCATAATGAGCCTGGCTGATATCGCCACGTGCGAGTCAATTCGCACGGGGGGCGACGATATGGATGAGGCGGTGATCAATCATCTCAAAAGGACCTACAACCTGCTTATCGGCGAGTCACGAGCCGAAAAGGTAAAGATACAGATTGGCTCTGCCGCTCCGCTGGAGGAGGAATTGACAATGGAGGTCGCCGGCAGAGACACCATCTCGGGCCTGCCGAGAAAGATTGTTATAACAAGTGAGGAGATACGTGAGGCACTGCGTGAACCTATCGCGGCAATCATAGATACAGTTACGGCAACGCTGGAAAAGGCAGAACCCGAATTGGCCGCCGATTTGATTGACAACGGCGTACACATCTGCGGCGGCGGGGCACTACTGCGGGGAATGGACACAGTACTGGCGAACGCAACGGGCTTGAAGGTCGAAAGAGTTGAGGACCCGCTTAGTTGTGTGGCGCGAGGCACGAGTGTATACCTGCAAAATCTGGAATTGTGGAAAGACACAATGGACCACAATGAGTACGGATGAGAGTAGAGGATTTCCATTTTGCGGGTTTTTATGCCGGAGAAGGGCAAGATGGAAATCCAGGAACATGACTGATTGACAACGTGATAGCATCGTATCTGGCCATGGACGGGATACGAGTGGCGAATATGACAAGGAAGCAAACCAGAATTTGGGTTCCCAAGAGCAATAAAAGGCGGTTGGGGTCCGTTTCCAGACGAATGGTATTTACCTGGTTTGCGTTGGCCGGGTTAATTTTGCTCGTTGCCCCACAGAGTTTCACCGGCAAGTTTCAGTTTGCTTTCGCTCGGATTTTCTACTGGCCTCTAAGCATCGGCAGAAACATCTCGCTTTCTGCACGTACGCGGCAGCCGCTTACAGACGCTGTCAGCCAAAGAGAACACAACCAGCTGCAGAATCATCTTGCCAACATTACGGAAGAGTTGCTGCAAAAACACAGAAGGGTCGAAGAACTGTCGGGGCTGCGCGATAGATTATACGCCCTGCAGGGTGCAAAGCTGATGCTTGCCGATGTAATCACAGGCTCAATCAGCGGAGAAAACAGGCTTATCATCAATCGGGGCGAGAGCGACGGGCTGGCTATGGGGCAGTTCGTTTTGGGCGACAACAGTGTCATCGGAACCATATCGGAGGTCTCAGCGCGCACATCCATGGCCAGGTTGATTACCGACCCGGCATCCAACATTGGAGCAAGAATCGTGGGATTAAACGTAGAAACGGTAATACAGGGCGACGGAAAAGATTCGGTCAAGGTGCAACTTCTCTCGATAAAACACAAAGTGAGAGTAGGCGACGACGTTTATGCCTGCAAAAAGCCGGGATTCCTGGATGCACCTATAAAGATAGGGACAGTTGCCGAATGCAAGAGGGACGATGAAAACCCCCTGCTGTGGGATATAACGGTCAAACCTGCCTGTGATATCAAAAAACTAACCGACGTAGCGATTATCATAATGAATCCGCAACAGTAATCGGAGATACAAAATGCGGTGGCTTAGGTTTGCCGTTTTTATTCTGATCGTTACCGTGCTGCAAGCCGGTATGGTCGAAATAATTGCTGTGACGCGGTGGAACATCAGACCCGATTTGTTATTAATCCTTTTGGTGTTCTTCTCTATTTACTGTAACACATCAGAAGCAATCATAACCAGCTTCACGATAGGTTTTGCTGCTGATATTATTAGTGGGGCGATGGGCTCGCAAACGCTAAGCTTTGGGCTTTTTGGCACTTCGCTGGCATACCTTCACCGCGTTGTCTCCATCAGGAAGATAGCATATCAGTCGGTTGCGATATTTATCACGGGTGTTCTGGCCGGGACTCTGGCCTACTTATTAAGCCTTCTTAAAGGCCAGCCGGCCTCGCCCAATATATATGCTGTCGTCTTTGGGACAAGCCTGTATTCAAGTCTGGTGGGACCGTTTTTTTTCTTGCCGTCAGCCTGGTGGATGCGTATAAAGACACATCGTTTCAGAAAAAGCTAAAAAGCAAGATATGTACGACAAACGGGTAAAAATCTTTGTAATTTTGATTGCAGTTCTTTTGCTTTTCTGTCTGGTGCGTCTGACGCAAATGCAGCTGGTATCCGGCTCGTTTTACCGCGACAAAATCGCAAAGTTAAAGCTCCAAAAGGGCCTGTCCCGACAGCTTAAGACCATACGGGGGCAAATCCTCGGCAGGAAAGGCGAAATATTGGCCGCCGATGAACCGGAATTCCAGCTTCATATCAATTACGCGCTTAGCCGCTTTATGGATGAACGTGTTCGAGAAGGCAGGTTGCAGCAAGCGGCGAGAGAACATAGTGCAGACCTTGCACAGGCCGGCATTCAGCAAGAGCTGCAAAGCAAGCTGAAGAACCTGGAACAGATAATAGGCAAGTGCGTCTATTTTGGTTTCGAACGTGCGGAGATTGAGGACCGAATAAGGACAATAAACGACAGAACATGGAATTTGCGGAGCTTTCTGGCGTGGGTACGAAATGGTCCCGACCCGAATATACTTGAGAAATATAATGGTCAGATAAACAGTATTCCGCAATCTAAGGCGCTTGCCGATTTTGAAAAGAAATTTCCAGACCAGGACCAGCGGCTGCTGCTTACAGCTAAAGTCGATTACATCGCGGAGATGGACAAAAGCTGGCGGCTGCTGGAGTTGAAAACTGATGACGACATCTTTACCGCTCAACTGGAGTTTATGGATATTGACGGGATCAGCATTTTGCCCAGAGCGCATAGATTTTACCCCTATGGTTCGGTTGCCGCTCAGACAATAGGCTGGGTAGGCCCTGCGACACAGAAACAAGATTTAGAGCTTTTTGAAGGCGACAAACTATCAAGGTATTTGAGCGATGAAGTCTGTGGACGGGAAGATGGGGCGGAATATGTTTGTGAAGCCGTGCTGCGCGGCAGGCGCGGGCAGGTCGTTTACGATATAGACCAGGAACTGGTAAATCGTACAGAGAGCCGGTTCGGCAAGGACATAACACTTACGCTGGATATCGAGCTTCAGCGGAGAATAGAGGAATATCTGGCGGACTGCAGCCATAATTCGAATTGTCAGGCGCCAATGGCGGCGGTCGTGATTGATGTTTCGACGAGTGACATTCTGGCGCTGGTTTCGATGCCGGTTTTCGATTTGAACTACATCAGACGAAACTATGGGGCCGCCCTGCTTGATGCGAATGAGCCGCTGCGAAATCGGGCACTAAATAAGCAGTACCCGCCCGGCTCAGTTGTCAAGCCGCTGATTCTTATCGCGGGTCTTGAGTCCGGCAAAATCAGCCCGGATGAGATCATCGGTTGTCCCGCCAAGAAGGCGCCGGCGGGATGGCCAAGCTGCTGGCTGTACAACAGATTTTCCTGGACGAGTCATGATGATAGGGGGCCAAATTACGCCCGCAACGCAGTCAAGGGAAGCTGCAATATTTATTTTTCCCGGCTGGCCGACAGAATCGAGCCTTCGGTCCTGCAGGGCTGGCTGTTTGCATTTGGCTACGGGCGAAAAGCTCCACTTGCTCCAGCCGCTGTTCGCCAGACGAAACAAAAAAGAGATATGAGGCAGGCGTCCGGTGTAATCTCAACCAGTAAGCCTCAAGGACCAATATCGGCTCTTGAGCAACTACCTGTTCTTGCAGCGGGAGAGAGAAGATACTTCGGCATAGGACAGGGTAATTTACGAGCTACGCCTCTGCAGGTAGCCAATGCAATGGCGGCAATTGCGCGGGGAGGTTTCTATAGAGCCCCTCGGCTGTTTATTGAGGACGCAAACGGCCCAAGCCCCGACGCAATCAATCTAAATATCTCGGCGGCGACTTTGGATGTTGTCCGAGATGGCATGAGAGCCGTTGTCAGCGAACCGGAGGGCACGGCTTACAATGAATTTGCCCCGGCGGATTTTGCGTGGCAGGGTATAGAGGTTTTCGGCAAGACCGGCTCAACGGAGGCCCCGGATAATGCGTGGTTTGCCGGTTTTGCTGAAGACGGGGCAGGCCGAGGCATCGCGATTGCGGTTGTCGTCGAGGGGGGCCAGCACGGCTCAAGCGACGCAGGCCCCTTGGCCCGTGACATTATCCAGTTCTGCATCGACGCCGGATACATCGGGGTAGCTCAAGCTGAAGTTGCGATTGATTAAGAGGCCGGAGACACGCAGCAGGTTTTCAAAATGGTGTTTGGTCACGGATAGGTCAAGGTTAAGGTTGGTGTTTTGCAATACGCACCGAATGCTCCTTCTTGCCTTCCGGTACTCGGAGGTAGTTCAGGGTTTTTTCGAGGATTTTGGCGGCGACGGGGGAGGCTACGATTCCACCTGTATAGCCTTTGCCGAGGGCCTTGTTTGGCTTGCGGATTGAGACCAGGACGACGACGGCAGGGTCTTCGGCCGGGGCGCCGGCCACAAAGGAGGCGACGCAGTCGTTTTCGGAATAACCTCTTTCAGTGCTCTTGGCGATATCGGCGGTTCCGGTCTTGCCGAATACCTGCCATTTTTCGAGCTTCGCCCTGAACCCGGTGCCCTCATTGACTACGCCGGTCATTGCCTCGCCGACGACCCATCGGGCGACCTCGGGCTTGATGGCGAAGCCGAAGGCCGGGGGCTGGCTTTTTAGTTTGATGATTTCGCCGTTGTTATCGACCATTGCCTTGACAACGTAAGGGCGAACCTGACGCCCGCCGTTGGCAAGTGTACAGAAGGCCTTAATCAATTGCATCGCCGTTACAGAGATTTCCTGACCGAAAGGTATTCGCGTCACGCTATAGCCTGTCCATTTGCCCACAGGCGCAAGCAGGCCCTCGGCCTCGCCGGGTAAATCGAGCCCCGTCTTTTTGCCGAAGCCGAAATGCTTTAGGCCTTTGTAGAGCCGGTCTTTACCGAGTCTTTGTCCGATTTTGGCCATTCCTATATTGCTTGATTTGACCAGAATCTGTCGCACCGTCATATTGCCGTATTGTCGGTCCCTGTATTCGCCGATTCGGCCAAAGCCTTTGCCGCGGTAGCTCCCGTTTTCGCAGAAAATTTGCTCATCAAGACTCACAGCCCCGGCATCGACCGCGATTGCTGCGACAATCGGCTTTAGGATACTGCCCGGCTCAAACGGGTCGGTTATGGCGCGATTGCGGAAATGATTCGGGTCGGTTGAGCCGGTCTGGTTAGGGTCAAAATCGGGCAGCGAGACCATTGCCAAGATCCCTCCTGTCTTTGGCTCAGCGACGATGGCGACGGCCGCTTCGGCCTCGTAGCTTTCATATTGGCTTACAAGTTCGGCTCGTGCAATCTGCTGGATGGCAGCATCGATGGTAAGAATGAGTCCGGCCCCGTCACTGACAATGCCGTTTTGCTGTTTTGGCCGTATGGGCCGACGAAATGCATCGGCAAAGAAGATGTTCTGTCCAGACAGGCCGCTGAGTTCCTTTTCATACTGTAACTCAGTGCCCGCCAGGCCGCGATTGTCCAGGCTTGTGAAACCAACGACGTGTGCGGCCAGGAGACCCATCGGATAATGTCTTTGCCAGTCGGATTGAGTGCCGATGCCATAGACTTCACGGGCGGCGCTGCACTGACCTGAATCGGCTCCGACCTTGATTTTTGCAAAGCCTGGGTTCTTGCTTTCGGTGATAATTCTGCAGATTTCGTGCGCGCCTATATCCAGTATCGGCGCAAGCCTGGTGGATGTGGTCTTAGGGTCTTTTATAATTCGCGGCTCGGCAAAAATGGTTTGAATTTTGTTGCTGGCGGCAAGGACCCTGCCTCGACAATCCAGTATCACACCGCGTTGGGGCCTCTGCGTTGCAAGAGCCTGCTGCTGCTTTACGCAAGCGCGAGTGTAGTGGTCACTTTTGAAATACTGTACGTAAAGGCACCGAGAAGCCAGTGCCAGAAGTGCTGCAATCAGAAGGACAAGCAAGAGGATGATAGTGCGAACGCTTTTCAATTTCTCATTTCCCAACAGCCAGGCCCTAAAGTTCCGTTTTCCCGGTTTCCAAGCGCAGCAATTGCTGCGTTTTAGGTTGCTGCAATGAGGCTCAAAACAGGGTCTTCGTCAATGATCAAGACGCTGCGAGACAGCGGCGGGATTTATCAAACTTTCCAACCGCAGCTGTTTGTTGCCAAGTTCCTGTTTTAACCGGCTCTGTTCGGCCCTGCACGTACAGAGCTTGTAGAAAGTGCGATTGTTGATGCTGCGGAGATGAACGGCGAAAATCGAAACAGCCGCGAAATAAAAAACAACAAAAACAAAACAAAATCGTGAACTCATGCAGCGTTATTGACAGCTAATAATCAGTAATCCAACTATCAGGCGATGTGCCTTACCGGGCCGGCAATTTCAAACGCATACCAACCGTGAGTGTGTCCTCGTCATCTATAATGTGGGCATTTAGTTTAGCTATTTCGTTGTAGCGGCTGCCGTCTCCAAGCTTATCGGCGGCAATTTCCCATAGGCTGTCCCCCTCCCGTACAACATATACTCTGCTTTGCCCTGCCTTCCTGCCGCCGGATGTAAGTCGCTTCTGGCCTATGGATTTGACCTTCTCGAACAGTGTCGTTGAAAAAACATTTTCAATCCCGCTTTGCTCAGGTTGCGAGGCCGACAGCGGCGGTATGGCAAGTCTTTGCCCGGGATAGACCTCGTCGGGCGATTTCAGCAGTTTGCGATTGGCCCGGAATATCCTGCTGACATTCACATGTCTGTTGCCCTCCTGGGAACCATAAATCTTTACGGCAATGTCAGCGAGACTATCACCCTCACGAACAACATAAACCCTGGGCGAGGGGGCCTTGGCAGGTTTGGCTTTCTTAACGTCATTTTTTTGGGCGATAGGCGGGGGAGGTGGTATCGGCGCACTTGTTCGCTTGATTTCAACGCTCTGACTGGTCTGTTTCATTGCTGATCCGTTTTTCGGCAGGGGCATTTCAAAGCGCATTTGGGGATTATTCCCGGCAGGGCGGGCAGCGGTTAGGGATTGCTTAGAAGTCGGTCGGACCGGACCGATAAGCTGACGGTTGACTTTGCGCTCCTTTGTGGCAATACCCGGCGGGTTGTTCTGCGAACTGACAATGTTTGTGGTCAGCTCATTGTTGTTACCGTCTTTGCTAAAGCTGGGAACACCATTGATTATAAATGCAATTATGAATATAAAGACCAGTCCTAACAGCAATCCAATTTTGGCGTCGGAAGTCATAAACGAAACTCCATTTTCATTTTTTGTTCTATTGTCTCCGGGCTATCCTTAACTTCGCGCTCCTTGCTCGGGCGTTTTTTGCTATTTCCTCTTGTGACGGGACAATTGGTTTCTTAGTGATAATCCTGTACGTGCCCCTTTTTGCGTTGTCTCTAAAATCGTTCTTAACTAATCTATCTTCCAGGCTGTGGAAGCTAATAATCGCTATGTGGCCGTTTTCCTTTAGCAGCGGCGGCGCCGAAACAAGCAGCCTTTCCAGGTTCTGAAGTTCGTTATTGACCGCAATCCTCAGCGCCTGAAAGGTTCTGGTTGCCGGATGTATCCTGGTCTTTCGCTTTTTGGCCGGGCTGCCGAGGGCCCTGCAGACTATCGCTGCCAGTTGGCCGGTTGTGGTTATCGGCTGGCTCCGGCGATGCTGTACAATAAATCTTGCAATCCGGCGCGAGGCCCTGTCCTCGCCGAATCTGTAAATCAAATCAGCCAAGGACTTTTCATCTGTTTTATTAACTATATCGGCAGCGGTGGTCTTTAATCTTTTGTCAATTCTCATGTCGAGCGGCATATCCTCAGCGAAGCTCAGCCCCATCCCGACATCGGCCAACTGGGCCGAGCTGACGCCCAAATCCGCCAATATAAAATCGACCTTCTCTATGTCCTGTTTACCGAGGTGCTCTGTAAGCAGGGAGAAGTTCTCACAAATAAGAAAGACCTTACAAGCAAGGTCTTTTAATTTCAAATGGGCCCTTTGGATAGCGTCTTTATCGACATCCAAGCCAACGATCACTCCCTTAGGGCCCAACTTTTTGCCGAACAGGAAACTATGACATCCCTGTCCAATGGTCACGTCGACCATCACCCCATCCGGCGGTAAGTTTATCTGTTCGGCCAAGATTTCAGCAAGAACCGGAATATGTTCAACCGCCGAGCCGTTCACTTCTTAATCAGAAAGCCCGATTTTGTGCTCTCTCGCAATAATACGCTTCTGTAATGTTAAAGACCAAAAACACCATTTACTGGGCCTTAGCCCACGGTTACTGCGTTTTTCCGTTCTTTAAGCTGATCAACATGGAATGAAAATCCAATGTTGGAAAACGGCTTTCCGAGCCTCTTCACCCGCTGGAGTCGTTCCTTTAGAATCGCCAGTGAAGCAAAGGCCTCCTCATCAACCGGCCTTTGGCCTGCAAGAGTTCTCTCTACGATTTGCCAATGATTCGAATCCATCCTTGTCATTCGCCTCCACTGAAAAAGTCAAAGCTCTTCATTCTGCCTTTGCAGGACAACCTGCCTGGCCTGCGACATCTGCTTCTGGTACTGGGCCATATGGTCGGCAAGATATTGCTCCCAGTCTTTGCTGTTCCACAGTTCGATATGGTCCCTGACGCCGACCAGCGTCACATGGTCTTTCAACCCGGCTCTTGTGCGCAGCCTCTCATTCAGCAACAGTCGGCCCTGCCCATCCAGCTCCACCCTGCTGGCCAGGGCGAAGCTCATCCGCTCGAACGCCACCGCCTCATCCGGGGCGGTGGTCTCGGGCGCAACCGCAAGGGCTATCTGCTCGAAATATTTCTCAGGATACAGACAAAGTATGCCGTTGGCGCCGAGTACAACATAGAAATTGTTGCCGTGCTCCTCCGCGTCAATCTGACTCCGCAGCTTGTTGGAAATGAGGACCCTGCTCTTGCTGTCGACTACGTGTTGATATTCGCCTGTTAATAATAGCATGGCAATCGTCCCACTTATCGTTCTCGCAATGGGAGACTATACCACTTCTTACCACCAAGTCAACACATAAAAATGATTTTTTTAAAAATTTTTCGAAATTTTATTATAGGACGTTGGTCCCAGGAAGCTAACTGGCGTAGATAGAAGCGCTTACAGGAACGACGGCTATTGGATTGGGCTGGTTATTTTTAACGGTTTTCTGGGGATTCTTAGCAGCAACCTGTAAATTCCGCACAAACATACTCGCACGATGCCGATCTTGGCGCGTCAGGCTCACCAGAACTCCGGATTCCTGCTTCTGCGGCAATGGTAGCCCGCCAGATGGTGTGTAGCAGAGACTACTATCTCTATGTCGGGGAAACGGCTGGAACTCCTCTGGGAAGGGCTTAGTGCCAGGACAATATGATAAAAGCGGGTGGCGGGGATCGAACCCGCGTGACCAGCTTGGAAGGCTGGAGCTTTACCACTAAGCTACACCCGCAGTGCGATTTACTATTTACTATCTACTGTTTATTATTTACTATCGGCTACTGAATTATAAGTAATCAACGGTTAATTATCAATGGTCAACGGGAAATCAAGATGAGTATTGCGGAAATAGCTGCAGCGGCCAAGGCGGCGTCGATTCAACTGGCGGCGGTCAAGACCAAGGTCAAGAATAAGGCATTGGCTGAAATTGCCGAGGCCCTGAGGCAAAATAGTGCAGAAATAGCCTCAGCCAACAAGCAGGACCTGGCCGATGCCGGGAAAAGCAGTCTGTCTGCACCCCTGCTGAAGCGTCTAAAGTTTGATGAGCAAAAAATCGCCGATGTACGAGCAGGTATTGAGAGCTTGATTAAAATCGACGACCCTGTGGGCAGGACAATCTCTGCGACTGAGCTTGACGAAGGACTGGAACTCTATAAAGTTAGCTGCCCTATTGGTGTTGTAGGCGTTATTTTCGAATCCCGGCCGGATGCCCTCGTGCAAATCTCGACCCTTTGCCTAAAAAGCGGCAATGCCGTCCTGCTGAAAGGCGGAAGCGAGGCACAGCATACTAATAAAATCTTGGCCGATGTCATTTCCCGTGCCTCCGAGAAGGCTGGTATCCCCAAAGGTTGGCTCGGATTGATGGAAACCCGTGCTGAGGTCACAGAAATACTGAAAATGGACCAATACATTGATTTGCTCGTACCCCGAGGCAGCAATGAGTTTGTCCGCCACATAATGGATAATACAAATATACCCGTATTAGGCCATGCTGAGGGAATATGCCACGTTTACGTGGACGCAGAGGCCGAATTGGATATGGCGGTAAAGATAGCCGTTGATTCCAAGTGCCAGTATTGTGCTGTCTGCAATGCGGCCGAAACCCTGCTTGTGGATGAAAAAGTCGCTGGAGACTTCCTGCCGAGGATTAAAACCGCGCTTGACCAGGCGAACGTTGAGATTCGCGGCTGTGAGCAAACGGCCTCGATAATTCAGGTAGAGCCTGCAACCGAACAGGATTGGTCGACAGAGTATCTCGACGAGATAATCTCGATAAAGGTAGTTGGCGGTTTGGATGAGGCGATTGGGCATATAAACAGGTTTGGCTCCGGCCATACTGATGCCATAGTGACGGCTAATAAGGCAAATGCGGCCGAATTTATGGACCTGGTTGATTCGGCTAATGTGTTCTGGAACTGCAGTACGCGCTTTAGCGATGGATACCGTTTCGGACTCGGCGCTGAGGTTGGAATAAGCACCAACAAGATACATGCGCGCGGGCCTGTGGGTATGGAGGGGCTCTTAATATACAAATGGAAGCTTTTGGGTTCCGGCCAGATTGTAGCTGATTATTCCGGCAGTGGCGGCAAGAAATTCACGCACAAGAAACTAAATAAGGATTGCGAACTGTAGATGCGGGATTTTACTAACGCAAAGAAGATTGTCGTCAAGATAGGCACCAACATACTTACGAAGGAAGGTACTATCGAAATCGACATCGGCTATGTCAGCCGAATCGCCCGCCAGATAAGCTCTTTACTTCAGACCGGCAGGCAGGTCGTAATCGTCAGCTCAGGTGCCATCGGCATGGGTGCCGGGCAACTTGAGATGGTTGACAAAGTGCAGGGTATAAAGATGCGTCAGGCCTGTGCGGCAATCGGCCAGCCGCTTTTGATGGCGGAGTACCGAAAGTCATTCGCCCGCTATGGCGTCACCGTTGCCCAGGTTCTGCTAACTGCCGAGGTGCTCAACAACAGAAAGACCTATCTGAATCTTCGCAGTTCGATTGAGACGCTGCATAAGCTGGGCGTTGTCCCGATTCTCAACGAAAACGACAGTGTGAGCACTGATGAAATCGGCACGGCCTTTGGTGATAATGATAAGTTAGGAGCTCTGGTCGCCAGTAAAATCGACGCGGATTTGCTGATTATGCTAAGTGACATCGATGCCCTTTATGACAAGGACCCGCGGAGGTTCAAGGACGCTGAAGCCGTACCGGCCGTCTATGAGATAACCGAGAAAATCATCAAAAGCGCCGGCGGCAAGGGGAGCAGGCACGGAAGCGGCGGAATGAGAACCAAAATAGAAGCCGCAAAGATAGCCTCCAACGCGGGCTGCCGGATGGTCCTGGCTGACGGCAGGCTGAAAAACGTCATTGGCCGGATTGTCGCTGGCGAGCAAATCGGCACCGTCTTTATGCCAAAACGAAAGCTCAGCAATCGCGCAAGGTGGATTCTAAATAGCACGACTGCCGGGACAATAAATATCGACGAAGGCGCGGTGCGGGCCGTTAAAAACCGAAAAAGCCTTCTGCCAAGCGGCGTAATCTCCATCAAAGGGACATTTGAGGCCGGAGCGGTCGTTATGCTCAATGACAACGCCAAGGCCGTTACGAATTTCAGCAGTGCCGAGCTGAAGGCCTTGGCCGGCAAACACAGCACTGAAATAAAAAAGATTCTTGGACCTGGTAGAAGGGATGTCGTCGCTATACCGGAAGACATCGTCTTTCTGGATTATTGATGACAGGTGCGGTCTGGCCAATATCGCATGGATGACATTGTGAGCAAGATCGAATCTATAATACTGGGCATGTTTTTCGGTTTTCTGCCGCTGTTGCTTTGTGTTGCTGCGGCTGGTTTTGTAAATGTCGTATATTTTGAGGAAAAGGGCATTGCATACTGGGCGTTAGGGGGACTGGGCGTTGGCCTAATCATTGATACTATATTCGTAAAAAGCTGGGTTAAGAAGGCCTATCAAATGAACACCAAAGTGCTGGCGGCGATTTATATTTTCTACTCGATAGGGGTATTTGGCTTTTGCATGGGGATACCGATACTTAACTTTCCCGTGGGTATGATGGCCGGTATTTATACCGCCAGGAAGATGTATCATATAAAGGCCGGGATGGGAGAATGTGATCGAAATATCAGGAGGACCTCCATGTTTACGGCTCTGGTTATGGTGCTGATATGTTGTTTGCTGACTTTGTGGGCGCTTGTCGGACAGATGATAGGTTACAGATTTGAAACGCCGGTTCTGTCATTTACATTTACGGTGCCAATATTTTTTGGCGTGGTATTTACAGGCGGGGCCGCCCTGGTTTTATTGCAGTACTGGCTGACTAACAAGACGGCAAGGCTTGCCCTTAGGTTTTCGGCCACTGAGTGAAATTCAGCGTTGACAAGAATTGTCCAATAATTAATAATCATCGGTCAATAAATCGGCCGAAGTGGCGGAATTGGCAGACGCGCGGGATTCAAAATCCCGTCCTGGCGACAGGGTGAGGGTTCGAGTCCCTCCTTCGGCAGTTATCTCGAAAGCAGGCAAATGTGAACTGAAATTCAAGGCCAAAGCAGAGAACTCAATATATTAGCCTTATTTGATTATGGGAGACTATTATGAAAATTAGAGAACACACATTAGCCGTTATAATCTTGCCACTGGCTGTTTTAGTGATAGCTCTGGCCGGGTGTGCAGATGGGACAAAAGCTGCCAAATCCGTAGGCACAACAGTACCGGCGGATGATGAGATTTGGTGCAAGGTTGAGGGTGGTGAACTGATAAAAGGCAAACCCGGCTTCTGGCGTTTGAAACGAGATACCAACGGCGTGTGGTGGTTTCTCTCACCTGAAGGCAAACAGGAATTTCTAAATACAGTAACAACCGTTCAGCCGTTTCAAAAAGGACGCGATGTAAACGGGCCGCATTACGTAAGCGGAGACTACAAAGGCCCAACGGATGTTGAGATATGGAACGTTGACTCTGACGATTTGGATGAGTATCTCGATGAGTGGGCGGCTAAAACAGTTGAGCGAGTGAAAGATGCCGGCTTTAAGGCTCTGGGAGGGTGGTGCCAGCCGGTTTTCCACAGACATGATGTGGCAATCTCGCGATGCCTGAGTGTCTGGTCTTGGGTGGGCAAAGGGAGCAAACTGTTCTACGAACCCGACTGGCCTCAAGCCGCGGAAGAGATTATCAAAAAGCAGGTTGTTGGGCTTCGTAACAATACTAATCTCGTCGGTTACTTCATCGACAACGAGTTGGGCTGGAAGGAGGATTTTGGTGCTGCAGACCGCTATTTCAACGACCTTGCGCCTGACAATCCTAACCGCCGGGAGGTTATGAAGGTAATTGTGTCTCTCTGGCAGACAATCGAAGATTTTAATCGGGAGTGGGATACTGCAATAAAGAGCTGGGATGAACTCGACAGATGGACCAAGCTGCCTAAATATCCGGCCAGAACCCGAGCGCGACTTAAAGAGGCGTGGCTGCTGCATCTGGGAACGGATTACCTGAGCCTGACGACAAAGCTGATTCGTCAGTATGACCCCAACCATTTGATACTCGGTGTACGATTCAAGGGTTCTGCGCCACGGCAGTTGTTTGAGGCATCAAGAGACTACACCGATGCAATGTCAATTAATGTTTACGCCTCTGATGCCAAACTCGGTAGAGAGATGTTTGAGTCGATGTATGAACTGTCGGGACAGCCAATAATTATTACGGAATATGGCTTTCATTCTATCGACGGACGAAGCGGCAACCGGAACCGCAGCGGCTTTATATGGGGACACGTCATCGACCAGCAGGCTAAGGCCGACGGCTACAGGCTCTTTACCGCCCGGTTTGCCAGAGTCCCGTATATCATCGGTGCCGACTGGTTTCAATGGAACGACGAGCCGCCATCCGGCCGGGGAGACGGGGAGGACGTCGATTTCGGCATCGTTGATGTTTACGACAGGCCCTACGAGCATATGGTCGAGGCCATTCGTCAGACAACACCCTTACTTAATGATTTGCACGCCAACAGCTTCAAGGACAAGCGGGAAGATATCTGGCAAAAACCGGCCGGTGGTAAGCTCGGGTTTTGGGCACCGTATCTGGACAAAGCGCCCACGCTCGATGCGGACCTGGATGACTGGCCGCAGCAGGCCTTGATACCGAAAATGCAGTACTTGGAGACAGTTGGTATCGAACGGGCCGACCAGCTCAAGGAACCAGGTGTATATCTTGGCTGGACGAACGAGGGGCTGTATCTCGGGCTGGAGGTCTTCGACAAAGATGTCGATGGTTATACTCTTAACGAAGAATCAATCAAACATATTTGGAGAAGCGGGAGCTTTGACTTTATCGAGGTGTGCTTTTCCACCCGGCCTGCGGCCGACGAGAAGTACTGGTATGACCAACATTGTCATAGTTTTCTGTTTATACCGGATACCCATTCAGGCAAAGCCGGCACGGTCCTCCAGTGGCACCGTCCCTGGGATACACTTGAGGAGCATCTGATCCCTCACCCCGACATAGAACATGCTCTTGCGGTCCTTTCAGGTCGATACATAGTCGAGCTGTTCATCCCTGCCAAGGCCCTCAATGGATTTGACCCGCAGGCCCACCCCAAGATTGCGGGCAATATCTTCATTCGAAACTGGCAGCCGAGAATAGACTACTTCTGGGCATGCAGTGAATCAAGCCCCCCAAGCAAATGGGGCAAGATAAGGCTTGTCAGATAGCCAACTTTGCCGGTATAGAGCTGGTCGGCAGTTTATTTCTTCTTGAAAGGCCTTTGTCGTATTAGCTTTCGCAACGGAGCTAACGCGGAAATACCTTGACAGAGACTGTTAATTTTTGTATGATGGTCTTATTCATTCGGAGTCTTTTTTTGGCACAAGGAGGATGAAAAAAGCCGCTTTATTGAATATTTTGTTAGTTATTTCGGCCTTGGTTTTCTCCGGCTGCGGGAAGGCCGGGCTTAAGGACCCCGTCTTTTTGCCGGGTACTGAGGAGACTTTTTCGCCAGTAACAGATACTCCGCCTGCCCCAAAGTTCAGCAATGGTGATATTGTCAGATACAGGATGCTGCCTGACAAGCGGGGCATAATGATGAGCCCTGACTACAAATACCTGCCCAATATGAAAACCTGGTACTGCGTAGTGGATTTTTACCCTTCGACAGCTCTGATTCATCTTGATTTTTCACAGTTCGACAACTATGAACGAAGATACGTATATGAATTCGAATTGGAGCTGGTACGAAAATTCAGCAAATACGACCAACACAGAAGAAACCGCTGGATTAGACAGTAGTCAGATTCAGTTCTTATTTAGTTACAAAGGGTGACAGTTCGCGGAGTTTGTTCACGATTTCGGGCATTTTTTCGATTGTGTAATCGACCTCTTCTTCGGTGTTGTATCTGCTTAGGCTGAAACGAATTGAGCCGTGGGCTGCGGTGAAGGGCACGCCCATCGCGCGGAGGACATGGGATGGTTCGAGTGAGCCGGACGTGCAGGCAGAACCTGAGCTGGCGCAGATGCCGTATTTATCGAGCATAAGGAGGATGGCCTCTCCCTCGATGTACTCGAAGCTGATGTTGCTGGTATTGGGCAGGCGATTGTCTTTATCGCCGTTAAGCCGACAATCCGGACACTTCTGCAATATGGCGGTTTCAAGCTTGTCCCGAAGATATTTTATCCTGTGATTTTCCTGCTCGATATTCTTGGCCGCCAATTCACATGCTTTGCCCAGCCCGACTATGCCGGGAACATTTTCGGTACCGGCCCTGCGTCCCGATTCCTGATGTCCGCCCAGCATATACGGTGCCAATCTTGTGCCCTTCCTGACGTACAGGGCACCCACGCCCTTCGGGGCGTGCAGTTTATGGCCCGAGATGCTCAGCAAATCGATGCGACTTTTCGCCAAATTCAACGGTATCTTTCCAATCGCCTGCACAGCGTCTGTGTGAAATACAGCGGCCTTGCCGGCGGCCATCTCAGCTATTCTTTCAACCGGAAATACGACGCCGGTTTCATTGTTTGCATACATTATCGTAACAAGAGCGGTATCATCATCGATTTGTGTTTCAAGCTCATCCAAATCAAGCCGTCCCTGCTTGTCAACCGGTATTTCGACAACCGTATACCCGTGATTTTCCAGACCCCGGCAGACCTGCAGAACAGCAGGATGCTCAACTCTCGAGGTAATGACTTTGCGTTTGTTTGGTAGGGCCGCAAGCGTTCCCTTGATGGCCGTATTGTCACTTTCGGTCCCACAGCTTGTAAATATAACTTCGCTCGGGTCACATCCAAGCAGCTCGGCTACCTGCTCACGGGCCTTGCGGATTTTGCGTCCGATTTGTCCGCCGAACGTATGCATACTCGAAGGATTGCCGTAAAGCTCGCAGAACAACGGCTTCATCTCTTCGAGCACTTCCTCAGCGACTTTAGTTGTAGCGTTATTATCAAAGTATATGGTTTTCATGGTCATCCTCTGTGCTGATGAGGCTGCTGCGACGAATCCGTCTCTTCCTCGACAAATAGTGATTCCGAGACGAATTCTCTCAGTTTGGCTTCGACGACATCTTTCATTGTGAACTCGGTCAGCATGCACTGGGCGCACATGCCTCTAAAGGCAACGATTACCTTGTCCCCTTCGACGTCTATCAACTCGATATTGCCCCCGTGTGCTCGTAGCGCGGGCCTTATTTGCCCGTTTATCGTCTGTTGAATCAATTGTATCTTTTGAATGTTGGTTAGCCTGCCGGCCCATCGAGGTGCTGTTTCATAGACCTGTCCTGCCTTGTCGCCCTGAATTTCTTCCAGGATTTTTTCGATTTCGCCCTGGCATCCGCCGCAACCGCCGCCGGCCTTGCAGTAGTTAGTTACCTGTTCGACGGTTGTGAGGTCATTTTCGCGGATTACGCGTTCGATTTCATTTTCAGTGACGCCAAAGCACGTGCAGACCACTTTACCCTCGAGCTCGTGCTTCTTTTTACCGCCGCCGCGATAATTTTCAATCGCCGCCTCGAGCGCTTCCCTGCCCATAACAGAGCAGTGCATCTTCTGCTCCGGAAGCCCTCCGAGGTAATCGGCAATATCCTTGTTAGTGACCTTCGCTGCCTCGTCAATGGTCATACCCTTAATGAGCTCGGTCAGTACGGACGAGGTTGCGATTGCACTGGCACAGCCGAACGTCTTGAATTTTGCGTCCTTGATTTTCCCGTTTTCATCGAGTTTGAACGTCAGCTTCAAGGCATCGCCGCAAGCAAGTGAACCCACCTCACCGACACCGTCAGCGTGTTCTATCTCTCCGACGTTTCGCGGGTGGAAAAAATGGTCTTTAACCTTATCTGTATAATCCCACATACCTTTTTTACCCTTGGCTTGCCTTGAGTGCTTGTTCGAAGTCGGCAATTATATCATCGATGTGTTCGGTACCAGCCGAGACGCGGACGTAATCAGCCGTAACTCCGGCCGCAACCTGCTCGTCCTCGCTCAGCTGCTGGTGCGTGGTGCTGGACGGATGAATTACTAATGTCTTGCTGTCACCGATATTAGCGAGGTGACTGGCCAACTTAACATTTTCTATAAACTTGACACCGGCTTCCCTACCGCCTTTGACCCCAAAACCCAAAATGGCCCCCTGGCCTTTCGGCAGATATTTCCTGGCAAGTTCGTAGTCCGGATGCGATTTGAGACCTGGGTAATTGACCCAGGTGACTTGGCTTTGTTTTTCGAGCCACTGGGCAAGCTTAAGTGCGTTCTCACAGTGCCTGGGCATACGCAGATGCAGGGTCTCAAGTCCCTGCAGGAATAGAAATGCGTTGAACGGTGACATACAGCTTCCCATGTCCCGCAGAAACTGCGTTCTGGCCTTGATGATGTATGCCAATTCGCCGAAACTCTCTACATATTTTACGCCGTGATAACTCGGGTCCGGCTCGGTTAATTCAGGATACCGTCCATTGGTCCAGTCGAATTTGCCCGAATCGACAATCGCGCCGCCGATGCTCGTGCCGTGTCCGCCGATGAACTTCGTGCAGCTGTGAACAACAATATCAATGCCGTAATCAAAGGGTCTGAACAGTATGGGCGTGGTAACGGTATTATCACAAATCATCGGCATGCCGTTTTTGTGGGCAACGTCCGCAATCTTTTCGTATTGCAAAACATCGTTCTTCGGATTACCGATGCTCTCTATATAAATCAGCCGGGTATTATCCTTTATCGCCTTGGCGAAATTCTCCGGCTCCTTCGGGTCAACAAGGCTCACCTCAATCCCCAGTTTGGGAAAGGTCTGGCTAAACAGCGTAACCGTCCCCCCGTATAGCGAGTTCGAAGATACGATATGACCTCCCGCGCCGCAAATATTAAATATGCTCACATAGATTGCCGACTGCCCGGAGCTGAACCCCAGGCCGCCCACTCCACCTTCCAGTGCGGCTATCCGTTTCTCGAATACATCCGTCGTCGGATTCATCAATCGAGTATAGATATTGCCAAACTCCTTCAGGGCAAACAGGTTCCCAGCGTGCTCCGTGTCTTTAAATACGTAGCTGGTCGTTTGATAAATCGGCACCGCACGACTGAGTGTATCCGAATCTACCTCCTGGCCCGCATGCAACGCCAGTGTTTCCAGGTGATATTTTGCTTCTTCCGCCATCTCTTTAAATCCTTTCTTATTTAGCAGGTAAAATCCCTACCATTCTGTCGAGTGCCTTTTGGGCTTTTACTCTTATTGGTTCCGGGACCGTGATTTTGTATTGCATATCTTCCAATGCCCAAAGTATTTTTTCCAGGGTGATACGCTTCATATTGGGACAAACGGCCCTATTGCTTGCTGCAATAAACTCCGAGTCCGGATTTTGTCTTTTCAAAGCATGAATCATACCTGTCTCAGTACCTATTATAAACTGCTTTGCTGAGCTTTTGGCGACGAATTTGAGCATTCCACCGGTACTGACTATCTCGTCGGCCAGGGCCTTGACCGGTTCGGTACATTCGGGGTGCACCATCACAACGGCATCGGGGTATTTTGCCTTCTTGTTTTTTATGTCTTCTTCTGTTATTAGCACATGTACATGGCAGTAGCCCGGCCAGAGTATTAGCTCTCGCCCCGTTTGCTCGATGACGTGCTGACCCAGATGTCGGTCAGGCACAAAAATAATTTCTCCGTTCTCCGGCAGTAAGTTTATTATTTCCACCGCATTGGAACTCGTGCAGCAATAATCGCTTTCGGCCTTGACCTCTGCCGAGCTGTTTACATAACAGACCACCAGCGCATCGGGATGCTGCTGTTTCAGTTCACGTAATTGCTCTGCCGTTATCATATCCGCTAACGGGCAGCCGGCGAATTCATCCGGCAAAAGCACGGTTTTTTCGGGGGATAGAATGGCGGCTGTCTCTGCCATAAACTGCACACCACAAAATACAATTACCTCCGCATCGGTTTCGGCTGCCTTTATGCTCAAGCCGAGAGAATCACCCGTGAAGTCGGCGATGTCCTGTATCTCGCCGGGCTGATAGTTGTGTGCAAGTATCACCGCCTTGTGCGAATCCTTTACTTTGTTTATTTTTCCCAGTAACGGCACGTTAAAAAGAAACTCCGGAATTATTTCTTCTTATTCTGTGATTTGTTTTTTACATAAACCAGGTCCGCGGTTGGTGTTGCGACGGTAACGCCGGCCGGCACGAATTCCTTCAGCCAGACATTGCCGCTTACTACAGCACCTTTCCCGATTGTTACATCGCCCAGTATCGTTGCCTCAGCATAGATGGTCACGTTGTCTTCTATCGTCGGATGTCTCTTGCCGCCTTTTATCACCCTTCCTCTTTCGTCCTTTGGAAAACTCAAAGCTCCAAGCGTCGTGCCCTGATAGATTTTGACGTTATCGCCTATAATGGTTGTCTCGCCTATTACAACACCGGTGCCGTGGTCGATAAAAAACCTTTTGCCAATACTTGCACCAGGGTGTATGTCGATACCGGTTCTCGCGTGCGCGCATTCGGTCATTATCCGTGGAATAAGCGGAACGTCTTTTAGATACAATTCATGAGCAATGCGATACGTCGCAATCGCTATGATGCAGGGGTAGCTTATTACAATCTCTTCGTAAGACTTCGCTGCGGGGTCGCCGTCAAAGGCCGCTCCAACGTCGCCTTTCAGAAACTCCCTGATTTTGGGTACTTGAGTCAATAGATGCTCAGTTGCGTCCTCGGCCATCTCCCGGCAGTCTCCGGTGTCACATTTCGCCATCCTGCACTGGTACTTAAAGGCTCGTTCAATCTGCTCGGAAAGTTCCGTATGGACATGGCAGAGAATGTCAATGACAACATACCTGATATTTGACCTGGTAACTGTTCTCTTGCCGGTATAGCCCGGGAAAAGCAGTTCCGTGAGCAGTTCGAGAACCTCTACGATTTTGTCCCTTACCGGCAGATTAGAGGCGTCGATAAAATTTATTCCCGAATCGCCTTGATAAGTCTCGGTGACTTCACCGACCAAATTCTCTATTTTCTTATTTGTAAACTTGCTTTTGCCCATTGCCGTATCCTCGTTTATACAAAGCTTTGTTACTCAAACATTTCAGTGGAGATATACCTTTCTCCGGTATCGGGCAAAATCACCACTATTGTTTTGCCTTCGTTTTCCGGCCGTGCCGAAACTTCTATTGCAGCCCACAGTGCAGCTCCGGAGCTTACCCCACCCAATATTCCCTCTTTAGCTGCCAATTGTCGCGCGGTTTCCATCGCATCATTATTAGAGACCTGGATGACCTCGTCGACTATCTCGAGATTCATCACCTCCGGTATAAACCCGGCACCAATACCCTGTATCTTGTGCAGGCCCGGCTTGCCTCCCGACAGTACCGGTGAGTCTTTCGGCTCGACCGCCACTACCTTCAGGTCTTTATTGTGTTGTTTTAACACTTCGCCGCATCCGGTTATCGTTCCGCCGGTCCCAACGCCTGAAACGAAAATATCAACTTTACCATCGGCATCCGCCCAAATCTCCTTCGCCGTTGTTTCCCTGTGAATTTGCGGATTGGCAGGGTTCTTGAACTGCTGGGGCATAAAGGAATTCGGGTTCTTGGATACAAGCTCTTCGGCTTTTTTCACTGCTCCCGTCATGCCTTGCTCTGCCGGGGTCAGTACAATCTCCGCACCAAATAACCGAAGCAGCTTTCTTCTCTCTATGCTCATCGACTCAGGCATGGTCAATATCAAACGGTGCCCCTTCGCAGCACAAATGCAAGCAAGTCCTATGCCTGTATTTCCACTGGTCGGTTCGATTATAACCGTGTCCTCTTTGATAAGGCCTTTGTCTTCAGCCGCTTCTATCATAGATAGCGCAATCCTGTCTTTCACGCTTCCACACGGGTTTTTAGATTCGAGCTTGGCCAAAATGGTGGCTTTGCCCGAGCCGAGTTTGTTGATTCGCACTAAAGGCGTGTAGCCGACGGCGGCGGTTATATCTTCGAATATTGCACTCATAATTTCTTCTCCCGGCTATATTTGGTAATCCAAGTTTCCTTTTTCTTTTGCCCTGTCAACCAAATCCTGCAGGGTCTGCGATTGCAATACACCCATCACTGCCTCCTGCACCTGCGCCCAGACCTGCCTTGTTACGCAATCAGCGGTTCGTACACAGTAACTGTTGTCATCGAGGCACTCGACGGTGATTGCTGACGGCCCCTCGAGAGCGCTGAAAACATCGCTAAGTTTAATCTGATTGGCGGCTTTGGCAAGAATATAACCACCTTTGGAGCCCCTGAGGCTCCTGACAAGTCCGGCGGATTTGAGTGTGGCCATTAATTGTTCCAGATATTTAAGGGATATATCTTGGTTACGCGCAATGATTTTAAGCTGCAAAGGCCCTTTGCCATGGTTTGAAGCTAGTTCTAACATGGCCCTTAGCCCATATCTGGTCCGAGTAGAAAGTTTCATTTTCGGCCTCCTGTTATTCCTACCTTATTAGTAGTATATTACACAATACTACCCTCCTTGTTAGCAAAAAAACCCGAAAAATCAGTAAAAAATCAAAAATTTTTGTCAAATCGCCTAAAACAACCGATTTACGCAGCTATCCAGGGACTAAGCGAAAAACCGTGCCCAGAAAAAGCAAGAACCACAGCCTCTACTCCTGCCAGAAGGCCAAATTGCTTATCTTACTGTTGGTAAGAGACTTATCCCGTTTCACCAAGATTGTCGTAACCAAAATGGCCGGTTTTGGATGACTCTGGTCATTTTCTGTTGCGATGATATTAAATTGGTCCGTCCGATAAAAATATTTCTTACCCGGCCCCAATAGTCAATTTAACTTGACAACCCGAGCAACTGACTTTAAAATAACAGCGTCGTGTTCGAAGCTATTTCGAAGGGGATGTTACGGATGACAAAGGGTACCCCGAAGAAAGTGGCGTTTGTCTCATCTTTCCCGCCAAGGAGGTGTGGGATTGCTACTTTCACCGCGGACCTTATCAAAAATGCTGCAATAGCCGCCAAGGACGAATTCGAGCCACTGGTGGTTGCGGTGCGGTCAGAAGGTCTAAAGTATAATGACCCCGTAAAGTTTGAAATCCGTCAAAACGTAAAGAACGATTATATCTGCGCCGCTGATTACATTAACTTCAGCCATGTTGATGTGGTTTCGGTCCAGCATGAGTTCGGCCTGTTTGGCGGCGAAGCCGGCTCGTATCTGAGCTTGTTGCTTAACAGACTGAATGCCCCCATAGTTACAACACTCCATACTGTGCTTGATGACCCAAGCCCCGCTTACCACAAGTCACTGGTCGACATCTGCAGCGCCTCCTACAAAGTAGTTACTATGAACGAGCGGGGCGTCGATATGCTGCGCGATATTTACGGCATTGCCGGAAGAGACGTTGAACTTATTGCCCACGGAATACCGGATTTACCTTTCGTTGACAGTAACTATTACAAATACAAATTTGGCATGGAAGGCCGAAGAACTATACTGACATTTGGCCTGTTGAACAAAAACAAAGGTATAGAGGTCATGCTTAGGGCTATGCCCGCTATTGTCCAGGTCGAACCTTCTGTCTTGTACGTAATCCTGGGAATGACACATCCATCCGTATTAAAGCATGATGGCGAGTCCTATAGGTTCAGCTTACAGCGAATGGTAAAAGAATTAAATCTGCAGAAACATGTTATCTTCCACAACCGGTTCGTAAACGATGAAGAGCTTCGCAACTTTCTGTGCGCGGCCGACATCTACGCCACACCATATCTAAACCAGGAGCAGTTGACCAGCGGCACCTTGTCCTTTGCGGTAGGCACGGGCAAGGCTGTTGTATCCACCCCATACTGGGCAGCTACGGAGCTGCTCGCTGACGGCCGAGGCAAACTGGTACGATTCGGTGATTCGGAACAGATGGCCGAAGCGATAAGGGAAATACTCCAGGATGATTCGTTGTTCTATTCGTTACGGCGAAAAGCATACGAATACGGCAGGGCAAGAACCTGGCCAAGAATAGGACAGGCTTACTGGAAATTATTTAGCGCAAAGCGAATGCCGGTCCGGATTACCGCCAAATCCACAACGTCGGCGGCTGCGACAATATCGACTATTGAGTTGCCCGAGCCATCATTAGTCCACTTGAAAAGGCTGACAGACGACACGGGCCTCTACCAGCACGCGAAATTCACTGTCCCGAATCGTGAATATGGCTACTGCACGGACGATAATGCAAGGGCTGTAATTGCAATGACAAAATATTACTCCCAGTACCCGGAGCCGGAGGCGCTGGCGCTTTTCGATACATATCTGTCCTTTATCCTCCACTCACAAGATGACGACGGCTCAATCAGAAACTTTATGAATTATGACAGGAACTGGCTGAGGAAAGAACCTGCTCATGATGCTCTCGGCAGGGTCCTGTGGGCGCTCGGTGCGGTTATGGCCAAACCACCTTCGGCCCCGTATTTGCCGATAATCAAAGACTGCTTTGACAAGTCGGCAAGACATATCAAAAAGCAGTATCCAAGGGGTATGGCCTATTCGATACTTGGAATGTCCGACTATCTCAAGCAATTCCCCGGCGCCAGTGACATCAAACGACAACTGGCAATAGCTGCAGATGGCCTTGTGGCACAGTACGAAGAGAATAGACTCCCTGATTGGGAGTGGTTTGAGGATACGCTGACTTACGACAACGCCGTCCTGCCGCATGCCCTTTTCGTCACAGGTTTCACCCTCGGGGACAAAAAATATTTCGACGTCGCGGAAAAAACGTGTGAATTCCTGTTGGCAAATACATTTGACGGCGACCATTTTAGTTTTGTCGGCTGTAAAGGATGGTATGAACGCGGTGGCACAAAGGCTACCTTTGACCAGCAGCCCATAGATGCCGCAAGTATGGTCATGATGCTCAGAGCAGCCTACGACGCCACACAAAACAGTCAGTTCCTTATACTCCAAAGAAAGGCTTTTGACTGGTTCCTGGGCACGAATGACCTGCACATTCCACTTTACGACTTTAGAACCAAGGGCTGCAACGACGGTCTCATGGCCGGAGGCGTCAACATCAATCAGGGCGCGGAAAGCACACTCAGCTTTCTGTTGGCCTTACTTACTGTAATTGAGAGTTACGCCATAGTTGACAAAACCCCTGCAGCTAAGCAGGTGTTGCAAAAAAGAGCCGCCCCACCACAAATCAAGGAAATAGAGAAGGCGGCGAAAAAACCAATATCGATAAAAAGTACGCCCGCCAGGACCAAATCCAAAAAGCAGGTTGAGGAACTCACGTGATACCGAAGCCTGTTCTTTTAAGGCAGCATAAGAAAACGTTTAGCTGGAGGGGTTAATTGCTTTGCTATTCCGGCAGCTCTCCACTTTTCTCGCCGGTCCAGTTTTTGAACATATTCGTGGAAAATCACTAATATTTTGATAGTATTACATAGGCTCTTTGCGGCCTTTGCAAAATGTGATTTACCGCATTTGCCGGGTCCGGACAATACTACAGCACCAATAATCCGGTTTATAATGACGTCTACTTGGCAGCAGCTTAAATGAAAGTAGCCAGCTTCAACGTCAACTCCTTACGCGCTCGCTTGCCCGTTGTGCTTGCGTGGCTCGCTCGGCATCATCCGGATATTCTCTGTGTGCAGGAAACAAAGGTGCAGGATACCGATTTCCCCGCAGATGCGTTCGACGAAACCGGCTACAAATATATCTTCAGAGGCCAGAAAAGCTATAACGGTGTGGCCATCTTCAGCAAAAGTGAAATAGCAAACGTTCAGTTTGGCTTCGACGATGAGCCCAAAGACGAACCTCGCCTGGCCAAAGCCGAAATCAACGGTATCGTAATTGTAAATACCTATGTCCCGCAGGGCTACTCGCCCGAGTCCGAAAAATTCGAGTACAAATTAAGCTGGTTTAACCGTCTACTTACATTTTTCGATAGCAACTTCAAGCCCACAAACGCCCTCCTTTGGGTGGGCGATTTCAATATTGCGCCGGAACCGATAGACGTGTATGACCCCGAAGGCCTGTTGGGGCACGTCTGTTTCCATCCGGACGTTCACAAAGCGTTAAATCAGGTCATGAAGTGGGGATTCGTCGATGTGTTTCGAATGCACTGCAGGCAAGCTGGCCAGTACACTTTCTGGGATTACCGAATGAGAGGCGCTTTCAAACGCAATCGCGGCTGGAGATTAGACCACATCCTCGCAACAAAGCCACTCGCAAAAAAATCCACCGCCTGCTACATAGACAAACAACCCAGACTGGCGGAGCGACCGAGCGACCACACACCCATCATCGCCGAATTCGACTGGTAAAGAAATAACTGGGGAACAAGGATTCGAACCTTGACTAACTGATCCAGAGTCAGTCGTGCTACCATTACACCATTCCCCAAGTCGCCCGGTAATTGTAAGCCATCAGCCTTTAATTGTCAATCGTCATTTGACAGCCCCCCGTACAGTCGCTAATCTATTTTTATGAATCGCGTTCTCCAGATTGCACTTTTTGGTTTTGCCGGCCTTCTGCTGGCGGGCTGCAACGACCCTGAAAAAGACAAACGTATATGGGAGCAAACCAAAATCGCCGATCTGGCCCCATCTGCCGATGCAAAAGACACAACTGGCAAATTGCTGAAGACAATAAATTTCAACATCTTTATCTTTGACATACCGGCTGAGAATACAAGCACATTGGACGGCATCTGGCAGATGCTCTACACAAAACCGTTGTGGTTTAAAGACTCCAATGCATTCGCCGCCAACTCCTTCGCAGTCGGCTTCGGCCAGCTCGATATGTGGAACAAAGTCAGTGACTTATTGCGCAATGCCGGCGGCAGGAAAATGGAAAAAGTTTCTGTATTGTTGACTGATGACCAGCCGGATGACATCAACATCGGCAGGTTGGTCAGGCGCCAAACCATTTTCTACACGCCAAAGTCCGGCTCATCGGAAGGAAAAACCGCCGGGCCGGGAAAAATCGCCCTGAGAATAAAAGCCCGGAAAAGCCCCACCTCAAGAGGTGTGTGTGACTTCGATGTCGTGCCGGTGTTCTTGCCACCAATCAGCACTTCAATCCCCGAATTGGCCGCCCGCGAAAAGGCAGGAGAAATTGTTTTCACCTCTTGCCGCTTAAGAGCAAAAATGGGCCCCGGCGACTTTATCCTGCTCGGGCCGCAAAAATACATCAGCCCCCAAGTGACTTTAGCGGGTCTGCTCTTCAGCAGACCAAAGCCTAAACCCGTTATCAGGACGTATCTGTTCGTTTGTACCAGGATAATTGATTGAGCCGCCATATGCCCAATCCAACGGTAGCGCTGACTCGATGCACGGACTACGGCCAGGCCAAAATCGCCAATGCAATTGCAACGCAATTCGAACTTCTCGGCGGATTGCAAAAATTTGTAAGACCCGGCGATACCGTCCTGCTCAAGCCCAATCTTATCGCCCCAAGGTCACGCCGGCATGCCGCCCAGACCGACCCTGCCGTAATTATCGAGACCGCCAAGCTGCTGAAAGATTTTGGTGCAAAGCCATTCGTTGGCGACTCGCCCGCATGGGGCAATGTGTTCGGCTGCATTAAGGCGCTGAAACTGCAGGAACCACTGAGAAAATTGGCCGTGCCCGTAAAACCGCTCACTAAACCAAAAATATGCCGCGTAGGAAGACACAACACCAAAATCGGCATAAGCACGGTCGCGCTCGATGCCGACGTGATTATAAATCTGCCAAAGTTTAAAACACATCAGCAGTTGGTTGCCACGTTCGCGGTCAAAAATATGTTCGGCACCGTCGCAGGCAAAAGAAAGGCCCTCTGGCACTTCGCAAAAGGAAAAAACGCCGACGATTTCTGCGAATTACTCATCGCAATATTCAAATTCCTTGCCCCGGCCTTGACCATAATTGACGCCGTTACGGTAATGGATGGCCCCGGGCCAATCAGAGGAAGAGCAAGGCCACTCGGCTATCTCATTGGTGGCACAGAGCCAATCGCCTGTGAAACCATCTGCTCCGAGCTCGTCAATATCAAGCCCCGAGACCTTCCCATTATCAAAACGGCAAGACAAATAAGTTTTGGGTGCTCAAAGCCGGCCGAAATAAAAATCGTCGGCGACAGCTTCACTGAAAACACATGCACGGATTTTGAACTGCCCCGGCCTATTCCAATCAGGTTCTCGCTGCCCCATGTATGCAAAAGCATCTGCAAGCAAATATTGCTCCTGGCCAAATATGTGGTCAAAGGCAAAAATCCTTCATAGTTTATTTCAGTTGAGGATATCCGGGCCTAAATCTTGTGCTAAAGTGCATTTGGCAATAATATGATTATATGAATAAAACGTCCTACAGCGATCGAGAAGAAACTAAACAGAGCGCTGATCCGGCGCAGCAGGGGGCTGTCAGCGAAGATGGCATAAGCCTATCGCAGGGCCCTGTTGTCCCCCTAACCGAGAGCTCGCTAAAAAAACCGTATGTGGTCTTGATATACCTGTTGCTGGCCTTGGCTACCTTTATTGCCTTCGAGCAGCTCCGTCATAACGAGTTTATCGACTACGATGATGACCAGTATGTCACGAGGAATCCGCATGTCATTGGCGGATTCACTCGTGACGCCGTTTCCTGGGCCTTTACCACCACACATGCGGCCAACTGGCATCCGTTGACCTGGCTGAGCCACATGCTGGACTGCGAGCTGTTTGACCTAAACTCTGGCCGGCATCATTTAACCAGTTTGTTCTTTCATATAGCAAATACGCTGCTGCTGTTTTGGGTATTGAACAGGATGACGCGGGCGGTCTGGCCCAGTGCCTTTGTAGCCGCCTTGTTTGCTCTGCATCCTCTCCACGTGGAGTCTGTTGCGTGGATCTCTGAGCGCAAGGATGTCTTGAGTTCTTTTTTCTGGATGCTGACGATGGCAGCTTACATACTATACGCGGAACGGCCCGGAATTTGCAGGTATATACTGGTATTCTTGGCACTTGGTCTCGGCCTGATGGCGAAGCCCATGCTCGTAACCTTGCCCTTCGTATTGCTTCTGCTCGACCTCTGGCCCTTGGAACGCTTTTCAACACCACAGATAAGAACACTAAAACCAGCTTGTCAAAAAGCGACGGCATACCGGTTAATCTGTGAAAAAATCCTTTTGTTTGTTCTCGCGGCGGCCTCGTGTGTGGTTACCTATACCGTCCAGAAAACTGCCGGAACAGTTGCGCCAACAGAGGTTCTGACTCTGAATTCGCGTATGGCAAATGCCCTCGTTTCTTACGTCAGCTATATAGGTAAAATGATTTATCCGGCCCGGCTGGCGGTCTTCTACCCTCACCGCTACGATACTATGCCCCTATCCAAGCCAATAGTCTCACTTTTACTACTGGCTATCGTATCGATTAGTGTAGTTTACGCGGCCCGACAACGACACCGTTATCTTGCGGTAGGATGGCTATGGTACATCGTGACACTTCTTCCTGTTATCGGCCTGGTGCAGGTAGGGGAACAGGCCATGGCCGACCGCTACACTTATCTACCGTCTATCGGGCTCTTTATCATCCTTGCCTTCGGTGTTGCTGAACTTCTCGCAGGACGACCCTATCAAAAAATTGGACTTCCAACATCTGCCGTATTAATCCTTGCCGCCCTGCTGATGGGCACCCGCACGCAGGTAGGCTATTGGCGAAATAGCCTCACATTGTTTGAACATGCGCTCGCGGTAACCAAAAATAATTATATGATGCACAATGCTCTCGCTTTTGCACTTGGCTCACGGGGCAGGCTCGACGAGGCGATCGACCACTATCTACACTCGCTGGATCTGATACCCAACAACGCAGAAACGCACTTCCGTTTTGCCGATACGCTTA
Organism: uncultured Pirellulales bacterium; assembly: GCA_964513655.1. Lineage (GTDB taxonomy): Bacteria > Planctomycetota > Phycisphaerae > Sedimentisphaerales > Anaerobacaceae. The sequence goes on along the minus strand of CAZENQ010000005.1, from coordinate 12,391 downwards.
GATTACAGGGTAAGCTCGACGCGGCAATCAGCCACTACCGTCAGGCAGTACAAAGCAAGCCGGACTACGCCAAGGCACACAATGACTTGGCCTATGCGCTGAGAACGCAGGGCAGTCTTAATGAGGCGGTCAGCCACTTCCGCTTGGCACTGGAGACCAAGCCCAACTTGACGCCGGCATTAAACGGCCTTGCCCAGATTCTCGCCATACATTACGACCCCGATGTGCAGGACGCAAATCAGGCGATTGAGCTCGCCGAACGCGCTGCTGAACTGACACGATATGACACCGCCACAATCCTTGACACACTGGCAACCAGCTACGCCGCAGCCGGTCAGTTTGACCGCGCTGTTGAAACCGCGCAAAAGGCCCTTGCTCTGGCCTTCACCGACCAAAATGACGAATTGGTCGGTCAAATCCGTAAACGACTGGAACTTTTCAAACAGGCAAAACCCTATCAGTTATCGGCACCGTCAATTGGTCCTTAGCGTTCGAGCACCGAATTGACAAAGCACCATTCTTCGGCTAATATCCGTTTATGAAAGAAAGGGACAAGCCTGTTAATATCCTTGGTATCGAGTCTAGCTGTGACGAAACCGCCGCCGCTGTCGTGACCGATGGTCGAATTGTCAAATCCTCCGTCGTAGCCTCGCAGAACAAACTCCATGAAAAGTATGGTGGTGTCGTTCCGGAAATTGCATCACGCGCGCACATTGAAGAAATATACCCTGTTATAACCGAAACACTTGAACAGGCCGGCATCGGCAAAGATGATATCGATGCAATCGCCGTTGCGAATCAGCCCGGCTTGACCATCGCCTTGATAGTCGGCGTCACTGCCGCCAAGACGCTGAGCCTGGCCTGGGACAAGCCCTTGATTGCAATCAATCACCTCCACGCCCATTTGCAGTCGGCGATGCTCACTGAGGAAAGCTTGCCGCTGCCAGCCGTCGCCCTCGTAGTCTCGGGCGGACACACCTGTCTCTATGAATGTCAATCGCCGTTGGAGCTAAAACCGCTTGGTTCTACCATTGACGATGCCGCCGGCGAGGCGTTTGACAAAGTGGCAAACATCCTGAAGTTGCCGTATCCCGGAGGCCCTGCAATTGAACAGGCGGCCAAAAAAGGAAATCCAGACGCAATCAAATTTCCGCGTTCAATGCTCGGCCCCGACTCGCTCGATTTTTCCTTCAGCGGCATCAAAACCGCCGTACTGTACTATTGTCGCGGCCAGGACATGAAAGGCGAGGACAAGGTTGACTCGATGAGCGAGCAGCAGATTGCCGATATCGCGGCGTCATTCCAGGCGGCCGTGATTGATGTCCTCGTTAAAAAGACTCGGCGGGCGGCTGAAAGAATAGGCGCCAAAACAGTCCTGCTCGGTGGTGGAGTGGCGGCAAACACGCAATTGCGGGCCGCTATCCAGCAGTCCTGCAATAAGGCTGTCCCCACAAGAAAATTGCTCGTCGCTCCAAAACAATATTGCACCGACAATGCCATTATGGTAGCTTCTCTGGCGTATCACAAGTTCAAAGCAGGACTGTTTGCAGACTTGACCCTTGAGCCGAAGGCAACCAGTTGAAAAACTAAGAACAAAAGGTAGGTGAAATATCCAGGCCGAAGAATTGAAAACAATTTTCGAAAAAGTCAAGGCCGGTGACATCAGCGTCGAAGACGCCGTTGAAAAACTTCGTCACATGCCGTTCGAAGACCTCGGCTTCGCCCACATAGACCACCACCGCCAGCTTCGAAGGGGCTTCCCGGAGGTCATCTACTGCCCCGGCAAGGCCATCGAGCATATAATTGAAATCTTTTCGGCGATGGCCGAGAAGGGCAGTAACGTCCTCGCCACCAGAGCAGAAGAGCACGTCTTCGAAGCTCTGACCAAAACAAAAAAAGTTCCTAAGGCCCGGTACGAAAAACTCGCCAGAGCAATCGTCCTCGAGCAGAAAGAAATCCGGCCCTCGAAAACTGTCGTACCGATTGTCACCGCCGGGACCGCTGACCTGCCCGTCGCAATGGAAGCGCAGGTTACCGCCGAGATTATGGGCCAGAGGACCGAGTTGATTTGCGATGTCGGAGTGGCCGGCCTGCACAGACTGCTCGGACATCTTGGTAAATTCCAAAACGCAAATGTCATCATCGTCGTTGCCGGAATGGAAGGCGCCCTCGCAAGCGTCGTAGGAGGCCTCGTAAGCTGCCCCGTAATCGCTGTCCCCACCAGCGTTGGCTATGGCGCAAGCTTTGAGGGACTCTCCGCCCTTTTGACAATGCTTAATTCCTGCGCCTCTGGTGTCACTGTCGTCAATATCGACAACGGCTTTTCCGCCGGTGTCACCGCAATGCTTATTAATAAAAAAATTGAACAGAGCAATAATTGAAAAATGCAGGTAACAACTGACATCCCAAAACTAAAGCCAAGGCCGATTGATGGCCACAAGGGCGATTTCGGCAAGGTCTGCATAATAGCCGGCAGTGTCGGGATGACCGGGGCCGCTGCCCTAGCAGGCCGCTCGGCCCTAAGAGCCGGCGCCGGCCTCGTACGCGTCGCAACCGCCAAAAGTGCGCTGCCGATAGTCGCCTCCATAGAGCCTTCTTATACGACCATACCGCTTGCCGAGGATAGCGCCGGCCGGATATCCGCAAAGGCAGTCAATACCATCCTCGATATCATTAGCGACAATGATTGCTTTGCCTTCGGCCCGGGCGTAGGCACCAGTGCTGACCTTCGTTCTGTTGTCGAGGTACTGCTCGAACAGCAAAATCTGCGTCTGCTCATAGATGGTGACGGCCTCAACAACCTGAGCAAAATAAAGAACTGGCCCGACAATCTAAAGGCCAAGCTGATTCTCACACCCCACCCCGGCGAGATGAAAAGACTCTGGGCAGGGCTCTTCAGAGACCCGCTTCCATCTGACCGTCAAATACAAGCCACCCAGTTAGCGATGCAGACCAAATCCATCGTTGTCTTAAAAGGCGCAGGAACAGTCGTGACCGATGGTGAGAAAGTCTACGTCAATAAGACCGGCAATCCCGGCATGGCCACGGCCGGTTCAGGTGACGTCCTGACAGGAGTAATAACCGCCCTTGTCGGCCAGGGCATGAGTGATTTCGAGGCGGCTGTCCTCGGAGTCTATATCCACGGATTGGCCGGGGACATCGCTGCCGAAAAAACCGGCCAGGTCAGCCTCATTGCCACCGACATAATAGAAGCTTTAGGCGAAGCCTTTAAAAAAAGCTAAAAATACTATTCACAGGAGGACATCATGGAGAGCCAGGCAAAAGAATTTTTCGAGAAGTTCAAAGATGATGTCGCAAAAATGAAAGAGCAAACCCCCGATACCGTCAGCGGTTTCGCGGGCTTGTTCTCAAAAGTCATGAAGGACGGCGCTCTTTCCGTACGGGAAAAGGAGCTTATTGCTCTGGCCATCGGCGTGACTCAACGCTGCGCGCCATGCATCAGATTACATGTGCAAAAATGCCTCGACGCGGGGGCAACTCACCAGCAAATTCTTGAAGCTGCCTCTGTAGCGGTAATGATGGCAGGTGGCCCGGCCTACACGCATATTCCAATCGTAATCGACACCCTCGACGCATTGGAAGATTGAGCAAGCACAAGCCCCGAAAAGACTCGCTCGAATGACCAGAAAACTCAGCAATATCACGTCGTTCTTCATCAAACGAAAATGGATTCTCCTTTCTCTTTGTATCGTCACGCCGACCGGATTTCTGTTTAAGAATTATTCAGGACCGGCTGCTTGGTGGTTCAACAACTATGGGGCGGGTCTGCTTTACGAGATTTTTTGGTGCCTGGTCGTATTCTTCTTCCTGCCAAACAAAAAGCACACAGCCCACATCGCAGCAAGTGTTTTTATCATTACATGCCTGCTTGAGGTACTCCAGCTTTGGCAGCCTTGGCTCTTACAACAGCTCCGCTCCACTTTTTTAGGAGCTGCCCTCTTGGGCACAACATTTGTCTGGTGGGATTTCCCGCATTACCTGTTGGGCTGTCTCCTCGGTTGGCTCTGGATGAGGGCACTCGCAAAAGGTTTTGTTCGACGAACTGCCGCAACAGGAAAACACCCCGAATGACTTAACCGCGTTTAGTCCTGACCATCGCCTTCTGCTGGCGGATTTATTTTGCCAAGCAGCTTCCATGCCGACGGCAGAACTATCGCCGCCAATACTATCTTCAACAGATCGCCAACAATGAAAGGATAAAGACCCACAGCAAGTACAGCTTTACCGACCCCCATCAGACAGCACAGCCAAACCAGCCCGAAGCTGTAAATGCCAAGATTACCCAGGACCATCGCCAATATGGTTGTACCAACTCGCCGGTCCCAGCCCCTCTCCGCCAGTGTTCCCGTAACATAAGCGCCCACAACAAAACCGGCCAGATACCCGCCCGTAGGACCTGCCAATACCGCAGGGCCGCCTCCGAACGCAAAGACGGGCAGCCCCGCCGCCCCTTGTATTATGTACGCAAGTGCGCACAAACTGCCTCGACGTGAACCCAGAAGCGCACCTACCATCAACACCGCAAACGTCTGGCCCGTAATAGGAACTGGACTAAACGGTAGCGGCACTTTGACTTGAGCACACAACGCAATGAGTAACGAACCGCAAATAATCAGCACAATATCGTAGAATCCTGCGTATGCTTTCTTGGTGGGCCTGAATATGCCCGCTATAGTCGCGTTCATCAGCATACGTACTCCTAAGCAAAGCCAAACACTTTAGTTACATAAAAACAAGCAGGGATTATATTTTAGGATTGCTTCTAAGTCAAATGCCAAGTTCCCGGTTGGTAAAAGTAGCGGCCCCTTCCTAACAACTGTCCCCCACTAACAAATCCCAAAGACCGTACGCCGCAAAGCCAAACGACTTGCCCTGCTACCAAGGGATTCGACTCAACCACTCAATATCAGGTCAACCTTCCTCCGCTCAGGTACCGCCTATTCAGCCCCACACCACACCCAGCCAACCTCCAAAAGTCCCATATAATCGCCCCTCCGGTTAACAAAACCAATCAGCCAAAAAATTTCCTCGGTCCGCCGATTTTTGTTCGGTTTTTGTTAGGGTTTTCACTTCCGTATCACCGATACATATAGTTGCGTAGCATTGCCAAAATCCGCTTACTGCCGGTTACCACCGGCTGCAACAGGAGAAAAAAATGGACAGCTGCCTAAACAATCACCCCGAGCCCGTATGCAGATTCGGACCGGGCGGCGACTTCGTCTCCGTTTGGCCCCCCGAGCCGACCATAGCCCACCGCCCTTCCATGGGCCGCCTGACTAAATTCATCCAATCGCTGAGCCATATTGTACCCGCACTGCTCGGCTCGACACCCAACGCTGTGCCACAAGAACTGACACAGACTCAACCGCCTGCAGACTCCGTCCTCCACCGAAAAGGATTAATAAAATATGCAGTTAAAAAAACCGACAAACCAGCTCACGCCGCGTCAGCTACAGCTATTAACAGCCATAAACTCTTTTCAGACCAGTCAATACTATTCCCCGACGATGGCCGAATTAGCATCCGAACTGGGCATAAGCCGAAGCACCGTATTCGAGCATATCGCAGAACTGCGAAAAAAACGCCTGCTCTCGACCTCGCCGGGCAGGGCTCGCTCTTTGAACCTGACTTCCAAAGCGCAAGAACTGCTTAAACTACTCAGCGACAACGACCAGGACTCGCCCGCCCGCCCCCCGGCAACCATACCGTTTGTCGGAACGGTCGCCGCCGGTGCCCCCATAGAAGCTGTCGAAGACACTCAGCTGCTGTCCCTGAGCTCGCATTTCGCACCGGATGATAATATCTTCGCGCTTCAGGTAAAAGGCGACAGTATGCTCGACGACGACATCCGGGATGGCGATTACGTGATTTGCAGGTCCACCCTCGTAGCTAACAACGGCCAGCTGGTCATCGCCGTCGTCGATAATGAAAACGCTACAATAAAAAGATTCTACAAGGAAAAAACGCAGGTTAGACTCCAGCCGTCAAACGACAACTACGGCCCTATCTACTCAGACAAATGCCATATCGAAGCCGTCGTCATAGGACTGCTGAGAAAATTCTAACTCTTGAAGAATAAGACCAATCCTATTAGGCACACAAGCGTTATTGCGCAAGGCACAGTGTAAATAGGACGCCAGCGGAACTGATCATCTTTCTTAAATACATCCATTACCACACCGGCAAACTGCGTCCCTAAGAAAAGACCAATTCCAACCGTCGCCGCAAAAACAAGCGCCTGCATCGAACTGCGAATCTCCTCAGCAGCGATGCTCTCTGCGAAAATCTGACCGGCGATGATAAAAAAGACATAAGCAAGTCCGTGTAGCGATTGCGACATGATTACCAGCCACCGCGGCTTTGTCGCCACATATACAATATACATCACGAGCCAGCATCCCGCACCCACGGTCAATGTCCATTTGAACCCAAGGCTTCTTAATAACAGGCCCAGCGCGAAGAAAGTAGCGACTGCCTGCACCGCTTGTGCAATCGCCATCGACGCAGGCACGTTCTTGGCGGCAATCCCCATATCCTGCATAAAGCGGGCTGTCCCCAGAAAGTAGAACTGCATCATCCCGGCCACTATCATCGACAGTACTATAAAGATTAGGAAATTACTATCGGCCAGCATCCCCATCGCCCCCAGTATCGGTATCTCGCCCGATTTCGCCGGGACTGTCTCCGGCAGAAAAAAACAGCCTACCGCCATAATCGCAGACAACCCAGCCGCCATGAATAGACAGTCTCGCCCCTCGCCCTCGGTCTTGAAGGTCCACCGCCACCCCGTCAGAAAATACCCAACCAGCGCCCACGCAATCGGTGCCCAGATGAAAATACCGGGAGAATTGACGCTAATGTCCAACTGATTTTCAGCTAGCTGGGCAAACATCAGCGCATTGACAAGCGGTAGCGTGGCCGCGTAGCAAAACGAATAAAACAGCATTGCCACAAAAAGACTGCCAAATCTCCTCTGTCGAGCGGCAGTAAACAATAGCCCCGCGCCGAGCAGATGAGATACAAAAAGTATCCGCTCCGTGTTCACCCACTTATCGGCAAGCTGTCCGGCGACCAGCGGTGAGATGATGCACGCTAATGGCAGCGTCGCATAGATCCAGCCGGTTTGTTTGCCGCTGAACTTCAGTGGACCCAACAAGCGGGCCGCCAAGACCGGCGCCCACGCCCCCCAAATCGCATACTCCAGAAACATCATTACGCTCAAACTAATGTACAACTGCCAGCTCATTTCTGTCTCCTCTAACGCAAATGACGACTTAGGATTACCACGCTAAACAGCCAAAACTCCATGCCGCTATGATGCCTGATGGCCGGTGGTCCGGCCCTCGTAGTATTGCTCTAAGAATTTTAGCCACTTGGCCCAGGCCTTATTGTAAGTCTCGCTCGAGACCAAAAAACCGTCGTTATGGCTGCCGAAAATCTCAACAAACTCCTTCGGCTCATTCGCCATCCTGTATAGCTCTAAACCAAATTCGAACGGCGCAATCTCATCATTTCGGCTGTGGATTACAAGCACCGGACAGCGGACTTCCCTGATGTAATCGATGGTTCTGTAGCTGAACTTCGCGAACCACCGAACCGGCATATAGGGGTAAAATTTCCTGCCCATATCAACGTACGATGTAAAACCGCTTTCAACAATAAGGCCCGCCACATCCACCTTGCTCGCCAACTGTGCCGCGATGCTTCCGCCAAGACTCCTGCCTAATATAATAATCTTGTTCGCCGGGAGCTTTCTCGTTTCGGTAAGCCACTTGTACGCTGCCATCGCGTCTAAGTATGTCCCCTCCTCGCTTGGCTTGCCCTCGCTGTCGCCGTAGCCGCGATAATCAAAAATAAAACAGTTCAGCCCCAGATTATGAAGGATATTTATACTGTCCAAACGGTGCGTTATATTGCCCCCGTTACCATGGCAGAACAGCACCGTAAGCTCCGAATTCTCCGTCGGCACGTACCAACTGCTCAACTGCACGCCGTCGGCGGTTTTAAGCGTTACCTCTTCAAAATCCAGACCCAATTCGTCCGGTGTATAAGAAACGTCCCGCACAGGCTTGTACACAAACGTCGGCTGCATAAAATACAGCGCCCACCCCAATGCCGAATAGGCGATAAGCAAAACCGCAAAAACTTCTATAAGTATCAACACCGGCCTTGTTACCCTCATAATGACAGCTCACTTTTACGGCCAAGAACTCAGCCAGGCGTACAACCGGCACAAAACCGCCTTTACCGTTCGGACGCATTTTAGTTTGCCCGATGCCATAATACAAGCTACAATTTCGGTATGATTAAAAGAAGAAAAACAATAACCGTCAGGGCCGGACCCGTAAAAATCGGCTCATCATCGCCAATTATTGTCCAGTCGATGACAAAGGTACCCACCGTTGATATTGCCCGTTGCGTAAGGCAGGTCAATCAACTCGCCTGTGCCGGCTGCCGCCTGGTCAGAATCGCCGTACCCACCCGCGCCGATACAGCCGCTTTTGCTAAAATCGTACAAAAAGTGTCCGTCCCCCTCATCGCAGATGTCCACTTCAGCCCCAACCGGGCGATTGAAGCGATAGAAGCCGGAGCGGCCAAGATAAGACTCAACCCCGGAAATATTAAAGACCCCAAAAGCATTCACCGAATCATAGACGCGGCCAAAATGCACAAGACCACCATCAGGATAGGAGTCAACGAGGCGAGCATCAGGAACCTCAAAATCGGGGACGTCCCTGCTAAAAAACGCGTTGCTTTTATGCTGAAGGAAATAAAAAAATATGTGGCGCTGTTTCAAAGACGCAGCTTCACGCAACTGGTTCTTAGCGCAAAAAGCAGCGACTGCCTCCGGACCATCCAAATCAACCGGCTAATTAGTGGAACCTTCGACTACCCAATACACCTCGGCCTGACCCACGCGGGCCTCCCTGAAGATGCGCAGATACCCTCTGCTGTTACCCTGGGCACGCTGCTCGCAGAAGGCATTGGTGACACCATCAGGGTAAGTGCCGCGGGAAATCCGGTAGTGGAAACAGAAATTGCAAAGCAACTCTTAGCCTCACTGGCTCTGTACGAACGCCCAAAAGTCCAGTTGGTTGTCTGCCCGACTTGTGCCCGTGCTCAAATCGACATAACCAGACTGGCACGCCGGGTAAAAAAGAACCTTCCTGATATTGATAAACCTATCCGTATCGCCGTGATGGGCTGCATAGTCAACGGCCCCGGTGAGGCTGCCGACGCCGACCTCGCCGTCTGCGCCGCAAAGAACAAGGCCTTCATCTACCGCAAAGGACGAAGAATCGCAATAGTGCCGGAAAGCAAAATCATCCCCGAACTGTTGAAACAATTGAAGAAGCTGTAACCAAAATGACACAGGGATTGCCTGATACAGCTCAAGAGCAGCTCAAAAGAACATTCAAACGATTTCTTATCGCCGTCGTCTTCAGCATCGCCTTCGGATATATCGAGGCCGCCGTGGTTGTCTACCTCCGAGCAATCTTCTATCCCAACGGCTTTACCTTCCCCTTGGCCGAATTTGGTATCGGCCCTCTATGGGAGCGCCTCCTCTTGACTGAAGTCGGCCGAGAAGCTGCCACACTGGTTTTAATCCTTACCGCCTCATATCTGTTCGGCCAAAATCACCGCCGGCGTTTCGCCTACTTCCTCACCATCTTCGCGGTCTGGGATATCTTCTACTACGTCTGGCTGAAGGTCCTCCTCGACTGGCCCGCCACCATCATGGACTGGGACATACTGTTTTTGATACCAGCCCCATGGGCCTCTCCGGTCCTCGCGCCCATCCTTGTTTCTATCACACTGCTCGTATTCGCCGCAATAATACTCTACCGCTCCGACCATGCCAGGCCTGTTAAAGTCGCCCTCGCCGACTGGCTCGCTTTCATACTCGCCGCCGTCGTTGTGGTTGTCTCTTTCTGCATCGCCGGCCGACACATCACAAAGCCGGACTACCAGTCACACTTCTATTGGCCGTTGTTCGCCGCCGGCCTCTTGGCAGCCGTCGCACTGTTCGTAAAATCCCTCCTGAAATCCAGTAACATGGCTAAACAAGTATAAATGGTAAATGTCCATTAAGGATAATACTCGATGAAAAAGTACACCACTCTTGTCGCAGTCCTGCTTACTCTTCTGGCTCTGTCGACTTCCTGTGAAAAGACCGGCCCTGAGCAAAAGAAAACAAAGATCCTTGATATTGAAGTCCGCAGAAACGTACACATCCCGATGAGAGACGGCATCGGGCTTGCGGCGAACATCTCGCTGCCTAAAGCCAGTGGCAGATTTCCGGTTATACTTACACGCACCCCGTATGGCAAGGGTAACGCCAAAGATGACCTCAGTAGCTACTTTGCAGCTGAAGGTTACGTCTTTGTAATCCAGGACTGCCGGGGGACAGGTGATTCCGAGGGGGCCTGGGAGCCGGGTGTGAACGAAAGGAATGATGGCCTGGACACACAGAAATGGATTCTGGCTCAACCATGGTGTAACGGCAGAATAGCTACTACAGGAGGGTCCTATCTTGGCTTTACGCAATGGATTGTCGCGCCCGATGCAGGTGATTGGCTCAAGGCGATGTTCACGATAGTTCCGTTGATAGACTGGCACAGGGACTGCGCCTACATCGGCGGTGCCTTTGGCCTCGGCACAATGATGGGTTGGGCAAGCGAGATGCTAAAACCCACCGAAGGCGAGGGAGCCGGGCTCAGAGCCAACTGGGACATAAACAAGGCCTACTGGAAGCTGCCGCTTTCGAAATGGGACGAACAAATCGGCTTTCAGGTGCGGTTCATGCGCGACTGGATAGCCCACCCCCAATTCGACAGCTACTGGGCTCAGGCAAACATTGTAAATACACTAGAGCAAGTCAAGGTGCCCAACATTACGCTAAGTAGCTGGTACGATATCTTTGTGAACCAGGCCTTCAAATATGTAAGTGCCGTAAGACAGAAGGCGACCTCAGATATCGCTCGAAAACATTGTCACCTGATTGTTGGCCCTTGGGGTCACGGTCCTAACTGGATGGTAGGTGAAAGGGATTTTGGTCCAAACGCCCAAATCGACGTTGAAGACCTGCAAAAAAGATGGTTTGCTCACTGGCTAAAAAATAAAGGCGCCGGTATCGACGATTTGCCGCCATATCGTATTTTTGTGATGGGTTCAAATCAATGGCGCAACGAGTACGAATGGCCTTTGGAAAGAACGCAATATACGCCCTACTACTTTCACAGCAAACACGCTGCCAACAGCCTGGCCGGTGATGGAACTCTCAGCCTCCGGAAGCCGGCTAATGAACCCGCTGACACCTTTATCTATGACCCTGAAAATCCCGTACCTACCAGGGGTGGGTGCATATTATTTGGTGAAGAACTTGGGCCGCTCGACCAGAGCAACGTCGAAAAACGAGATGATGTCTTGGTCTTCACCTCAGAAAAGCTTAACAATGCACTCGAGGTGACCGGACCCGTAAGCGTTGTTCTTTATGCCGCCAGCAGTGCGCCTGATACCGACTGGACGGCCAAACTTATCGATGTTTACCCCGATGGTCGCCCATTCAACCTGTGCGACGGCATTATCCGCGCCAGGTATCGCGATTCTGCGGCGAAGCCGGCTTTGATTGTGCCGGGCAAAGTTTATCGATATGAGATAGATTTGTGGGTCACCAGCAATGTCTTTTTGCCGGGCCATAGAATTCGCGTCGAGATATCCAGCAGTAATTTCCCTCGGTTTGACAGAAATCCCAACACCGGCCATCCTTTTGGCGACGATGCCCAGCTGAGAAAAGCGACCCAGACAGTTTATCACAACGCCGATCGCGCATCGCATATACTCTTGCCTGTTATACCCGCTCAATGAATTGAGAAGAGGCTCAGAAACAGCCCTCGATCGCTAACAACAGAGTACCTTAACGCTTATTGTTCCTTGATGCATTCGCACCGGCCAACTTTTTTTCTGGTGCCCGCCTCTTGTTATCCTCCGGCCTCCGCACAAATCCTTCGAACTTGCCGAAAATCATCTTTCCCGCTGAGGTCTGAAGCGAGCTGGTCACGCTAATCATTGTCATGCGACCGATCTTATTGCGCGCTCCTTCCACAACAATCATTGTCCCGTCGTCCATGTAACCGATACCCTGGTCCGCCTCTTCGCCGGGCTTGATAATCTTGACTTCCATAATCTCACCCGGCAGGGCAATTACCTTCAGCGAGGTCGCCAAATCGTTTATGTTCACTACGTCAACCTCACGCACTTTACAAACCTTGCTCAGGTTATAGTCCGTCGTCGCCAGCTTGCCGTTGCAGTTCTTGGTAAACATCACCAGCTTCTGGTCAACACCTTCGACCTCCTCGACCTCCGGAAC
>CAZENQ010000004.1:0-108126 GCA_964513655.1 uncultured Pirellulales bacterium | reverse complement strand
TTGCAGATACTCTCACCGGCTTTTAGTGAAGATAAATTGCTGCGGATAGCAAGGATGTTTGAGAAGGAGACAGAGTGGCACAAACGAAAGCCACTGATTTTCTAACCACGAATTTTCACGAATGGACACGAATAATAAAGATATTATCTATAAGGACTTGTCTTACAAAGTTGTCGGTTTGGGAATGGAGGTTCACAATAAGCTGGGGTCCGGTTTTCTGGAAAAAGTATATGAAAATGCCCTTATGGTCCTTCTTGCGAGAAACGAGATTCTTGCACAACAGCGAGCACCGGTTCGGGTTTATTTTGATGGAGAGGTTGTGGGGGAATATTACGCTGATATTTTAGTTGATGACAAGATCATTCTTGAACTTAAGACTTTGGATAAAATTGGAGACGTGCATAGGGCTCAGGTCCTAAATTATTTACGCGCCACAGGAAGAAAGCTGGCAATGATTTTTAACTTTGGAAGAAACGGTTTCGAGTATGAGAGGTTCGTCGTATAACGGTGTTTTACGACTTGACCACGAATTTTCACGAATGAGAAAGGGCAACAATAGATTATTTGTAAGATTTGTGCTGTGGAATTGGCCTTAATTAGTGTTAAATTCATGTGGTTTCGTAATTACATTTGATTGAGAAATGGGTGAGTTGCAGTATAGAGTTTTGGTTGGGTTGGAGATTCACGTTCACCTGTGTACGAAGACGAAGATGTTCTGCAGCTGTGAGCTGAGTTTTGGTGAGGAGGCGAACAGCAGGGTGTGTCCTGTTTGTCTTGGTATGCCGGGCGTTCTGCCGGTGATGAATAAGCAGGCGTTCGAGTATGCCGTTCTGGTAGGTCTGGCTCTTAATTGCGAAATAGCGAAGTTCACGAAGTGGGACCGAAAGAGCTATTATTATCCTGATTTGCCGAAGAATTATCAGATAAGCCAGTATGATTTGCCGCTTAGTTCCAATGGTTTTATTGAAATACCGCTTGAGTCGGGCGAGACGAAGAGGATTGGGATAATCCGGGCGCATCTGGAGGAAGATGCGGGCAAGAACGTGCACACGGCGGGTAATTTTTCACAGGTTGATTTGAACAGGGCGGGGACGCCTCTTCTGGAAATAGTTACTGAGCCGGACATGAACAGCAGCGCGGAGGTGCGGGCGCTGGCGGTGGAGCTGCAGCGGATAGTAAGATACCTTGGTGTGTCGGAAGCTGATATGCAGAAGGGTCATATGCGTTTCGAACCGAATATTAATCTGGTTGTCAGCAAAGACGGCGGCGAATACAGAACGCCGATAGTCGAAGTTAAGAACCTGAACAGCTTTCGAGCGCTGGAGCGGAGCGTGGACTATGAGTCGCAGAGGCAGCTCGATGAATTCGTCGAGACCGGTAGGGTGATGGAGATGGGCAGCAAGACGACGCGCGGATGGGACGACGGGCGGGAGGTGACGGTCCTTCAGAGGGAGAAGGAAGAGGCGCACGACTACAGGTATTTCCCGGAGCCCGACCTTGTGCCGGTTGAGCTGACTGAGAAATGGCTTGAGGAAATTCGTGGGCGATTGTGTGAGCTGCCGGTAAAGAAGCAGATGCGCTATGTCAAAGAATACGGGTTGAGTGACTATGATGCGGGGGTTTTGACGGCTGAGCGGGGGACGGCGGAGTTCTTTGATGAGGTGGTTAGTGCCGGAGGGGAGGCAAAGCGGGTCTGCAATCTGGTTACGCAAGTCGGGTTGAAGCTGGCCAATGAACAGGGCTGTAGTGTGGCTGACTTGGGTATCACGGCGGAGAGTTTGGCGGGATTAGCGAAGATGGTTGAAAAAGGTGAGGTCAGCGCTACGGCATCTACGAGCATATTTGAGGAGATGGTGAAAAGCGGCAAGAGGCCTGAAGTGATAGCCGAGGAATCAGACCTGATACAGAAGAGCGACGCGGGTGAATTGGAGGCGATAGTTGAGGAGATACTTGCAGGGAATCCGAAGGCGGTGGAAGATGTGACCAGCGGCGGTAAGAAGAGTAAGAAGGCGCGGGGCTTTCTGTTAGGGCAGGTTATGCAGAAGACAAAGGGACAGGCAAATCCAAAGGTTGTTTCTGAAATTCTGGACAAGAAGCTTGGATGAGAGATTATATGAGTTGTGGGCTTGTAAATAGTTAAGAGGGAAAGATATGAAAATAGAAAAATGCAGCAATATTGGCAAAAGTGCGGTGGAGGTAGATGGTGCCAAGGATACGGAGATAAGGTGGCTGATATCTAAAGAAGATGGGGCGGATAATTTTGCGATGCGGATGTTTGAGGTACAGCCGGGTGGTTGTACGCCGCTTCATACGCATCCACATGAGCATGAGATATTTGCGGTTGGAGGGGAGGGTGTCTTTGTGTATGAGGGGAAGGAATACGAATTCGGCAAGGATTATGTGATATTTGTGCCTGGCGGTTCGGAGCACCAGTTCAGGAATTCGGGGGATTCTATGTTGAGACTGCTTTGCCTTATTCCGGCATCAGCCGTATGAGGTCCGTAGTCACTGATACTCTGAGGCCAACGGTGTGAAAGTGTGTGAAAGAGCGGAGCCGTCCGTGTTCTCCGCCTTAGTGTGATTATGCAGAAAAAGGGAGGTTGGTCGAATGCTAAAATTGCCTGTTGGATTCCGGCCAAAAAAACAGGTTGATTTTCATATTAGATTCTTATATTCTATATATGTATATTTTGTCATTCGCAACAGGAAAGGGCGTAAAGAGTGTTTAGTGGGGACTGATTGATTAGTCTGGGAAGGGCGGGGCGATGCGAGATTACGGCGCAAGCGACGATAAGCCCGTCGAAAAGACGCAAGGCAAGCGGTCCAGCGGGGGGGGATTAGGGGGTGTTAGCCACGATGTTTCCAATCGCGAGCGGACGGCGGATTTGGCGGAAAAAGCGCTGGATGAGTTAGAGACCATCTTTAATGCGACAAAAGATTCGATAATGCTGATTGATAGTGGATTCAAAATCGTTCAGGCGAACGCTGCAACGTTGGAGTTTTTGGACAAGAGTCTTGGCGAGATAGTCGGGCAGAAGTGCTACAAGCTGATACATGAGTCAAATTTGCCAGATGAGGTGTGTCCATTAGAGAGGGCGAAGCAGACAAAGAGTCATGAGCAGGCCGAGCTTTATATACCGAGAAAAGATATGTGGGTAACGGCGTCAGTGGACCCTATCCTTGACGAGAAAGGCAATGTGATAAGGGCCGTTCATATTATAAGAGACGTCACGGCGCGCAGGCGTATGGAGGAGGCGATGCAGGAAAGTGAGGAGAAGTTCCGAGAGATTTCCGAGCAAGCGGTGATGGGCATTTTCATCGTTCAAGATTATATGTTCAAATACGCCAATCAGGCGGCATCGGACATTTTTGAGTACTCGGCTGAAGAGATGCTGGATTGGGGCCCGAAAGAATGCTATTCAAGAATAGTGCACCCAGATGACATTGCGTTTGTTATGGAACAAGCGCGCAGAAGGCATGTGGGTGAAAAAGGTGTTGTGGTTAATTATGCGTGGAAGGCGATAACAAAACGGGGAAAGACAAAGTGGGTAGAGACGTATTCGAAACTGATATCTTTTGGGGGCAAGGGAGCCGATTTGGTAACGATGATTGATATCAGCGACAGCAGGCGGGCGGAGGAGGAGCTGCGGAAGTCAGAAGCCAGCTATCATGAGATATTTGACGCGGCGAACGATGCGATTTTTGTGCATGACATGGAAACGGGCGCTATCCTTGATGTTAACCGCAGGATGTGCGAGATGTTTGGTTATAGTCGGGGTGAAGCGCGAAAACTCAGCATGGAGGACCTGAGCTCCGGGGAGGATCCGTACACGCAAGCGGAAGCGTTGCGGTGGATCAATAAGGTTGCGAAGGGTAAGCCTGAGTTTTTTGAATGGAGATGTAAGAACAAGGCGGGGGAGTTGTTTTGGGCGGAAGTCGGCCTAAAGCGGGTGGTCCTTGCAGGTAAGAAACGAGTATTAGCGGTAGTGCGTGACATCACAAAGCGCAAGAAGGCAGAGGCGGCGCTGCGAGAGAGTGAGGAGCTTTATCGTAATGTGTACGAGACTGCACCGTTAGCTTTTGTTCTGTGGGACCACGATTGCCGGGTTACCGACTGGAACACTCGGGCGGAAGAGCTGTTCGGCTGGTTGCGAGAGGAGGTTCTTGGGCGGAACTTCTTTGACTTTCTGATTCCGGAAGGAGCGCGGGGTCAAGTGGAGGGTGTTGTAGAATCATTGCTGCGGGGCGAGCTGCCAAGCCAGAGCATTAATGAGAACGTTACAAAGAGTGGAGAAATCGTTCTGTGCGAGTGGAATAACACAATCTGTTATGATGATGAGGGGCGTGTATCGGGAGTGATATCACTAGCCCTTGACATCACGGAGCGTGAGAAGGCGGAGGAAAGACTTCTGGAGTACCAATCGCAGCTTAAGTCTCTGGCTTCTGAGTTATCTCTGGCCGAGGAGCGTGAGAGGCGTCGGCTGGCCGTAGAAGTACATGACCGAATCAGTCAGTCGCTGGGTATTTCCAAAATCCGACTGGACGAACTTCGTAAATCTGCGCCCTCAAAAAACATCGCTGAGGCCTTGCTTGAGGTTTGCAACACACTCGGTCAGACGATTACGGACAGCAGAACATTGACCTTTGAGCTTAGTTCACCGGTATTGTATGAACTTGGCTTTGAGAAGGCGGTGGCCGGATGGCTTACCAGGCAAATTGAAAAGAAGCACGGAATTGCAACCGAGTTTGAGGATGACGGGCAGGATAAGCCTCTGGAGGATGATGTTCGCGTATTGTTGTTCCGAAATGTGCGGGAACTGCTGATAAATGTAGTCAAGCATGCACAGGCGCAAAAGGTAAAAGTCACCACAGCGAAAGTTGACGGGCAGATATACGTGACGGTTGAAGACGATGGAGTTGGTTTCGACCCGGAGAAAACTGAAGCGATGGCGGCGGAGACGGGTGGATTCGGCCTTTTCAGTATCCGTGAACGAATGGAGCAGTTGGGTGGAGAACTACAGATTGTGTCAGAACCCGGGGGCGGCAGCAGGATTACAATTATAGCGCCACTCAAGCGCGAAGAGGCGGATGAGGGGGAAGAAAGTAAGCGGTAGTATGTAATTAGCGGATGGCCATGCGTGGCCAGGGGGGGATGATTGGCGAGGCTGAGGCTATTTTGTAAAGACTTTGCTTTCGGTTCCTTTGATTAGCCTTCTGATGTTTTGGCGGTGGCGGATGATTACCATCAGTGGTATTGCTGTAGCGGCGGTGAGCAGCGGCCATAGGTTAGTGAAATCCCAGTCTGGTTTGAGCATGATCGCCAAGACTAATGCTATGGGAAAAGTGACAGAAGCAGCGATTGAAGCGAGCGAAATGTATCGCCATAACAGGACGGTTATCACCCATACAACAAAGGCAAAGACGGAGCAGATTGTGTAATAGGGCCAGAGTCCGAGTGCTACGCCGAAACTTGTCGCGACGCCTTTGCCTCCTTTGAATTTTATATATATCGGGAAGATGTGGCCTAATACGGCTGCGCAGCCGACGGCGAGCCAGAGGAAAAGATCTTTTACAGCCGGGGGGGAAGACAAAATAAATGTAGCGGCCAAGACAGGGGCCAGGCCTTTTACAACATCCAAGCAAAAACAAAGATATGCCCACTTTTTACCGAGGGCCCGTGACAGATTAGTGGAACCGATATTGCCGGAGCCGATGGTGCGCAAATCCTTACCGTGTGCCCTGGCGATAATCAGGCCGAAAGGGATTGAGCCGAGTAAGTATGTGCCGATAATTAAAATTGTGAAGCTCATTTTAGTCTCTGCTTTGGAGGTAGTGATTGGTAAAGGGATTCCAGCTGTTCAGCCACTCGGCTGATGGAGATTTTTTCTTTTAGCTTATCTTCTATAATAGCCTGGGACGCTTTTTGGATATTACCGGTATCTGTGAAGAAGGTGATAGCCTGAGCGAGTGCAGCGGTGTTCTGGGGTGTGTCGATTACTTTACCGTGCCGATTATCAACAAACAAATCGGTTGCGCCGTTAAATTTTGTTGTTATCACGGGTTTGTCGGCGGCTATGGCTTCGAGAATGTACCTGCTTGAGGGGTCGTAGAACGTTGGGAGGACGGCCATGTCGATTATTGAAAGTGCATTTTGGATGTGTCGGAGAGGCCCAAGGAAAACGATTCTCTTGTGGATGTTGAATTTTTTGGCGAGCCGACGGTATCTGCGTGTGCTGCCGCTGCCAGCCACTATTAGATACGGCTGTCGGGCTGTGTCACAGCGGGCGGCCAAGTGCATTGCTTTTATCAGACAGGTGAGTCCCTTTAATCTGAAGTTGTTGGCGACGAATAAGAAAAAAACAGGGTTGTCTGCTTCTATCAGTTGTAGTTGAGCCAGTATCTGAGTGCGGAGTCTGTCGGCTTGTGCAGTGTCAATGTGTTTGTTTAGTTTTATGCCGTTAGGTATAACCATTAGCCGCTGCTCATCGATGCGGTAGTGCTGTTTGAATTGTCCTGCCACATACTCTGAAAGTGCAACAATTACGGGGCCATCATTATCTTTGCACAGTTTTTTTTCGGCCTGCAAGAGTATGGTCCGACGAGAATTGGCAAAAGCGGTGATTTTTTTGAAAGAAGTGAGAAATTTGTTCTGGTAACTGGCAGCATTTCGCGAGATTGATTCGGCAAAGCTGCCACCTCGGGGCTGGTAAACATCGGCAAAGGTGAAGGGTAAGGCGCTGTGGACTACATCAAAGTGATTTTCTGACAGGTGTTTTTTTAATGCCTTTGCAAAGGTAAAGTAACAAGTGCGCTTACCTAAGCTGTTCCCACACAGGATGTGAACATTTTTGGTGTTTGCCTGCCCCTTTGCGGCAAGTAAATGCACTTCGAGCCCACGGCCGGACAGTGCAATTGCCAGTTCGAAAACCGAGCGTTCCGCTCCTCCGCGGGTGACATCCGCCCGTTCTATTATCAGCGCGACTTTTTTCTTCATCGCAGGCATAAATCTTACTCGGGTTCAAGTAGCAAAAGGGGCAGGTTTTCCGTGCCTTGTATCGTGCTGAACCATCCGTTTTGCTTTGGCCATCATTTTTTTAATGAATACCTTGTCGGTGGTGGTTAGTTTATCTCGGCCGGAATAGTTGATATAAAAACGCAGCCGGTCGGTTCTTGAAAAGTATCGGGCAGGTGCCGAATAGTGAACCTGTGCAATGTCTTTTATGCGGAATCTCTCGGCAAAGATGCGGGGCTTAAAAGCGCGGGCCAGGTCTATCAGATGAAATTCGCCGTTATCTGCGTAAAATATGTGGGAAAAATAGAGGTCACGATGGCGATATTTTGTTTCGTGGAATTTTTTGATAAATGCAGCTAATCGAGCGATGAAATTTCTTCGCAGTCTGAGATTTTCAGGTGTGGGTTGAGCGTTGAAGCAGTCGGGCAGCTTTCGTTCCAGAGACTCGGCGTTCGGGATTTTTTCGGTGATTATGAAACTTCTTTTCTCAAGCCAAACACCCCACTGCCCGCCGTAAGAAATTGTTTTTGGCGTACTGATGCCGGCTGAGGCCAATTCATTTGCCGGCTCGAAATTAAGAGCGGCGCAGCTTTTGCGGCTGCGAACAGAGAGCCAGTTTTTAAATTGAACTGAGATTGGTGGCGCGTCGTAGCGTTTCAAGAACAACGTGGCAGGGGGCGGATTTACTTCAAACCGCAGGCGAGTGCGATATCCGGAGAGATTATTTTTGGCGAGATTCTTGCCGGCATTGAATGAAAAGACAGCGTCTATTGAGGTCAAACCCAATTTGCTGAAGGCGGTTTTGTAATCGGCGTCAATGAAAAAGGATTTTGGGCTTTCCGAGAATCCTGGTGCGGCTATTGATTTAGGTTTGTCATTGCTACCCTCGAGCAGTTTTTTTGCAGCGTCACAGACCATCTCTACAGTGATTGACTCCATGCAGAGATGTTCGGTTTCTTTGCATATTGGTTTGGCGCAGGGAGCGCAGGGGGCGGCACCGGTTATTTGTATTTCGTTTTGATAGTCGGTATTCGTCCAGGCCGGGTCGTTCGGTCCGAAGAGGGTGATGACTTTGCGCTGCAAGGCTATGGCTATATGCCTTGGACCAGTGTCGTTGCCAATTATCAGGTCCGCGACGGAAAAAAGGGCTTTTAATTCGCCAAGACTTACAGGGATTTCGGCCAGACTGATTAGTTTATGTTGACTTGCATCACAAATTTCTTTGGCGATTTGCTTCTCTGCTGGGTTGGATGCAACGGAGACGACAACCGTGGCATTGTATTTGGAAATCAACCAATCGGCTGTTTTGGCGAACCGTTTGCCTGGCCAGCATTTACTTGGTCCAAATGCTCCGCCCGGGACGATAACTGCGACGGGCCCTTTAGGACTTAATAGTCCGGGAAGTTTAGCACATATATTTTGCTCATCCTGCGGTTCGACAGTTACTTCGAGGCTTCTATCTGCGGCATCAGCGCCAAGCCAGGATGCGATTGCCAGGTAATAGTCAATCATAGATATAGGTTTGAATTTACGGTTGGGTAGCTTTGGTGGGTGAAGTTTGTCGGTAAGGAGGGGTGAGCGGCCCTCTCGGGCATACCCTATGCGCGATGGTATGCCTGCCAAAAGGACTGCCAGTGCCGAAGCGAAGGAATTCTTAAATAGCACCGCATGCGTGAACTTATGACGTTTGAGCATCTTTGCAATTGTGAAGGGATTATTTTTTTTCTGCTGCAGCCACGCGTCGTTGAAGCGATTAGGTGACAAAATCTGGCGTACGGTGGAATTTCCGAGGAATGTTATTTTTGAGTCTTTGAAATGTTGTCGAATGGCCCGCAAAGCCGGGGTGCAGAGTACGGCGTCGCCCATAGGAGAAGGAAGCCAGACTAAAATCTCATATCTCGTATCCTGCATCTCATATCTCGCTTTATGGGCACGCCGGACGGGTTACTATTTTCGCTTCTGCATTATGTACAAGGTGAGCGCCATGAGCTGGAGAACCATAGCAAACCCGAGCGCGATTAAAACGGAACTGTCCTGTGTGGTTGGCCGCATGAGAAGCCCTACGCTTATCAGCAGACAAAACAGCACGGCGACTTGTAGGATGCCAGCCATTAATCTGGTGATGGCGAACTCACCGAACATATCGTTGCGTTGCATACTTCTGAGTTGGCCGAGGATGCCATTTAGCAAAGTCTCAAGCCTGTCTGTGGAGATGTTTTGCCTGGCCGGGGCTGTTTTGGGTTGTTCAGGGCGAGGATGGTGCTGCACCTGCGATGTTTGCGGCGCCGGCTGTGGTTCAGGCTCGGCGGCCGGCTGAGCCTGGGTTGGGTATTCGGCGGAAGAACGTAGATGTTTTTTTATGATATTTACGGCCTCCTTCATATTTACCGCTCGATAGTCCGGCTTGGGCTGGCCCAGTTTGGGCTGTTCCTGACGCGCTGGTTGTTCGATGAGTATGGTTCGGCAGCCGACTCTCGAGCCGGCCTCCGTATCACGGCTGCTGTTGCCGATTGCCCAGGACTGGGTGAGGTCGATATCCATGTCCTTAGCTGCAGCCAGGAGCATTCCTGGATTTGGTTTTCTCAGGTCACTTTCCTTGCGGTACTTTTGGACAACCCCATCGGGGTGATAAGGGCAGTAGTAAATACGGTCTAACTGGGCTCCTTTTTCGGTGAGCATTTGTTTGAGCCGGTCGTGGATCTGGGCAAGTACTTTTTCGGTAACAATCCCTCGAGCGACACCTGATTGATTTGAGGCAATGATGAGCTTATATCCGAGGGCTTTTAGTTCGATAAGGGCTTCCGGGACACCTTCGAGCAGTTTCACCTGGTCAGGGTTACTGATGTAGCCGGGGTCTTCAATTACGGTATCATCACGGTCTAAAAATATCGCTTTGTTAGGCATCACTATCTACACGCAATTTAGCTGTTTGCGAAACTACATTCCACGAGGTCACAGATTATGTGGTAGGCGAGCTGGTGAATCTCCTGACTGCGAGCGGTAGATTCATCATTGGCGCAAAGACAGACATGAGCAGTCTGCTCAAGTTTACTATCAGGCTTGCCTGTAAACGCCAGTACAATAGCGTCTTTTTTCTTAGCCAGTTTTGCGGCGGCGATGATGTTTGCCGAAGTGCCGCTGGTCGAGATGGCCCAAAGGATGTCGCCCTTACTCACGAGCGCCTCAACCTGCTTAGCGAACATATTTTCGCAGCCGTAATCGTTGGAGATTGAGGTTATGACGGAGGTATCGGTTGTCAGCGCAACAGCGGGCAGGCCCCTGCGCTCGCGCTCAAATCTTCCAACAAGCTCACTGGCTATGTGTTGAGCATCTGCTGCTGAGCCACCATTACCACAGGTATACACGGTGGCGCCTTGTTTTATTGCCCGGGTTATTGTCTCGGCCGCGACAGCGAGCGTTTCAAGGGCGTCAGTCTCAAACCTGGCAAGGACCTCCTTGTGTCGCTTAATCGTTTCGGTAATCTTTTCTCTTATATCCTCGTCCATCAGGGGTTTCTTTCGTGTACCTTTAGTTTTTTGATTTTCGCGGTCAAGGATTTTATTCTTTCTATTATTGTGGTTGAGCTTTTGCCTTCGACAAGCGGCGCCAGAACGACCCTGCCGCCGTATGATTCAACAAAATCGGAACCAACGACGCCCTTCTTCGCCCAGTCTTGGCCCTTGACTAAAATATCAGGCTTTACTTTTTCGATTAAATTGAGTGGGTCCGGCTCGTCAAAAATAGTAATGTAATCGACCGTCTCCAGTGCGGCGAGGACAGCGGCTCTGTCGTGCTGGTTGTTAATCGGTCGGCTGGGCCCTTTGATGGCTTTAGTCGAGCGGTCGCTGTTTAATCCGACCACGACTATGTCGCCGTGGGACTTACAGAATTTCAAAAATTCGATATGTCCTCTATGTACTACGTCAAAACAACCATTTGTAAAGACTATAGTCTCTTTTTGTTTGCGATGCCAGGCGAGTTCATTAACCATGGAATCAGTTGGGCGCACCTTACCACCTTTGGCGCGATTTTCACTGACGATTTCATTTACAATTTCGTCAATGGTTACGGTTGCAACACCGAATTTTTCGACCTCGATGCCGCTGGCTATATTGGAGAGTAGCACCGCCGTTTTATAATCGCAACCGGCTGCTAGGGTCATCGCAAGGGTGGCTAAAACCGTATCGCCCGCACCGGTGACATCGTAAACATTTCGAGGTCTAGTGGGTATGATTTCACTTTGGCTTTCGGTTTTAAGGTAAGCCCCTTCTTTGTCGAGTGTGATTACCACGGCTTTGAGTTTCAACTTTTCGGCAAGGGCGCGGGCTGCGCGGGCGGCATCATCCGCGGTTTTTACTTCAAAACCAACCGCTATCGAAGTCTCCTGGCGATTGGGCGTAATCAGGGTGGCGCCGCTGTACTTTGAAAAGTCGCCGGCGAGTGAAGGGTCAACAAGGACGTTTTTGTTGGCTTGTTTTGCGAGTTCTATCATTTGCCGGCATATCGAGGGGTTCAGTAATCCCTTATCATAATCCTGCAGGCAGATGATATCGGCTTGTTGTAATTTGTCCGTAAAATTCTGCAAAACCTCTTCGTATTGGTCATGTGACAGCGGTTCTGTGGATTCTTCGTCCATCCTGAACAGTTGCTGTTGGTGGCGATGCTGTGCCAAGCCTATTAGTCTTTGTTTGCTGATAGTGGGCCGGTCGGTTACCGTGAGCAGGGCTGTTATGTCGGCCCCGATCTCTGTGAGCATTTTCTTGAGGATTTCGCCGTTCCGGTCGTTTCCGATGACGCCCAGGCAGATTGGCACCGCGCCTAAGGCGGCGAGGTCGGCGGCGACCGAGGCTGCTCCGCCGCAGCTGTGCTCAGTCCTGGTAACCTTCAGTACAGGTACAGGGGCTTCCGGGCTTATCCTTAGGGCATCCCCATAGATGTAGACATCGAGCATAAAATCGCCAATGACAAGGACTTTCGGGGAGCCCAAATTTGTTACGGTTTTTAACAGTTCTTCGTACATTTTTGGTTGTTTACGCTCGCAGTTTCTATTTAATTTGCTTACTTTTTGGCGATTTTACCCGCCAATGCGTCTTCAATCAAGTTTCTTATCTTATCTTCTCCAGAGAGGAATTTCAGTTCGATTGCCAGATATGCGAAAGGTATACCATATTTTGTTGCTGGTTGTTCGCTGCTGGTATCGTCTATTGCAGATAACGGAGACGAAAACCAGTCTTTCTGTGTTGTCAAGAGCAAATCCGCCTTTGATTTTTTCCCCTCTCTGCAGATGTCAGCCAGGCAATTTTCCGTATATTGATGGTGGTCATCGTAGACCCTCGAACTAATCAGACTGGTGCCGAGGGCCTTTATTGTGGTAAAAAAGGCGTCAGGATTGCCTATGCCGCAAAAGGCAAAAATCCTTTTTTTCTTTAGTTCGTCAAGACTGATTTGGCCTGCCTTTGTTGATTTTGCGCAGATAGGTGCGTGTATTGACCTTGCGATTATCATACTTGGATTGATTAGCTGCAGTTTTTCTTCGAGCTGGTTCAATTTGTCTATGGAGGTTTGGTCGCATCTTGTCAAGATGACGGAATCGGCACGCTTCAGAGAGACAATGGGTTCTCTTAGCAAGCCAGCCGGAAGTAGTTTTTTGTAGCCGAAGGGCAGCGTGGCATCAACTGTTACTATATCGAGGTCCCTGTTCAGGCGACGGTGCTGAAAGCCGTCGTCCATGATGATTACTTTTGCACCAAATTTATTGATGGCTTCTGTGGCAGCTGTGGTGCGGTCCGGATTTACGATTACCTTGGCTTGCGGGCAGCTATTGGTAAGGATTGCCGGCTCATTTGCTATCGGCGTTTGTTTCTGAGTGTGTGCTTTATACCCTCTGGTTAGGACAGCACATTGGAATTCTTTTTGTTGCAGGAATTTACAAATCCAGATTACGAGCGGGGTCTTGCCTGTTCCACCGGTGGTTATGTTGCCTACGCTTATGACCGGGACATCAGCGGTGTGTATTTTCAGGAAACCTTTTGAATATAAAAGGTTTCGCAGGCCAATGACAGTTGAGTATACCTTCGCCGAGATTTCCAGCAGGAAACGCGTAAGCGTTGCACCGAAGCTGCTGGTTTGACCTGAAATCACTCTGCGGAAGGCATCCTGATTCAATTTAGAAGACCCCTGATAAAGATTCAAAAAGAAATTTGGCGTGTATTTTCTATATTTGGTCCTTATCTTTTGATTTTTTCGATAATAGCGTCTGCCATTTGGCTTGTTCCGACAGCGGTTGGGTCGTTTCGGTCGGCTTTCATATCGTAAGTTACATTTTTGCCCTCGGCAATTACGGCGGCTACCGCATTGTCGAGTTTGTCAGCTTCGGCAGCTTTGCCAATGTGTCTTAGCATCATTACACCACTGAGTATGAGAGCCGTAGGGTTTACTTTGTTTTGGCCTTTATATTTTGGCGCGCTACCGTGGGTCGCCTCGAAGACAGCAGCCTTATCACCTATGTTTGCGCCGGGTGCCACACCGAGTCCGCCGACCAGGCCGGCGCACAAATCGCTTATTATATCCCCGTAGAGATTCGGCAGGACGATTACGTCGTAAAGCTCGGGTTTTTGAATCAACTGCATGCACATATTGTCAACGATGCGGTCCTCAAATTCGATGTCAGGATATTGCTTTGCGACGTTTCGACTCACTTCGAGCCACAAGCCGTCGGAGAATTTCATAATATTGGCTTTATGCACGGACGTTACTTTTTTACGTCTTAGTTTGCGTGTGTAATCGAACGCGAAACGGACTATGCGTTCTGTGGCGTTGACCGAAATCGGCTTTATGCTTATGCCGGAGTCTTGAGTTATCTGTCGTTTGCTGTGTTTATTTATCCAGCTGATTATCTCAGCAGTGTCGTCTTTGTCCTTTTGAAATTCGATGCCTGCGTATAGGTCTTCGGTGTTTTCGCGCACGACGACAAGGTCGATATCGGAGTATCTGCTTCGCACACCCTCGTAGCTTTTACACGGCCTGAGGCACGCATATAAATCAAGTGTCTGGCGGAGGTGTACGTTTATACTTCTGAAGCCTTTTCCAACCGGTGTGGTTATCGGCGCCTTTAGCGCGACGCCATTTTTCTTAATCGAGTCGAGGGTGGCGTCCGGCAGGGGGGTTCCAAGCTGAGCCATTACGTCCGAGCCTGCCTCGACTATTTCCCAGTTGATTTGGGCCCCTGTGGCGTCGATGCATCTGCGCGTAGCTTCTGCGATTTCGGGCCCGATTCCATCTCCGGTAACCAACGTTACATCAGTCATTTTCTGGTGCTCCAACAATTCTAAAATTCACATGTTATCTTCTTATGACTGAGGTGTCAACGATGCGCTTTGCAGTTGGTTTGATGTGGATAGCGTATTTAATTTTGCTGTGAAGGTGTTTTGTGTTGACATTTTCGCAGGACTGCTTTAGCTTTTTGTTTTGGTGAATACCGGGAGTGTAGCTCAGTTGGTAGAGCAACGGCCTTTTAAGCCGTAGGTCTTGGGTTCGAGTCCCAACACTCTCATTTTCCCTTAGCTTCAAATATTGTTTTCGTACTGAAGTTTAGATTATAGTTTTCTTTTAAATTTCCGCCGGATGTATCGCCAAAGCTTTCCAGCGTTCAAATATACATGAACAGCTGCGAAACCCAGAGTAATGTAGGCAAAGTAACGGTGTGGAACAAATCTGCGAAGGTCCAATTGGGACTGAACATAGCCCGTTATGGCGGTGATGCAAATCGAAGCTAACAGCAGGATGCTGACAGCGTAGTTTATGTCCTCACGTTTCACAGCGCACCTACGGCGTGCAGATAAATAGCAGCTTCCTTACGGCCGTCAACGTCGATTAATCGATTGACTTTTTCGTCTGAAAAGGCACCTGCACAAACAGAACCAAGCCCGGAAGAGACTGCCTGCAGGTAGATGTTTTGGCTTATGTGGCCAGCTTCCATGTAGACATAGCGGTAGCCGCGTTCTCCGTACTTGTGGCGGACGCGGTCGAAGATAGCCGATAGAACAAAGGTGACAGCTGCGTCGCCCAGCATTTCCTGTTCCAAGCCCGCATCAGTAATTTTGCTCCTGAAGTCTCCGGCCTTTACCTGCTCGAGCGTGTGGTCTTGGACGGCATAATGGTAGATGCCTCTTGGCAAATCCTGCACGTTATTGACGACGGCATAAATTTCAAACGGATACAACGCACCTGCAGACGGTGCGGAACGGGGGCGCTTACCGAACATCCTTCCCGTCAGGCCCTGCGCGGCGAACAAGAGTTGCGATAATTGGGCCTTAGTAATTGGTTGTTTAGAATAGTTGCGGATAGAACGTCGCTTCTTGATGGCCTCTTCGACCGTCAACCCCTTGAATTTAGGCTTTGGGAGTTTCAGTTTTTCTGCGGAGGGGTAGGTTTTGTACTGGGGCGGCACTGCGGGTTTAGGCCGAAACACACCCGCCAGGGCACCCGCCCATGTAAACGAGGTTTCGTGATGGAAGCGCTCGCCGATACTGAGGTCTGTCTTGCTTTCTTTCTCGCGCGCCGATAACACACCGACAAGTATTAAGACAGTTAGTAATGCTGCTATTACAGTTGATTTAGCTATTTTTCGAATAAGCATAATAAACTCCTTTGAACTTTCCCATATCTGAGCTAACTTGAAATAACAAAAGCCCTTCTTTTAATCCTTGTGTCTTCAATTGGTTGGATTATTGTGGTGTAGAGTGATATAGTCAAGAAATTTTGGAAAGTTCAGAATGTCTATTGGCTGTTTTTATCCGGCATTTTGGTGTGAATTCCGTAGGTTTTGCTCCGGATACGATTTGGGTATAAGAGAGCAATAAAATTCCTTGAACAGTTTTGAGTATGCCGATAGAATGCCAGCTGCAAATATTCAAATGGATTTGCCGAAGTGGATGATACTCGGGGTCCTATGAAATTGATGGTATGGCTATTTGTTGGGGCGGTGGTGGTTCTGAATGTTGCGAGTTTGGCTTCGGCAGCCGAACAGCCTTCCGATGCTAATGGCCTTGTTCGACTTGAAGATTACCTGCAGTATGCGGCTCTTAATAGCGCGGCACTTAGGGCGAGTTTCGAGCAGTGGAAAGCCGCGATAGAAGAAGTCCCTCAAGCCAAGTCCTTGCCCGACCCTAAATTTACCTACAGCTATTTTATCAGAGAGGTCGAGACCAGGGTCGGCCCCCAGAGACAGAAGTTCGGGCTAATGCAGGTATTTCCGTGGTTCGGCAAGATTGAAGCGAGGACGGATGCGGCGGCGGCAAAGGCGAAGGGGGCAAGGAAGCGGTATGAGGCAGAAAAGCTTAAGCTGTTTTGGAAGGTCAAGGACGCATTCCACGAATATGCGTATTTGGCCAGCGCGGTGGAGATAGCAAGACAAAATCTTGAACTGCTGAAGCACTTTGAAGAGGTGTCACGAACGAAATACATGGCAGCGGCGGGGAGTCATCCGGATGTGATACGGGCCCAAGTAGAGCTTGCGAAGCTGGAAGACGTGTTGAATAGTCTGGAGGAGCTGCGAGAACCTACCGTGGCGAGGCTTGATTCGGTTCTCAATAGACGAAGTTTTGAATTGCTGCCATGGCCGAAAAAAGAAGAGTTTAAACCGGTGCAGGTAGAACGGCAGAAAGTTGTCGTGCTGCTTAAGCAGAAGAATCCTGAGCTTGCGGCGATTGACTTTGACGTGGAGGCTGCAAAGCACAGGGTCGAGCTGGCCAGGAAGAAGTTCTGGCCGGATATAGGGGTGGGTGTTGACTGGATTGAAACGGACGGTGCCGTTAGCTCGGGCGTATCAGACAGCGGGAAAGACCCAGTCATTTTGATGTTTTCGATGAACTTGCCGATATGGAGGGAAAACTATAAGGCTGCCGAACGCCAGGCGAAGTCGAATGTCAGAAAGACGGAGCATCAACGGGTGGAAGTGGAAAATACAATTGTGGCACGGGCCGAACAGGTATTGTACGATTTTGAGGACAGCAACAGGAAGATAAAGTTGTACGGGGATATTCTTGTTCCGAAGGCGGAGGAACTGGTGCAGGCATCTGAGACGGCATATCAGGCCGGTGTGGTGGATTTTCTAAGTTTGATAGACGCTCAGCGGACACAGCTTAAGTTCCAGTTGCAGTATGAACGAGCGATGACGGATAATGTGCAAAAGCTGGCTGAATTAGAGATGCTTGCCGGGATGGAGCTAAGCAGTATGGGCAATTGAGTTAAGGGAGCAGTTATGAAGACACGGATGTCTACGATTCCTGGAGCGGTAATTCTTGTTTTGCTGGGGGTGTGTCTGATTGGGGTTGAGGGGGCGGCTTTTGGAAGTGAGCACGGTGAGGGCGAGCATGATTTTTCCTTATCGCTTATTTCATTGGTCAGGCCGCTGGGGATAGGTGCTTTAATTTTATTGTTGATAACCTTTCTCACGGGATTGTTTCGCAGAAGGCTGGGGCAGCGATTCCTTAGCATTCATAAGACATTTGCCTTTATAACAGTTGTTATAGCTCTTTGCCATGGTGTGTTGGTTCTGGTGCTGTTTTGAGGGTGATTGTCGATAATAAGTCGAAAACCGGCGTTTTAGTCGAACAGAGACCCTATGGGAATAGTATAGTTAGTAAACTATAGAGGCGGCTGAAATGGGAACAGAGCGCGTTAAATCATGGATTGGGGGCAAAAGAGGCGGAATCATCTTGTTGGTGGTCGCAGCCCTTGTTGTTGGTTATGTCATCAGGGGATTTCCGGGTGGGAGAGAGCCGGCCGGAGAGGGAGGGGACATCTCCCAAGGCAGCCCGAAGAAGCAAACGGTATGGATCTGTTCGATGCATCCTCAGATTCGCCAGCCTGGCCCGGGTAAGTGCCCGCTCTGCGCAATGGATTTGATTCCCGTCGAAAGTGAAGGCGTCATAGGTTCTACGGGGGAGCGGGAGCTTGTGGTATCGGAGGCAGCTGCGAAGCTTATGGATATTCAAACCGCAGCGGTGGAACGAAAATTCGTTACTACCGAAGTGCGTATGGCCGGCAAGATTGATTTTGATGAGACCCGTGTTAAGTATATTACGGCCTGGGTGCCGGGAAGAATCGACCGGCTGTATGTAGATTATACAGGCATCACGGTCAGCGAGGGCGACCATATGGTCTATCTCTACAGTCCGGAGTTGTTAAGCGCACAGGCCGAGCTGCTGCAGGCGGCAAAGGCTGCGGGGAATATAAAGGAAGGTGGGTCCGAACTTATCAGAAGGTCGATACTGGCGACGCTCGAAGCAGCAAGAGAGAAACTGCGATTGTTGGGTCTGACACAGAAGCAGATTATGGAGATTGAAAGAAGCGGAGAGCCGGTTGACCATCTTACTATTTACGCGCCGATTGGGGGGGTAGTTATACACAAGAATGCTACGGAGGGAATGTACGTAAAGACCGGTACGAAGATATATACGATTGCAGACCTGTCGCAGCTTTGGGTAAAGCTGGATGCTTACGAATCGGATATGATGTGGATAAGGTACGGCCAGGAGGTAGAGTTTGAAACCGAGGCTTATCCGGGTGAAGTGTTCCAAGGTACGATAAGCTTTATAGACCCAGTGCTGGACGCCAAGACCAGGACGGTAAAGCTGCGGGTAAATGTTGAGAATACAGAAGGGAAACTCAAGCCTGAGATGTTTGTTCGGGCTGTGGTGCGTGCAAAAGTTGCCCAAGGAGGACTGGTTATGGATGAAGCGATGGCGGGCAAGTGGATTTGTCCGATGCATCCTGATGTTGTTAAAGATGGGGCCGGGAGCTGTGATATCTGTGGTATGGATTTGGTAACTACTGAGTCGCGCGGCTATGTCAGGATTGATGCCCCAAAGGAAGCACCATTGGTTATCCCTGCGTCGGCTCCTTTGATTACGGGAAAACGTGCGGTTGTTTATGTTCAATTGCAGGCAAGAGAAAAGCCGACCTATGGGGGGCGAGAAGTAGTGTTAGGCCCTCGGGCCGGTGATTATTATATAGTAAAGTCCGGCCTGGCTGAGGGCGAAGTCGTAGTAACAAACGGCAACTTCAAGATAGACTCGGCACTGCAAATACGGGCAAAGCCAAGCATGATGAACCCGAAAGCGGAAAAAACACCAGGGGCGCATCATGATGAATATAGTCACTAAGTTCGAAAAGCTTATCGTCAGATCAAGATTTAAAGGAGAGCAAGGATGAAAAGAAAGAATAAGAGTTTTATGTTGGTCATCCTGTTGGGAAATCTCCTGTTGGTTGGGCTGGTTGTTCTGAATGGCTGCAAGGAGAAGTCAGAGCCTTCCGGAGCAGCCGAGGTTGAAGAGGCGGCTTCTGCTGGAATTGAACAGACGACCTGCCCGATAATGGATGAAGCAATCAATAAGAGCGTTTACACTGTGTACAAGGGCAAGAAGGTTTATTTCTGCTGTGCCGGCTGTGATGCTAAGTTCAAGGCCGAGCCGGAGAAGTATATCGCCAAGCTGCCCCAGTTTAAAGACTAGAGAGCAAAGAGGAATTTGCCAAACGAGATAATGAACGGCCCAGACACGAAAAAAGCGTCGTTGGTTGACCGGGTGATACGGGCCTGCCTCGAGAATAAGCTCGTGGTAGGGCTTTTGGTGATAATTTTTGTCGGTGCTGGCCTTAGGGCAGCTCCGTTTGACTGGGATTTGTGGGGACTGCCTCGAAATCCTGTTCCCGTTGACGCGATACCCGACATAGGCGAGAACCAGCAGATAGTTTTTACTGAGTGGATGGGGCGTTCACCGGAGGATGTGGAAGACCAGATAACATACCCTTTGACTGTATCACTTCTCGGTATTCCGGATGTTAGGACTATCCGCAGCTACTCATTTTTTGGGTTTTCAAGCATATACGTAATATTTGAAGAGGATGCTGAGTTTTACTGGTCTCGCAGCCGGGTGCTGGAGAAGCTTAACAGTCTGCCAGCGGGCTCACTGCCGGAGGGGGTACAGCCTGCTTTGGGGCCGGATGCGACGGCGCTGGGACAAATCTTCTGGTATACGCTGGAAGGACGTGACGAGCAGGGCAATCCTACAGGCGGGTGGGACCTGGATGAGCTTCGGACGATTCAGGATTGGAACGTGCGGTATGCACTTATGAGCGCCGAGGGAATAAGTGAGGTTGCCTCGGTGGGGGGATTTGTCAGGGAGTACCAGATAGATGTTGACCCTGATGCAATGCGGGCCCACAACGTGACACTTGATGAAGTATTTATGGCTGTGAAGATGTCCAACGTCGACGTTGGCGCCCGGACCATTGAGATTAATAAAGTGGAGTATGTGATTCGCGGTCTGGGCTTTATCGAGAATCTATCAGATATAGAGAAGACCGTCGTTAAAGTCAGTGAGAACGTTCCGATTTTTATCAAGGATATTGCGAACGTCTCACATGGGCCGGCATTGCGGCGTGGTGCATTGGATAAGGGCGGGGCCGAAGCTGTGGGCGGCGTTGTGGTTGTCCGGTATGGTTATAACCCGCTCGAGGCTATTAAAAATGTTAAGAAGAAAATAGAAGAGATATCACCGGGTTTGCCTCAAAAAACATTGGCCGACGGGACGGTTTCACAGGTGACAATCGTGCCGTTTTATGACCGCACAGGGCTCATTTATGAAACGCTGGGTACATTAAACAGGGCTCTTACTGAGGAAGTGCTCGTCACTATCATCGTGGTTATCGTCCTGGTCCTGCATCTTAGAAGTTCAGTTCTTATCAGCGCCCTGCTTCCTCTGGCGATACTGATGTGCTTTATCGCGATGAAGGTCTTTGGTATCGATGCCAATATTGTCGCATTGTCCGGGATTGCCATCGCGATAGGCACGATGGTGGATATGGGGATTATCATTTGCGAAAATATATTAAAGCATCTCGATGAGGCTAAAGAGGACGACAATAAATTGGAGGTTGTTTACCGGGCGGCGAGTGAGGTCGGAAGTGCGGTTTTGACGGCTGTTGCGACAACAGTGGTTGGCTTTCTGCCGGTATTTACGATGACGGCAGCGGAGGGTAAGCTCTTTAAGCCTCTGGCGTTTACGAAGACTTTTGCGTTAATCGCTTCGGTGATAGTTGCTTTGACGATAATCCCGCCGGCGGCGCATATTCTCTTTACGGTGAAAGGCAGTATCAAAAAGGCGATGCGGTATGTCTTGGGCGGGGCATTAATTGCGGCTGCTTTGGTGTCGTGGATTGTGCTTGCATGGTGGGTTGGAGCAGTAATTGGGGGTATCGGGCTTTATCATCTGTTGAAAGAGCGGATACCAGAGGGCACAAGGGGCCGGCTGCCGTTAATTGCAAATGTTCTGGCTATTGTCATTGTAGGGATAATACTCACGGGACACTGGCTGCCATTGGGCGCCGATGAGGGGATGGTGCGGAATCTGATACTTGTGGCATTTTTGATAGGTGGTTTACTTCTGTTTTTCCAGGTTTTCCAGAAGTTCTATCCCAGGATTTTGGGCTGGTGCCTTGGGCACAAGGTTATCTTTTTATCTGTGCCGGCGGCCGTGGTAATTTTGGGAGGAATAATATGGGCCGGACTTGGCAAAGAATTTATGCCACCGCTGGATGAAGGCTCGTTTTTATATATGCCGACAACGATGCCGCATGCATCTATAGGGGAGGCAATTGATGTACTGCAGAAGCAGGATATGGCTTTTCAGGCGATACCCGAGGTGGAATCGGTAGTGGGTAAGATCGGGCGTGTGGAAAGCCCTCTCGACCCTGCGCCTATATCGATGGTTGAGACTGTAATCAATTATAAGCCCGAGTATATTCTTGATAAGGATGGGCGGCGTGATCGCTTCCGTTATGACAGGGGAGCGGGGGAGTTTGTGCGGGACGAGAGCGGCGGACTTGTTCCCGATGCGCATGGCCGGCCATACAGACAGTGGCGGGATAACATTAAAACACCTGATGACATTTGGAATGAAATAGTGAAGGCTGGTGAGATACCCGGCACAACAGGCGCTCCCAAGCTGCAGCCTATTGCTGCGAGAATTGTCATGCTGCAAAGTGGTATGCGCGCACCTATGGGCGTCAAAATCAAAGGCCCCGACTTGGATACCATCGAGCGAGTGGGTCTTGAGATAGAGCGTCTTCTCAAAGAGGTCTCGAGCGTTAAGCCTTCGGCGGTGATAGCCGATCGTATTGTAGGCAAACCATACATTGAGATTGATATCGACCGTGAAGCGATAGCTCGATATGGTGTTCACATTCGGAATATTCAGGATGTTATCGAAGTCGCTATTGGCGGCAGACGTGTTACGACTACTGTTGAAGGGCGCGAGCGATATCCTGTGCGTATCAGATATATGCGGGAGCTGAGGGACCAGATTGAGACACTCGGTAAGATTTTGGTTCCAGCAGCGGATGGGTCCCAGATACCGCTGGTACAGTTGACGAATCTCGACAAGCTCGATGAGGTATATAGAGCCGGCCCTCAGGCGATAAAGAGTGAAGATACGTTTAAGGTAGGGTATGTTCTATTTGATAAAAAGCCCAAATACGCTGAGGTAGATGTTGTTGAGGATTGCCAACGATATTTGAAGGAAAAAATCGCCAGCGGAGAGTTTGTGGTGCCCGCCGGTGTTAGCTATTCCTTTGCAGGCAGCTATGAGAATCAAGTTCGCGCTCAGAAGAAGCTTCTACTTGTTATACCATTGGCTCTGATTATTATATTCCTGATTTTATATTTGCAGTTCAAATCAGTAACGACCTCGCTGCTGGTTTTTACCGGGATATTTGTTGCATGGGGTGGTGGATTTTTGATGATATGGCTGTACAGTCAGGACTGGTTCCTGGATTTTACCGTGTTTGGGGTGAATATGCGGGAGATGTTCCAGGTGCACCCGATTAATCTGAGCGTTGCGATTTGGGTGGGGTTTCTGGCTCTGTTCGGGATAGCTTCGGACGACGGTGTCGTGATGTGTACTTATCTTGAGCAGTCGTTTCGCGGCGGACGGGCTGAAAGCGTGGATGAGGTTCGCAAGGCTGTGATTAGGGCGGGGACGCGGAGGATTCGACCCTGCCTTATGACGACGGCGACCACTATATTGGCGCTGATTCCCGTGCTTACGTCCACCGGACGAGGCTCCGACATTATGGTGCCGATGGCGATACCATCGTTTGGGGGAATGACGATTGAGGTCCTTACAATGCTTGTTGTGCCGGTGCTGTATAGCTGGATAAAGGAGGCTAAACTCCGGAGGCAACATGCAATATCGTAGGTACAAAAAGATTTGTCCTGGAGGTTAATGATGACTGTCAATGAACGGGACAATAAGAACGTTTGTGTCGAGTGCCTTGGCAAGGCCCAAAGTTTATCTGATATGGTTGAGTACGCCGGCGGTTCAATCGTCAGCAAGGCCATAGTAGATAAGTCAGTTGGAACCATAACCATCTTTGCCTTTGACAAGGGACAGAAGCTGAGCGAACATCAGGCACCCTATGATGCGGTTGTTCAGGTTGTTGATGGTACGGCCCGATTGACTATCGGGCCTGAGACTATAGACGTTGCTTCGGGCCAGATTATTATTATGCCGGCGAATGTCCCTCATTCAGTGAGCGCTGGAGAAAAATTCAAAATGTTGCTAACGATGATTCGCAGCAACTGAGGATGACCCGCACTTATTACCTATGGAGGCCTAACTTTTAGCTTTCTCAGCTATTGGTTTTATATCCCAGACTACGGGCGCATCAGGGACGATAGTGCTATCTGAGAGGCCCTTTACTATCAAGAAGGCAGTGTCCTGCGTGTGCTTACCGGTGAAGATGGCCTTGTCGGTGAGTTTGTCAGCTTTGACGCTTGCCTTGAGATTAAAACCTTCTGCGCCGACCAGTATCAAATCAGGTGCGTTTTCAAGACACTGGCCGGAATAAATCTGGTCTTTTCTGTATACGTCTCTGATGACCTTTTTGCCGTCTACCTCCAAGGAGTAGAATAGGTTCTCAAGTTGGTGCAGAATGCCCTCCGCGTCAGCTACATCGACAGAACCACAGGGGTATTTGCCTTTGAAGTTAAGATAAATCCTGGCGGGGTCGAGAGCAAACGCCTTTGTGCCGTAACAGATGTTGTTTAAGTCACTGTCCTGGTTCTGCTTGAACTGGAGGAATCCTTTTTCGGCAAGAAGGTAGCTGATATAAATGTCTTTGTCGAGTCTTTCGAAGCCGTGGTCAGAGTGCATAATCAGCAAATCGTCGTCGTTAAGCCGGGCGTTGATTTCGCCAATCGCCTGGTCGATTTTTCTGAAATGCTCGAGGAAGAGATTATGGTGTTTGTGGTCCTTGTCCTCGTAGGCGTCCCACAGAAAATGCATCAGTCGGTCGGTCGCCGTGAATACGAGCATAAAGGTTTGCCAGTCTTGTGTTTCCCAGAGATAGCGGTAAGCTTCAATCCTCGCCTCAAGGCTTGTGTCCAAATCCTTGAGAAAAGCGTCCATATCACTGTGGGCCTTTTGAGAATCAACGTCGAGGCGATAATCCATATCTTTCAATTGCGTTATAAGCGATTTAGGATGAATGCTTTTTTCGAAATCTATGGATACAAAGCCCGAGATGAGGACGCCATTCATCTCGCGAACGGGATAAGTTGATGGAACGTTAATTATTACAGATTTACCCTGCCACAAGTCCCAAAAAGGCGGTGCTTTCAGGTCGTTAAAATTTGGGAATTTCATTCTGTACGAGTCAGGGTGCAAGTCCATGAAGCCGAAGACGCCGTGCCCGCCGGGGTTTTGCCCGGTAATCATTGAAGACCATGCTACAGAAGAGACCTCGGGGATGGAGGATTGCATCTTTTTGAATATTGCCTGTGAAATCAGTTCTGCAGTATTTGGCATGACGCCGGTTTCGGTGAATTCTTTGAGCATGCCAAAAGGCACACCATCCAGACCTACTATTACCGTTCTTGCCTTTTTCGTCATGGTCTCAGTTCACAACGGTGATTATTCCGCCGGCACAGATGTTCTCATCCTGAACAAGCACGAAGCGTCCCAATTCCTGAACATCGTTGAAGTCTTTGATGGCCACTGGTTTTTTGGTTTTGATGATGACCTCCGCAACCTCAAGATTCTTGATTACGCTGGCGTTTTCCTCGATAACCTCGAGTGTTGAGGAGTTAATCCGCTTGTTAATGCTCTGAATTTTACAGCTTGTTTCCTGGGTGGCGCATCTTATTGTCACTTTTTGGTCAGCTGTGAAGTCACGTTTGGACATCCAGAAGATATTGGCGGGTACTTCGTCGGTCAAGGCAGGTTCGGCGCCGGGTAAACACACTACATTGCCGCGCTCAAGAAAGACGGAATCGGCGGTCGTCATCCCAATGGATTCGCTTGCGATAGCCTTGTCGCGGTCCTTAAGAAACGTCTCGACGGAGTTGACGCGCGTTAGCTGTCCGCCGGGAAGGATTTTTATTTCGGCTCCCTTTTCAATAACACCGGCCTCCACCCTGCCTACGTTTATCCTTTTGTCAGCAATCTTGTAAACGTCCTGTATAGGGAAAAGCAGGGGTTTATCCTCAGGGGGCTGCTTATTCTGCAAAGTGTCTAAACTGTCCAGGAACGTCGGGCCGGTGTACCAGTTCATCTTTACAGATTTGACTGTGATATTATCACCTTCGATTGCGGAAATAGGTATGTAAAGAGTAGGCTCGATATTTATTGATTTGAGCCATTTCTGCACATCCTTATTGACGGCATCAAAACGTTCCTCAGCGAAATCCACGAGATCCATCTTGTTAAGGACGACTACAACCTGATGTAGTCCGAGCAGCGACAACATATATGAATGTCGTTTGGTCTGTTCTTTAACCCCTTCAGCGACATCGACAATCAAAACGGCGGCCTCCGCCTGCGAGGCTCCGGTTATCATATTCTTGACAAATTCCACGTGACCGGGAGCGTCGATTATTACGTAACGTCTTTTGCTGGTTTTGAAAAAGACCTGGGTTGTATCGATGGTAATACCCTGTTTGCGTTCTTCTTCCAGGTGGTCCAGTAGGTAGGCGAATTCGGTACGTTTGCCCAGGCCGGCGGAGGCCTTTTTAATTTCGTCAATCTTATCCGGCGGCAGCGAATCGGTATCATAAAGGAGTCTTCCAATCAGTGTCGATTTGCCGTGGTCGACGTGGCCTACGATGACAAAGCTAAGTACGTCCATTTTAAGTCCTGTCAGTTATGCTAAGGTTTTCAAATTTATGGGAGGGTTCAGCAGTGAGCATTATTTACATATATCCCAGCGACCTGAGTTTCTGCATCATGTAGTCATCTTCCTTGTCCTGTGCCCGGCCGCTTCTCTCGGAAATTTTAGAGACCTTTAACTCCTCAACAACCTTGTCTATGGTGTCGGCTTGTGAATCGACTGGCCCGCAACATGTTTCGCAGCCAATACTGCGAAAGCGTTTACCGTTTTTGGCAAAGTAGAGTTCGGTGACTGGTATGTTTTCTCTTTTTACGTATTCCCAGACGTCGATTTCGCGCCAGCCGAGCAATGGGTGGACACGGAGGTGTTCCTCCTCCGCTGCCTTGGTCTTGTACTGGTCCCACAGCTCAGGCGGCTGGTTCTTATAATCCCATTCGAAATCCTCATCTCGCGGACTAAAGACTCTCTCCTTTGCCCGAATACCATGCTCATCCCGTCTTATTCCGAGATACAGGGCCTTAAAGCCATGCTTGGCGATAGCCTGTTTGAGAGCGACGGTCTTGAGTTCGTTGCAGCACTGGAACTTCCCCTTATCCGGGCCCATGCCTTTTTTAATAGCCTCGTCGTTTTTTGCAATGATGAGGCTCAAGTCCCATTCTTCGGTATATTTGGCCCTAAAGTCATAGATTTCTTTAAATTTGTAGGTGGTATCGATATGAAGAACAGGAAATGGTATCTTACCAAAAAAAGCTTTTCTTGCGAGCCAAAGCAGGGTAGTGGAGTCTTTGCCTATTGACCAGAGCATAGCCACGTCTCTGAACTGGCTGTAAGCTTCCCTTATGATGAAAATGCTTTGATTTTCTAACTTATCCAACTGGCTTAGACTGGAATTCATGCCGAGAACACTCCTGATTAATCACGAACAACTGCTCAGTTATGCAAATTATCTATTATATCAAAATGATGAGCAATATCCACCAAGAAAAAGTCGCGTTTTCACACGTTTAGGTGAGCGTTGGGGGCTATGCGGCGTCTGGGTGCGACTTTCGCTTTGTAGCGAATCCATCGGCGATAAGCCGGTTCAGGCGTTTAGCAGGCACTGGAGACGAGCCGAATTTCGTTGTCTCTCATATCTATATATGCTATAATAAACACGTAAACAAAGATGTTGACCAATTAAATCGATTAAGATGTCGATATGGGAAATTCATCCTCGATTACGGGCACTGTATTTCAGGTTCTACAGCAAATCAACGAGAAAAGGTTAGCAAGTCAGGGGCGTAGAAATCTTAAATTTCTGTTTGTGGTTGTTCTTTTTGTTTTGGCTATCCCCGGTCAGGCTCAGGCTTATATTGGGCCGGGGGCTGGGTTTGCGGTGGTGGGTTCGTTCCTGGTGATGTTTACGGCCCTGCTGTCCGGGCTGCTGGCCCTTTTCACTTGGCCGATACGCTATATTATTCGGGCAATTCGCGGTCGGCGTGCTTTCGCCCGGAGCCGGGTCAAGAAATTCGTGGTACTGGGGCTGGATGGAATGGACCCGCTGCTGACGGAAAAGTTCCTGGCCGAGGGCAAGCTTCCTAACCTGGCCAAGCTTCGAGACCGTGGCTGCTTTAAGCGGTTGTCAACCACTGTTCCGTCAATGTCGCCGGTGGCATGGTCATCGTTTCAGACCGGCTGTAATCCGGGCAAACATAATATCTTCGATTTTCTGACGCGTGATAAGCAGAGCTATCAGCCCAGGCTTAGTTCGGTGGACATTAGAGGGCCGCGGAGAACAATCAGTCTGGGTAAGTATCAGTTTCCCCTGGGCAAAGCCGACATTCGTTTGCTGCGCAAGGGTAAACCCTTTTGGAAGACTCTGGGCGAGCACGGGATATTCAGCAGTGTCATTCGCGTTCCCATTACCTTTCCTCCTGAGAAATTTCGCGGCGTACAGTTATCAGGAATGTGTGTTCCGGACCTGCGGGGCACGCAGGGGATGTTTTCCTTTTACACTACCCGGGCCGAGGAGAAGGTTGAGCACACCGGCGGTGAAAATTATTATGTGACCAGAGAAGGTAACACCATAAGAGCAGAGCTTGTCGGTTCAGAGAACCCGCTACGGAAGGACAATAATGTTTTGAAATCTCCTTTTGTGGTGACTATCAAGGACGACTCTTCAGCAGATATCAAAATTAACGGAGTAAGTTACGGGCTCAGGAAGGACGAATATACCGAATGGATAAAGGTAGACTTTAAAGCCGCTCCGGGTATAAAGGTGCATGGCATCTGCAAGTTTCTTTTGTTGAGTACCTCGCCTGAATTTGAGTTGTATGTTACACCTGTCAACATCGACCCGGAAAAGCCGGCTATGCCCATTTCCTACCCTGCTATTTACTCGACCTACCTTGCCAAGCGACAAGGTCCTTTTGCCACCTTGGGTCTTGCCGAGGACAGCTGGGCTCTTAATGAAAAAGTTCTCGTCGACGATGGTTTTATACAACAATGTATCAATATGGATAGAGAGCGGGAGCAGATGTTTTTTGATGCTCTGGACAAAGTCAGACACGGCCTGTGCGTTTGTGTGTTTGACGGTACCGACCGCTTACAGCACACATTTTGGCGGGATATTGACGAGGAGCACCCTGCACATCGGGGACAAACTCCGGACGAGCAGCGCA
This sequence comes from uncultured Pirellulales bacterium, assembly GCA_964513655.1. Taxonomy (GTDB): domain Bacteria; phylum Planctomycetota; class Phycisphaerae; order Sedimentisphaerales; family Anaerobacaceae. Next base: position 79,284 of record CAZENQ010000004.1, on the reverse strand, counting down.
ATGTCATCGAAGAACTTTATCAGCGTATGGACGTACTGGTAGGTAAGACGTTGGCCAAGTGTAAGGGCAAAGACACTATCGTTATGATTATTTCTGACCACGGATTTAGCACGTTTCGTTACGGTGTTGATTTGAACCGATGGCTCGAGGAGAATGGCTACCTTAAAGTTAAGGATGGTCCGAGGGAGCAAAAGTATCTTGCCGTTGTTGACTGGTCCCAGACGCGTGCTTTTGCGATTGGTCTGGCAGGTATCTTTCTTAATCTCAAGGGTCGAGAGTCGCAGGGGATTGTGGATTCGGGGTCCGAAGCCGTCCAACTGCGAAAAGAAATTGCCGAAAAGCTTGCCGAACTGAGAGACCCGGAGAGGGGGCAGGGCGTGATTAAGCAGGTTTATAATGCGCTGGAGATTTACCGCGGGCCGTATAAAGGAGAATCACCCGACCTGCTTGTAGGGTATAACAAGGGTTACCGCGCATCATGGGAGACTGCAATTGGGCAGGTAACCGAGAGAATCCTTCACGCCAATACCAAGGCCTGGAGCGGCGACCATTGCATTGACCATTCTCTTGTTCCAGGTGTTCTTTTTTGTAATCGTCCCATTGATGCAGAGCGTCCCAGACTGATGGATATAGGTCCGACCGTGCTGGACATGTTCGGGGTTGATGTTCCCAAGTATATGGACGGCAAGGCATTAACAGTAGCTGATACAGATGGTTGTAGAAGTCACAAAAAATAATTGATATCACAGAGTGCGTAAGATGGTCAGTAGAATCAATAGAAAGCTTGATCGACGGGAATTTCTCAAGCGTTCCGCTATAGCGGCGGCAGGGTTTAGCGCAGGTTTGACTACAAGGCGCGTCTATGCGGGTAAAAAAGGACGGGCTGGTGCAGGAAAGAAGGTCATTGTCATTGGCATCGATGGCATGGATCCCGGTTTGTCTGAAAGAATGATGAATGCCGGGAACTTGCCCAATTTTGCCAGGCTTCGCCAACTTGGTGGGTACCGCGTTCTGGGCACCAGCATTCCACCGCAGAGCCCGGTGGCGTGGGCGAATTTCATTAATGGTGCCGGGCCGGGAAGCCATGGGATATTTGATTTTATCCATCGTCATCCTGAACAACAGTGTGTTCCGTTTTTCGCGATGGCAGAGACACTACCAGGGGAGGGTTACTGGGAAATAGGAGAGCACAAAGTACAACTGGACTTCTGGCCTTTTAATCACAAACGCCCCGTTACTTTGCTGCGGCGCCAAGGGACGCCTTTCTGGGATTATCTGGATGAGGCGGGTATCGGCTCGGTATTCTATAACCTGCCTTCAAACTACCCTTCGAGCCGGTCGAAATACGGCCACCATCGGTGTTTATCAGGTATGGGTACTCCCGACATGCTGGGAACATACGGCACATATCAGCACTATGGCGAGGACGGACCCGTTCGTACAAAGGAGGAAGGCGGCGGCCGACGGTCCATGCTTTTCTTCGAAAATGATACCGCTAAAGCTGAATTGATTGGTCCAACTAATAGTTTTCTTGTAAATCCCAAGCCCGCTGCTATTAAATTTGCTGTGCATCGGGACACAGGTGCCAAAGCGGCGGTGATTGAAATCCAAAAGTATAAAGTCCTGCTCAAAGAAGGGCAGTGGAGTCGCTGGATAAAGCTGGATTTTGAATTGAGTAAGCCCGGTCTTAACGAACACATCAGCGGTATATGCCGATTTTATCTGCAAGAGTTTAGCCCGAACTTCAGACTTTATGTAACTCCCGTTAACAGTGACCCAGCTAAGCCTTACCTTAAGCTTACCGAGCCACCAGAGTTTATTAAGCGGATTTCCGATAAGTTGGGCCTGTTCTATACCACGGGGTTTCAGGAGGACCACAAGGCGTTAGCGAACAAGGTATTCTCCGATGCCGAGTATGCCACCCAGGCGGATTATGTGCTCCAGGAACGACTCAACCTGTTGAAATACGCCCTCGAACAGTATGACGAGGGCCTTTTGTTCTTTTACTTTTCCAGCACAGATTTACAGGCGCATATGTTCTGGTGGGATTCGGACGAGAAGCATCCTGTGCGTTCAACTGCCGAGGCCAAAAGGTACTTCAATCACCTAAAAGGCATTTATGAGAAGATGGATGATGTTCTTGGAGATATTCTGCACCGTTATGGTAATGAGGCCACGATTATTGCGATGAGCGACCACGGCTTTGCCAACTTCAGAAGGCAGTTTAATCTCAACTCATGGCTGCGGGCAAACGGCTATGTGCAGCCTGGAGGTTCTACCGCGATTTTGCGCGATGTTGATTGGTCAAAAACAAGAGCGTACGGGCTGGGCATAAACGGTCTATACCTGAATCTCAAAGGACGGGAGCGAGATGGCATAGTGGAGCCGGGCCCCCAACGCGAAGGACTCATCGAAGAATTGAAAGGCAAGCTTGAGGTGCTTACCGACACCAATGGCAAACGAGTCATCAGGCAAGTGCACCGTACCGATAAGGCATATCGCGGCCCCGCCACGGCTTTGGCTCCTGATTTGGTCGTGGGCTACGCCCGCGGCTTCCGCGCATCATGGGCCACCTGTCTTGGAGATATGACAGAAGAAGTTTTGTTGGACAACGACTCAGCGTGGAGTGCGGACCATTGCGCCGATGTTTCGGAGGTGCCGGGGGTTATTTTCAGCAACAAACCCATCACCGCCGAGAGGCCGGCTTTGATAGACGTGGCGCCGTCGATTCTGACGGAATTTGGGTTGGAAGTCCCATCCTCAATGGAGGGCAGAAATATTTTCCCAACATAGACTAAAGTATTGAGACAGTTAAGTAAGGGAGTTAAACGAATGGCCAAGATAAAGATTGATTCAAACCTTTTTGACCGGGTGAAAAAGGCGGCCGAAGTGGCGGGCTACAGCAGCGTCGAAGAGTTTGTTACGCATATCATTGAGATGGAACTTGCCAAATACGAAGCTTCCGAATCAGATGAGAAAGTTGCGGACCAGCTTCGAGGACTTGGCTACATCGAATGATGAGTTTTCTCGCCCAATTAGCAACCTTGATTAACGTCGTTACCAACGCCCTTGGTAGATTTCTGCTTGCTCCGATTGGTGTGCTTCCAGGGTGGCTGTCGAACGGGATTGTTTCGGCAGTGACGGGGGTAGTATTGCTGATTATCTTAAAATACACTTCAAATCAGACCGCCGTAGGGCGCGTCAGGGACAACATCAAGGCCAATATGCTTACCCTCAAACTTTTTAAAGACAGCATGGTGGTTACCTTTAAGGCCCAGGGACATCTCTTCAAGGGTGCTTTTATGTTGTTGTTCCATTACATCAGGCCTATGTTGATATCGATTATACCGGTGTCTTTACTGGCGGCCCAAATGGCGCTTTGGTATCAGTCTCGTCCGCTGCTGCAGGGTGAAGAGGCAGTAGTAACGATGCAACTGAACAATAATGTTGAAAAGCCGTGGCCAGAGATAAATGTTGAGTCAATGCCTTCGGCTGAGGTGATAACCGGGCCGGTTCGCGTTCTCAGCAAGCGAGAAGTATACTGGAAAATCAAAGCGCGTCAGAATGGGCTACATCGGATGGTTTTTGAAGTACGGGACGACCTGGTTGAGAAAGAGTTAGCAATAGGTGAGGGCTTTATGTGTGTAAGCGCCGAGCGGCCCGGATGGCGATGGGCTGATATTTTGTTGCATCCGGCGGAGAAGCCTTTAGGCCCCGATTCGGTCGTCCAGTCTATCAGTATTGATTATCCTGACCGTCTGTCCTGGACCAGCGGGACTGACTGGTGGCTGGTTTATTTCTTCGTTGCTTCGCTGGTTTTTGCATTGATTTCTAAGCCATTTTTAAGGGTTCGGCTATAAACGGAGTTGTGTGGGAGGCGTTGTCCTCAAGAGTGAATCAGGTCGTCAGCTAGGCATATCGTTTCCTTGCGATTGGTCAAAACACAGGGCGTTACGGAATCTCTATAGGCCAAGAGTTTTCGCTTGCATCCGGTTGGGTGTGGTTTCGGAATGGTCTGAGAAAAAAGCGGTTTTTTAGAATCCTCTTTTCTTTTGCTCGGCTATAGTCAGGTTGCGGCGAGCGTTTTCCCAGTCTGGTTTTAATTGCAGGGCTTTATTATAGTGGATAATGGCCTGTTCAAATTTGGCCTGTTTAAGCAGCACGTTGCCCATCATGTAATGTGCGTATGGAGAATTTGGGTCTAACTCTAATGTCTGGCTATAGTAAATGCTGGCATCAGGAAGCCTATCCTGCTCAAAGTAAGCACCTGCCAAATCGTAGGTTGTCTCTACGGAGTAGGGGTTGTAAGACAAGGCTTTAAGGTAGTGCGGGATAGCCTGTTCGATTTGCCCTTCACGCTGGAGTGCAACACCTAAGTTGGTATGAGCAAGCGCCAGTTCATAATCAGTTTTAACCTGCATGTCAAGAGCATTAGGATCCGACTTCGTGGCTGTTAAGTATCGGGAAAAGTGTGTGATCATCGCCCGGTTATCTTTTTTGGAGAGAGCGATTAAGCCTAAATAATAGTGTGCCTGCTTCATGTCAGGCCACTTTGCCAGCATGTTATCACAGAGTTTTTTTGCTTTGTCGAATTTTTTTGACAATCTAAATTCAAAGAATTTGTCGGTGAAATTATAAAACTCAACGAATTTTTTTGGATCTAATCTTTTTTCGTCAACAAATTGAATGTTTTCATCCACTGTGCGGCTTGATATGTACCCTAACGACTGGAGACGCCTTCTGGTTTGTTCGTCCAACGATATCTTACTACCTGCTGTTTTGTTAAGGCTGCTGTCTTGTAGAGCCAACTTGAGGTGTTCTTGCATGATTTGTGCTTGTTTTGTCTGCTCATCCAGCAGATTTTTAGTTTCGAGAGGGTCTTTTCTGAGTTCGTACAATTCGGGCTCTAAAGTATGGATATACTTCCAATGGTCACTTACCAAGCCGAGGAATGGACCTAAACCAAATTTTGTGGGCAGGAGCGATTCGCAGTAAATAGACCTTTGGTTGCTAGAACTGCTTCTGTTAGAGAAGAAGGCGCTCAGGTCTCTGCCTTGCACATGTGTGGGGACGGGAATACCCAAAAGACTGCAGACGGTGGGTACTATATCAATTAAGCCCGCAAGGTCGTTTACTATTTTGCCCTCAGGTCCTCCAGGGGCTTTAACAATAAGAGGAACATGCAGCGTGCTGTGATAAATGAAATACCCATGAGACGATTCGGAATGTTGCCCTAGGCTTTCTCCGTGGTCAGCCGTAATGATTAATAAGGTGGAATCGTAGAGATTGAGATCTTTTAGTTTATTTATGACCCGGCCGATACAACTGTCGGTATAGGCGATTTCACCGTCGTATTTGTCCCTCGGGAGAGCAAGGAAAGGTATGGAGGTGAAGAGAGAGCGTTTGTGTAGCTCATAAGGGTAATGGGGGTCAAAATAATGGATGAAAAGGAAAAACTTGTCCTTGCGGTGTTTTTCCAGCCATCTATTTGCGACAAGAGTTACTTCCTGGCCCTTGCGCTCGTTGAAGAAATGACTGACCGTCCTATTCTCTTTGCCTAAGTTGTCATCGTAGGTGTCAAATCCTTGATCGAGACCAAACTGCGAGTCTAAAACAAAAGAGCCGATGACTGCTCCAGTTGCAAACCCATTTTCCCTCAAGACCTCGGCAAGGGTAACATTTGCGCCTGCCAGCCGATAACTGCTGTTGTCGCGTACTCCGTGATAAGGAGGTATCGTCCCCGTCAACATGGAACTGTGGGAGGGAAGGGTAATAGGTACCGGTGCGACGGCATGATTAAATAAAACACCGTCAGCGGCAAGGGCATCGAGGTTGGGACTGGTTTTGCGGGAGTAGCCATAGCATCCAAGGTGGTCTGCCCGGCATGTATCGATGCTGATGAGGACGACGTGACGCACATCCTTTGGGGTAATGCCTATTTGGCCCATGTTTTCTGCAGTAACGTCCGTTTTACGTATGTCTTTAATGGACCAGTTTGTTCGAGGAAAAAACCATATGGTCCGGACGACGAGCAGTAATATTACCCCCACTACTATGGATTTCCTCCACAGAAAGGGGCGTTTTTTCTTCAACATTTCAATCATGATGCCTCCAGGCGGATTTCTTAGTCTGGCAGCACTTAAAGTGTAGCCCATGAAACGAATATAAGTCAATTGTACCAGATAAGTAGTATCGTGACAACCAACTGCAGGTGATTTATCGTGTTGCTATTAGGTCAGCTTGGAGGCAGATTGTGATTTTGTCGCGGATCGGTATATACTTGCGGAATACGCCTAATAGAGGATTTTTGGGTAGCACTGGAAAAACTGTTCCGACAAGCCGGAAAAGCGGCACTGTGAGGAGGCTTAAGAGCTGCTGTACGCAGAATGCTACCCGCTGCCAGCCGGCAACTCTGTGTCCTTGAGAGGAATTAGCTCACAGTTAGCAAAGGTTCTCCATGCCTGAAACCTCATCTTCCACTAACAACAATAACTGTAAAAACACTTGATTGCTGACTAGGTGGGTGGTATCATTTTAAGCCGAAGCATGTGTGAGCAAAGTAGTTCGCAAGGATTAAGAAATAAACTGACGGAACAGCCGGAATAATACAGTTTGGATAGCTTTGAGGATCCGCGTGTTCGGTTACGATTCCGGCAGGAGGCCGGTTTATGCTAAGAAGACACGCAACATTTTTCTACGTACTTCGGTCTGCCCTTGATATCCTGGTTATAAGCGGGATTTGGGTTGCTGTTTACTTTGTGCGATTCAAGTGGAGTATATTCAGCAGTCCAAAAGGAATACCGGATTTTGGAAGACACCTGATTTTGGGATTGCCGATAGTATGCATCTGTTACCTGAGCTGTCTGTGGGCAGGGCTTTATAAGCCCAAACGGATACAAAGTGTGTTCACGCAGCTCGCTGATATCTTCAAAGCCAGCATCTTTAGTGCTCTGCTCGTGCTGGCGTTCCTGTATTGCATTCAGAGCCATCCTTACTCGCGGAAACTGTTAATACTGTTCATTTTTGCGCTATTTGGCGGGCTGGTTCTCTCACACCTGTTTGCGATGGCAATAATGCGGAATTTGCGTAGAAAAGGCTATAACGTGCGTTATTATGCTGTGATAGGGGCGGGCAAGAAGGGACAACAGCTTGTTCAGGAGATCGAGCGAATCGCTTGGTTCGGTCTAAAATGCAGGTTTTTTGTTGATGACAGACCCAGTCGTATTGGAACTGAATTGCTTGGTGTGCCTATATATGGCCCTATTGAAAAGTTAAGTGAATTGGTAAGTGCCAAAGAGATAGACGAGGTTTATCTTGCTCTTAGTGGCACGGAGGCTCAGGCGGCTTATCCGTTTCTGGAACGTCTTCAGTGTAAAGGTATCACGGTGCGCATCGTGCCGGATTGGGGCAATCTGACCTCGACAAGCAAGGCAACAGCGGTAACTATAGGTTCTCAGGTCCTTTTCTCGGCTGCCGAATCTCCCTTGAGTGGCGCCAATATTGTCTTAAAAGAAGTTTTTGATTGCGCGGCGTCTCTGGTGTTGCTGGTAGTATCTGCTCTTCCTATGGGTGTGATTACTGTGTTGGTTAAATTGACAAGCAAAGGGCCTGTGTTCTATAGACAAGCCAGAATCGGTATGGACCAAAGAGAATTTACGATAATAAAGTTTCGAACAATGCCAGTGGATGCAGAAAAAGAAAATGGACCGCAATGGGCTAAGACCAACGACCCACGATGTACGCGAATTGGTGCGTGGTTGCGAAGAACAAACCTTGATGAGTTACCGCAGCTTATAAATGTTATAAAGGGGGAAATGAGCATGGTTGGGCCCAGGCCTGAGCGTCCTTGCTTTGTAGAACAGTTTGCTGAGGAGTACAAAAAATACATGCTCAGGCACAAGGTCAAGGCAGGTATGACCGGATGGGCGCAAGTGCATGGCTTTCGTGGTGATACTTCTCTCAAAAAAAGATTGCAATATGATTTACACTACATCAGAAACTGGTCACTTGGATTGGACCTGAGAATACTACTGTTGATGACATGGCAAATTTTAACAGGAAAGACTGCGTATTAAATTGGAAAACCCGAAACTCAGTATCATCCATATAATAATTTTGTTGGCTCTCGGTGCAGTGATTGGTATCTATCTTATAAGTACCACTACTGTTATTGCCAAGGATGGCGTGACCTTCATTGAGTACGCCAAAAAACTAAGGGCAGCACCCATCAATACTATGGCGAGAAAATATCAGCATCCGGGTTATCCATTACTTATTTTACTTGCCCATAAGATTTCCTCGGTTCTGCGTGAAGGCATGTCAATATGGAGTTGGATATATTGCGCTCAGGGTGTAGCACTGATGTTCAGGCTTCTTGCGATAATTGCAGTGTATTTTATAGGCAGAGATTTGGTCGGAGCCGAACTTAGTTTTTGGGGGACATTGATTCTCGTGTTTCTGCCTAAACCCGCTGAGTATGGCAGCGATGCCCTCAGTGACTGGCCGCATATTTTCTTTTTGGCAGTTGGGGTCTGGCTGCTGATGCGCGCAGCAAATGGAAAATGGTGGCTGTTTGGGTTTGCGGGATTAGCTGCTGGAATGGGATATCTTATTCGGCCTGAGTGCGTTCAAGTGGTTGTGTTTGGTTTTTTTTGGTTGGGGCTGCAGCTGTTATGGTGGAAACGCACAATGTGCAAACGTAAGGCGTTGTATGCAATGACCTTGCTACTTGTTGCTTTCTTGCTTACGGCCGGACCGTATATGAAATTGAAAGGGGCGGTATTCCCCAAGAAGCAATTAATGTCAGGCTTTCGAACGGGCGAAACCTGTGAACAGAGAGTGCAAATCCACTTAAACAGTGCGGCTGTGGCGGGCTTTGCGTCATCGAAGATTGCGAGAGGTTTTGGCAAACTTGTCGAGCGAGTTGGTGATACCTTGATGTGGTTTTTTGTGCCGGCATTATTAATAGGTATTTATGGGCGTTTTAGAAGATGCGATTGGCATAGGCCCGAAAAGTTTTTCATAATAGCTCTTGTTGTCTTGAACGTACCATTAATGGTGCTGCTTTACTGCAAATATGACTATATGAGCAGAAGACACACTATGCCATTAGTGATATTTACAATTTTCTATGCCTCTGCCGGTTTACAGGCGATGGGGACCTGGCTACATGATAAACTTTCTAAAGAAGTTGAAAAGCCATCCAAGGTAAAAACCAGTGAGGCGACTTGGTTTTTAGTCTTATTGGCCATCGGTATTTTCATATGCATTCCCAAATTACTTACACCGATTCGTGCAACAAAGCAAAGTTTTAGGGATGTTGCTCAATGGCTTGCAACGCACACTGGTGAGAAAGACATCGTGGGGGTTCCCGATATTCGCATCAGTTTCTACGCCCAACGTAAAGGCGTAATATGTAAGGCTGGACAGGTTCCTAAAAAAACTCATTATATTGTCAGAGAATTCAAGGGCGGTGAGGCAATCTTGCCAGGACAGTTAGACAACATAGAGCACGAATATGTGGACCAGGCGAATGGAAACAGAGTCGTCATATACAGAAAATTGTAAAACGGCAAATCTCGTTCATAGAAATAACTACCTGTTTCTCACAACTGTGATGGCCGTAACAGATTTTAAAATAAAATACGACAATTCCGTATTGGGATACTTGTGGAGTCTGCTTAAGCCATTGTTGATGTTTGGAACGCTGTATCTTGTATTTTCGGTGTTTGTCAGATGGCAGGTCGAAAACTACAGATTGTATCTCCTTTTGGGGATTATTCTTTGGAATTTTTTGTCTGAGGTGACCCTCAACAGTATGGTGCTATTAGAAAGCAAAGCGTCGATACTTAAAAAGATTTATTTCCCACGGTGGATTATCGTTGTAGCCTCTTCCTTGACATCTCTTCTAACCTTGTTGCTCAATATAGGTGTGTTTTTTTTATTTTTTGTTTTCTCCGGCGCTCACTTTCGCATGAGCGCACTGCTTTTTGTCGTCTATTTAGCTGAACTTTACATACTTGTGGTGGGCTTGGCACTTTTGCTGTGCGCATTATTCCCGAAATTCAGGGACATCCACCATATTTGGGAGGTTTTTGTTCAGCTTGGTTTTTGGGCAACGCCCATCATATATCCGATTTCCATAGTGCCGGCGAAATACCATACGTTAATATTTCTAAATCCCGTCGCGAGGATTATCCAGGGCTGCAGACAGGCAGTAATCGGGCCGGGCAGCGAATTCTTAGGTTTAATGAATCACATTGTTATAGTTTCTGTGGCGGTTGGTTTATTTGCGATAGGTTTAGGAATGTTCAACCGATTGTCACGCAGTTTTGCAGAGGATTTATGATAACTCTTAATGGAGTAAGCAAGGTGTTCCGTTTGCCGCACGACAAAAAAACAACTCTGCGGCAGAGATTCGTCAGTCTTCTTCAGAAGAAGACATATGAAGAACTTTATGCTTTGCGCAATATAAACTTAAAAGTCAATGAGGGCGAGTTTTTAGGGATTATAGGCAAAAACGGCGCCGGCAAGTCTACGTTGCTGAAAGTCGTAGCCAAGGTGTTTGAGCCAACCTCAGGGCGCGTATCCGTTAATGGAAATATAGCTCCTTTTCTTGAACTGGGGGTAGGATTTCAGTGGGAACTTACGGTCAAAGACAATATTTTTTTCTATGGCGCTTTACTCGGCATGTCGCGGCAGGAGGTCGAGGAAAAGTATGACTGGATAATTGACTTTTCCGGATTGGAAAGATTTGTCGATGCAAAGCTGAAGAACCTGTCGTCTGGAATGCAGGTACGGCTGGGCTTCTCGATAACGGTCGGTGTTGAGAGTCCAATACTGCTGGTAGATGAGGTTTTGGCCGTAGGAGATATGGATTTCCAGCAGAAATGTTATAATTCTTTTGAAAACTTCAAGGAAGATGGACGAACGATTTTATTCGTAAGCCATGATTTAAACGCCGTTGAAAGATTTTGCGATAAGGTGATTTTATTGGAAAATGGAGAGATTAAGACGCAGGGAGAAGCAGATGTAGTTATAGACGCATACCGGAGAAACATGGAACCGGCAAGAAAGAATAAAAACTCTGTTTATAAAATATCCTGATCGCCCGGATTGCCAACTCGGTCTTTGAGGCGCCGGCACAATAATCGTGTCAATAAATATACGAATCCAAAAATTTAGGTTGCCCCGAGGAGAATGAAGGATGTTATAACTCAAGATACTATTTGCGGTTGGGGGGAATTGACACCAGTTTTGAGAACTACGGAAACTTATGAAAAAAAAAGTTGGTATTCTGCATGACAATATTAGCGGCAACATCGGCGATTTGGCAATTGGTATAAGTGTCAGGAAAATAGTAGGTGACCTTGGGGTACAATTCGAAGAGCTTGTGCCGGGAAGATTTAATCCGCGAGACTATCAAGCGATAATTATTGGTGGTGGCTACCTTTTGCGACCTAGTCCAGATTTTTTCTATGATAAGTTCAAAGTTTCTGGTCCTCACATTCTTAATAGCTGTGGCATATTAAGTAATCCTGCTGACCTTGGATACCTAAACGATTATCTTTATATCAGCGTCAGAAGCCAGGGGGATAAACGAAAGATTTCTTATCTAACAAATGAAGTTAAGGTAGTCCCGTGTACAGCAATGCTTCTCAACGATTTGACTAATGTTGGCCTAAAAATTTGCCGACCAAGCATTGGAATTAATCTAGGACCGGGATTAATAGATGACCTGGGATCTCTCATTCGGTATTTATCAAAACTTCGTTTCCATATTTACCTTCTGCCTATTACTCATTACAATTATGATTTTAAGCATCTGGCCAAACTACGTCAGCAAGTAAAGAATTCCACACTGCTTCCGGTTTTGAAACCTGAGGAGATCTTCACCGTCATTGGTAAGTTTGATTATTTTATATCTGCATCCTTACATGGTGCCATTTTTTCATATGTTCACGGCGTCCCTTTCATTCTGGCTGAACTACAAGACAAAATGAGTTTCTTTATGGAAGAAAGAGGCATTGAGGAATACTTGTTTAAGAATTATAATGGATTAAAAACTGCTTTTGAAAAGTTATTGAATAATAAGCTTGACTATTCAGTAAGCTTAAACAAGGACTTCAAAATCTTGGAAGAGCACAAACACACCATAAGAGATATATTATGTGTAAAGGAACTTATGGTTGTGGACAACAAATTGACAGGCTCTCAGGCTGATTTAAAAAGCTTGCAGAGTGACTTACAAGAAAGCAATATCCAGATTCGATATTTACGCAGGCAAGTAGAAAACCTTGAGGCTCAGATACTTGGTTCCGAGAAAGAGAAGCTTCTTATGTGTTACTACAAATTCAGGAATAAAATATTTCCACCTAACACTAAGAGAAGAGCATGCGCCAAGCGTTTGATGAAAATGGCCATAAGAATAATAAGAAGATTACAAGGAAACTGACGGACTTTAGAGTTGCTCAAGAGGCACTTGTCTTTTTTGAAGGAAAAGGTTCCAGTTGGTGAGTACAGAGAGGGAACAAAATCAGTTTGAAACGCCCGAAATCGAGGAAAGACCCCCGTATTTGTTGATTCTTACTCGTGCTTTCATTTGGTTTTTTTTTAGGCCGCAGGGAATTAAATTTGAAAAGGTTCGGAATGCGTACAGGTCTGGTGGTTTGAGGCTATGTTGGTATCGTCTGCTCACAAGGTTCGGTACACCTAAACGAGAGCCTTCGTACCGGCCTTTTCGAAACCAGCTCTCACGCTCACAGAGTCAATATGTCCTTACCAAATGTCCTGATAAGCCCGTTTTGTCCATAATAGTACCTGTGTACGAGGTAAGTGGCGAATGGCTGGAAGAATGCATTAGTTCGGTGGTCAGCCAATATTACACAAATTGGGAGCTCATATTGGTGAACGATGCGACCCAAAAAAACGGCCTAAAAAAGTTTATCAATACTTGGACATCACGAGACAGCCGCATTCGTGCATTTTACCCAGAGCGAAATTCAGCAATAGCGGAGGCAATCAACTTAGGAATAAGGCAGGCAAAAGGTAAATTCATAGGGTTCCTTGACCAAGATGACGAGCTTACACCCGATGCTTTGACCTGGATTGTATGGGCTATAAATAAGCACCCTCAGGCCCGTTGGTTTTACTCCGATGAGGACAAGATATCATACGACGGACGGTGCCACTGTCCTTATTTCAAGCCGGATTTTTCGCCCGAGCTGCTTTTGTCTAATATGTACACGCGCCATTTTAGTCTTTACACTGCTGATGCACTCTCCAAGGTTTGTGGATTGCGGGAATTGGATGGTGGTCACGACCACGATTTGGCGCTGCGGCTTTCAGAGGTCATTTCAAGAGAGCAAATCGTGCATATTCCGCGGGTCTTGTATCACTGCCGCGTGGTTGCAGGTTCAGTAGGCATGAATGGAAAGGCTTCGACCGGCGCACAAAAGGCAGTGGCAGAGGCGCTAAAGCGAAGAAATCTAAAAGCAGATGTATCACTTCACGAGCTTTGCCCAACGCTCTATCAGATAGCATTACAACCTTCTCGCTCTCCAAAGGTGAGCATCATAATTCCTACAAGAAACGCCCTTGCTCTTCTGCAAAAGTGCATCTCTTCGATTCGAGCGCATACAAACTATCCAAGTTATGAGATTATAATTGTAGATAATCAATCCGATGACTTGAAGGTGACAGAATATTTAGCTTCCGAAAGCTCGGAGAATCATCTGAAAGTAATACAACATGACAGTCAATTCAACCACTCCGAGATTAACAACATGGCTGTAAGTTCAGTCGACTCAGAATTTGTTCTTTTTATGAACAATGATGTTGAAATCGTCTCGGACAAATGGTTAGAGCAATTAGTAGCTACCGCACAGATTGACGATTCTATTGGGACTGTCGGGGGGCTACTTTTGTATCCTGACGGAAAAGTTCAGCACGGCGGCATGATTTTGGGAATATTAGGGCTTGCAGGGCATGCACACAAACGTATGGATTCGAATTCAACCGGATATTTCGGACGTCTCTATGCTCTTCAGGAGATGTCGGGAATAACAGCAGCATTAGCGCTCATCAGACGAGCGGCCTTTGAACTTGTAGGAGGGTTTAACTCTGAAAGATATCCAACTTCATACAATGATGTAGACCTCTGTATCCGTCTGCGCAAAGAAGGGTTCCGCTGCCTTTACAATCCGATGGTTCGGGCCATTCACTATGAAGCAAAGACGCGCCCCATAACGGCGGACGAGTTGCGTTACCAAAAAAGGCTGATAGACGACCACTCGGAAATGCTTGGCAACGACCCTTTTTACAACCCGAATCTTGCGCTTGATAACGAGCAATTTTCCGGCTTTAGGCGGTTTCCTGTTGAAGACCAGATTCCAGAATTGTATCATGTTTCAAATTGTGCCAATACCTGAAGAACATCCAAGAATGATAATGCATATGAGCGGTAAACAAGTTTTTCATAAGAGCTTGAACCGGTCCGAGATATTGAAAGAAAGTCTTCAGAGGGTCGTTCAGAAGAAGTCTTGAGGGGCGAAGAGGAATCAGACAGGCGATTGAGAAGTTTAGGGTATGTAAGGTGAAAAAGATAATTGATGTACTGAGCGTAAGTGTAGTCGCCGGCTTGCTTGTCGGGCTTTCGTTCTCCGTGTATGAGATAGTTACCGGGAATTATATCAAGTATGACATACTCAGACTGGGGGGCCTGAGCCTTCAGGAACATCTGAACAAATGGATGGTTTTGGTTGTGGGTGTTTCGGTCGGGGTGTTTGTCTTTGTGCCTGTGGCGAAGTTCATATGGAAATTGTTTTTCTCCAAGGTGATAGAAGTCCAGGTAAAGGACAGGAAAAAGCTGGCGGCGTTTGTGGTTTGTTGTGCCTTTTTTGTTTGGGTCGGCTGGACAGTCAACCACTACTGGCTGCCCCACAAGTTCAAGCCTGTGAGTTTGTTTGCTGATGTGGTAATTTTGCTGTTTACCGTGGGGTTGTGGTTTTTCCTGACGAGAATAAGATGGGGAGAGCTGTACAGTTTTAAACGAAGAGGTCGTATCAGGAAAACGGCTTTGATATTGCTTTTATGTCTGTTGGGCTTGAATTTAGGGGTTAGACTTGGGATTAAGCTTTATGCGCACGGACGGCCCAATGTTATTTTGATAAGCATCGATACGTTGAGGGCGGACCATTTGGGCTGCTACGGATACGAGCGTAACACCAGTCCCAACATCGACGAGTTTGCAAAGGAGAGTCTGTTTTTTGAAAATGCGTACAGTCCATGGCCAATTACGGCTCCGGCGTTAAACTCGATGATGACGGGGTGCTTGATTTCAAATGAACGCGGGGATGATATTACTTCCTATTATTGTAACACGACGTACCTGGCTGAAATATTGGCTAAATTGGGTTATTATACTGCGGGATTCACCGACCATAAGGTGCTTGGAAGCAAAACTAGGGGAGCTAACGAATGGTATGTAATACGAAGGGGCTTTAATACTTTCCGAAATTTTGGCAAAGGTCGTAAAGGCGTAACTTCGCATGTACTTACAAGAAATGCGATAAAGTGGCTTTCGAAGAATCATAAGAACAGTTTTTTTCTATGGGTTCATTACTTTGACCCTCATCATAACTACAATCCGCTGCCGGAGTATGAAGGGTTATTTGGATTTACAGAAAAGGACTGCGGCAGAATTTACAATCCTATGGACATCCTGGAAGTATGGGAGATTGAAGAAAGTCTAACGGAGGAAGAGATTGAATGTTTGATGTGCCTGTATGATTCGGAGATATTTTATACCGACGGGCAGATCGGGAGGCTGCTTGATAAGATTAAGGAGTTAAAGTTGTGGGAAGATTCGGTCATAATAATAACGGCGGACCACGGGGAGGAGTTCAAGGAAAGAGAAAGAGTCGATCACGGGACGAGCGTTTATAATGAGGTGATACGAGTTCCTTTGATGGTCAAGATACCCGGGCAAGTGCCGGTGAGAATAAGGGGAAATATTGGAACTCAGGAGGTCTTTAATATTGTCTGTAGGCTGGTTTCGAACAAAGAGACAGAATTGAATGATGCAGATATTATAAGCAGGACACACCCGAGCGGGCGTAAAAAGAAGGCGAAGCTAAATGATTTTGCAATCATCTCCGGAGATTACAAATACATCTGCAACCCTGAGACCGGAAACGAAGAATTCTACTGTCTGCGAGAGGATGCCGCGGAGAAAAACAATCTGCTGGCGGATTCGGCATACGAAGGTAAGAAACTTGAATTAAAACAAAAGTTGGCATCCTGGTTGCGTGAAAATAAAGTAAACGTAGGAACGCCTTCAAAGGAAAGCTTGGAGAACAAAGAGGAATTAAACAGGCAATTAAGAGGGTTAGGGTATGTAAGATGAAAAGATAATTGTCGTATGCGCAGCAAGTATAGTCGTCGGTTTAGCTCTTTGTGTTATGTGGAGTAAACCTCGCTTAGGCTTAAGGGGCGGGAGTATTAGAATGTCCCGTGCCGATTCAAACTTAAATACTATAGGCTTTTCTACTTGAAGTGGTTGATAAAGACCGTTTAGATAGTGACCGTTATCGAATTTACTGGAGTTGCGTCTTTGTATTTCTAAAACACTGGTAAGAGGTTTTGTCTAACCTAGACCATACAGCTAGCCTACAGCTTTGTGATTTTCCGAGTCTTAGGCCAAAGACCATGGTTGGCCAACATTAGTGAGGTACCCAGTGACTGAACCAGCCGGTCATGAGAACTCTGTGAGCGTCATAGTCCCTGCGCACAACGCAGGCCGGCAGTTCAACGGACTTTTGGAGAGCCTGCAAAATCAGACCTTAAGACCTGTTCAGACTCTTGTCATCGACTCTGAGTCTACAGATGAAACTGCCGAATTAGCCAGAAGCCACAGCTGCGAGGTAATAGCCATCAAGCGCGCCGATTTCAACCATGGTGTGGCAAGAAATCTCGCCGTGACTAATGCCAACACCGAATTTGTTGTATTCCTCACTCAGGATGCAGTACCTGCCGATGAGCATATGATTGCCGAGCTAGTAAAGCCTATGCAAGCGGACCCAAATATTGCTATATGCTATGGCCGCCACTTGCCCAGGCCAGACGCACACCCGCTGGAATGCTTCGCACGTGAGTTCAACTACCCGCCTCAGTCCATTCTAAAAACTAAAAACCACATAGCCACCCTTGGCCTAAAAACCTTTTTCTGCTCCAATTCCTGCTCTGCGGTCAGACGTTCAACCTTTAACGAATTGGGTGGATTCAAAAATGACGTTATTGTAAATGAAGATATGCTTTTCGCTGCCAAAGCTATTCTACAGGGCTATTCGGTTTATTATTCCGCAGCAGCAAAAGTCTACCATAGCCACCCTTACTCTTTAGCCGAAATATTCAAACGCTACTTCAACATTGGAAGGTTCTTTGCAGACAACAGATGGCTCCTCCAACAGGCTGGTCTGAAAGGCTATGGTCTCGAGATGCTAAAGGCCGGCGTAAGAACATTCTGGCGAAGGCGGGCACCGCATTACGTCGCCGCTCTTCTCATACAATTGGCGGTAAAAGGGATTGCCTGCAAACTCGGCTGGTACTATCAAATGATGCTTCGTAGTTTTATTCAGAGACCCTCTACGACGACATTATCGAAGTAGGCTCCTTGATTACCCCAGCTGTACAGGGCTATACTGCCTGATACCAGGCTGTTATCGGTGACCGAGAAAATAAGTGTGCTATCAATAGACACCTGCAGTGTCGTGCCCTGAGCAACAATCTCGAGCTGATAGCTCTGTCCGGTGACGTAAGGAACTGAGTCTTCGGCAAGCAGAGTAAATACACCGTTTTGTTTTTTGACAAGGCGGCGATAGCTGCGCTGCTTGTCCCAGGAAAAGCGATAATAGTTGTCATTGTCCTGATAGCGGAACATCAATCCAATAGCATCATCATCTTCAGAGCGAATGGTTAAGCTAACTGTATAATCGGTCCAGTTTCTGCCTGCCGCATATAACGCATATGTGCCGAGCTTGGTAATATCAGAAACAAGCGTGGGTTTTTCAAAGATATTGGAGGTTTGGAGCATGGCGCCTGTAGAGGCCGACCAGGAAGAAGGTCCGTCGTAACTGCCTTCATCTACAACCGACCAGCCGGTAAAATCACCATCATTGAAGTTATCCATAAGGCCTGTTGTTTGAGTCGGTGTTGGTGTCGGAGTCGGAGCCGAGTCTCCTTCAGCGACGACATTATCGAAGTAGGCTCCTTGGTTACCCCAGCTGTACAGGGCTATACTGCCTGATGCCAGGCTGTTATCGGTGACCGAGAAAATAAGTGTGCTATCAATAGACACCTGCAGTGTCGTGCCCTGAGCAACAATCTCGAGCTGATAGCTCTGTCCGGTGACGTAAGGAACTGAGTCTTCGGCAAGCAGAGTAAATACACCGTTTTGTTTTTTGACAAGGCGGCGATAGCTGCGCTGCTTGTCCCAGGAAAAGCGATAATAGTTGTCATTGTCCTGATAGCGGAACATCAATCCAATAGCATCATCATCTTCAGAGCGAATGGTTAAGCTAACTGTATAATCGGTCCAGTTTCTGCCTGCCGCATATAACGCATATGTGCCGAGCTTGGTAATATCAGAAACAAGCGTGGGTTTTTCAAAGATATTGGAGGTTTGGAGCATGGCGCCTGTAGAGGCCGACCAGGAAGAAGGTCCGTCGTAACTGCCTTCATCTACAACCGACCAGCCGGCATAGTCTCCATCATTGAAGTTATCCATAAGGCCCGTTGTTTGAGTCGGTGTTGGTGTCGGAGTCGGAGCCGAGTCTCCCTCTACGACGACATTATCGAAGTAGGCTCCTTGATTACCCCAGCTGTACAGGGCTATACTGCCTGATACCAGGCTGTTATCGGTGACCGAGAAAATAAGTGTGCTATCAATAGACACCTGCAGTGTCGTGCCCTGAGCAACAATCTCGAGCTGATAGCTCTGTCCGGTGACGTAAGGAACTGAGTCTTCGGCAAGCAGAGTAAATACACCGTTTTGTTTTTTGACAAGGCGGCGATAGCTGCGCTGCTTGTCCCAGGAAAAGCGATAATAGTTGTCATTGTCCTGATAGCGGAACATCAATCCAATAGCATCATCATCTTCAGAGCGAATGGTTAAGCTAACTGTATAATCGGTCCAGTTTCTGCCTGCCGCATATAACGCATATGTGCCGAGCTTGGTAATATCAGAAACAAGCGTGGGTTTTTCAAAGATATTGGAGGTTTGGAGCATGGCGCCTGTAGAGGCCGACCAGGAAGAAGGTCCGTCGTAACTGCCTTCATCTACAACCGACCAGCCGGTAAAATCACCATCATTGAAGTTATCCATAAGGCCTGTTGTTTGAGTCGGTGTTGGTGTCGGAGTCGGAGCCGAGTCTCCTTCAGCGACGACATTATCGAAGTAGGCTCCTTGGTTACCCCAGCTGTACAGGGCTATACTGCCTGATGCCAGGCTGTTATCGGTGACCGAGAAAATAAGTGTGCTATCAATAGACACCTGCAGTGTCGTGCCCTGAGCAACAATCTCGAGCTGATAGCTCTGTCCGGTGACGTAAGGAACTGAGTCTTCGGCAAGCAGAGTAAATACACCGTTTTGTTTTTTGACAAGGCGGCGATAGCTGCGCTGCTTGTCCCAGGAAAAGCGATAATAGTTGTCATTGTCCTGATAGCGGAACATCAATCCAATAGCATCATCATCTTCAGAGCGAATGGTTAAGCTAACTGTATAATCGGTCCAGTTTCTGCCTGCCGCATATAACGCATATGTGCCGAGCTTGGTAATATCAGAAACAAGCGTGGGTTTTTCAAAGATATTGGAGGTTTGGAGCATGGCGCCTGTAGAGGCCGACCAGGAAGAAGGTCCGTCGTAACTGCCTTCATCTACAACCGACCAGCCGGCATAGTCTCTATCATCGAAATTGTCTGAAAGCGAAAGGTTAGGTTCGTTTACTGTAATTGTTATGGTTTCTGAATCCTCAAGCTGCCCATCGGATGCTATGAAGGTCACATCGTAGCTGCCAGCCTGACCAGAGGTTGGTGTCCAGGTAAAAGTGTCAATACTGAATGCTGCACCAGCAGGCAGATTTGGACATGAGTATGTGATTACATCACCATCAGGATCAGTAGCGCTTATCGAAAAGCTAAGTAGACTATTTTCGTTTACCACCTTGTGGCTTATTGCCTCTAGCGTGGGGGGGCTGTTTTCTTTTTTTACTGTGATGGTCACCGTGTCGGGGGGATTCGATGATAAGCCCCCATCGTCGGTGACTGTAAGTGTAATGGTATGTGTGCCAATCCTTAGCGTAGCTGTAACATTCTCACCGTTAGGAATTGTATCCCCAAGGTCATCGGACCAAACCCAACTTACTATTGTCCCATCTGGATCTGTAGAGGCTGAGCCGTCCAAAGTAACCTGTTCGCTGCGATCTCCGTCAGTGTCGGTTACGGTTTGGTCAGGTCCGGCGTCAGCCACAGGAGGACTATTAGGATTGACATCGTTAACATCATTAACCGTTATGGTTATCGTTTCATGATCTACGAACTGACCATGCGGTGCTACGAAATTGGCTTCGTAGGTGCCGTCATCACCGTCTTCGGCCGCCCAATTAAAGTTCCAACTCCCCCCATTGAAAAAAAAATTCGGCTCACTTGGCAAATTATGGTCGTTTATATCAACCGTGACATTAGGGTCTCTGGTTCTTACTTCAAATGTCAAAGTTGAACCCTCGTTGATGCTTTTGTTGCCAATGGGCAGAAAAACAAGAGCTATATCTGAAAGTTCATCTACAGTTAACGCTCGGTCATAAACACGGACCTCATCGATAATGCCATTAAAAGCTTCGTCCCGGTAGGAAGTATTTCCATTATTTCCAATATCGGCCAACGTGCTCAAAGCCGTTAAACCGGTGTATGGACCATTTGCTCGTGCAACTCCATTGATGTATACAACATAGTTTGTTCCGTCCCATGTTAGCGTGATGTGATACCAAGTATTAACATTTAGGGTTTGAATATTTGCATGCTTGGTATGTGAATCACCAAGTCCTAGGCCAAGGTTTCCCTCGTTGACATATAGCTGTATTCTGTTGCTCCAAGAGCCTATAGTGTGGCCGAAAAGGTATCGAGTACCGGAAAAATCCTCTGCACGAGCCCACAAGGCAATAGTCCCGGCGTTTGCACTCCAATTTGCTGTGGGTATCTCAACGGCGTCGTCAACCCCATCAAAAGTTACTTCACCTTTGTCAGTCCATTCCGCCCCGTTAATTAATGTTGCCGTATTGCCCTTGCCTGAAGAATCTACAGCGGTGCCGCCACTTCCATCATCAAATTTCCAGTGTCCCGCTAGGCCTTCTTCGTAGATATAGTCTTCGGTTGTTTGTGTAATGGCGTTACCTGAGGTATCCAGCACATTTGTAACTGTTAATGTATAGCTGCCTTCTGTATGGGCAGAGGTTGTTAAGGTAACCGTATCAGTATCAAGAGAAGCTGCTGTTATGTATATACCGTTATTAATACTGTAATTATTTATCTGTTCTGCTGATATCGTATCTAATGACTCACTGAAAGTAATTTCAACTAAGGTCACATAGGCGTTGACTGATACAATAGATGGGGCAGTAGTATCCGAGAAGGTCGTAGCTTGGGCAGTATTGCTTCGTCCTGATTCTAATCCTTGTCCATTCACGGCTGAAACCTTATAGGAATAGGTAGTCACACTTTCAAGGCCAGTGTCCGAATAAGAAGTGGTAGTCGCCTGGCCAATATTATTTCCATCTCTGTAGATATTGTAATGATTTATGCCCGATTCAGGGTCGTTAGATGCGTCCCAGGACAAATCTATCTGGGATTCACCTACAGCGGTAGCGCTGAGGTTCTGCGGGACAGATGGAGGCGTAGTATCGGGTGGGCCCGGCGGTATGTATTCATAGCAGCCGGTATCAGGTTTTGCGTCTCGTAGATTCCCAATAATATCGGTTGTAGTGGCATGGGTTGGGTCGCCAAAATCCCGGGCTATGGAGTTTTCGGTGAGTTGATAGTTGTCATTTATATAATCAACAAATTCCACATCGCTAATGTCCTTACCATTGGCGCTTAGTTCATACCCGTGTGCCCCCATAGTCCCGCTAAAATTCTCTATGATATTATAGTCTCTATCGACATTGTTAGCAGAGACAGTGAATGTCGGCCCTATGATAATATTATTGTACATAGTGACGTTAGAACAAGTAGAGTCAAATGCGCCGGTACCTGTCCCATTAAGAGCTATAATAGTGTTGTTTCGGAAAACAAGGCCGTTAGTATCATAAAACTTCACCAATGCAGCGGCAGCTTCAGTATACACAAGATTATTCTCGAAGGTAATATTTTGGCAATCAGTACCGTAATCATTGATGGTGTATAAAGTTTGAGAATAACCAATATCATGCAGCACATTGGCCCTGACTATGACATCAGTGCTGTCTGCGATAGATATTGCATCCCAGTGACCACCTGGTTTAATTTGATTGGGGTCAACGTGATGAATTTCGTTATTCTCAAGAGTGATGTCATTTGACGTGGCAATATCGAAAATATCTCCAAAAGAATGGTGGCAATTAGAATTAGATACGGTTATGCCGTCCGCGTGCAAATCAATTTGAAATTGTGGGTCGCCTCCTTGCCCCTCGCAGTTGTCCACCACTATATCACTGGCCCATCTTATTATGAAGGCAGCATCACCGCCTTGGTCTGTATGGTCTATGTAACAATTTAGTATTTGTACATGAGTAGTAGCATTAACAGGTAACAACCCGGCACCATACGACCCCTGCAAATTTATGGTGTAGGCACTGTCGGTGTTTTCAAAGCGAATATTCTTCCACTTCATATAAGCATTAGTTGTGGCAAGGATGGAAAGTGTCTTGATGACGGGCTTATTCGCCGGGTCTTGAGCCTCATACATAATCCAATTACTGCGGCCTGTATCTCCATTCTCCGTGTAAGTAATGTGCCCATAATCGCCGCCGCCGGAACGTGCAGCAATCTTTACTGTATCACCGGCTGTTACCTGAGGATTACCATTATAGTTGGGCAGCGCTCTTTGAATAGTTTTCCATGGCTGTGCACTGCTTCCAAGATTGTTATCGTTACCACTATCGGCATCCACATAATAAGTTGCTGCTAGGCTCGCGTTCGGCAGAACTGCACTAACGGCAAATAGTAAGAATAATATAAACAATTTTAGCCGGCACACATTATCACTTCCTTGTGATATATATCGGACATTTGTTATTTTTTTGATAAACACAGATTCGCCCCCCCAATCTTCTGCAAATCCAAATTAAATAGTACAAAATAAATCAGGCATAGACAAACCCGCGCACGCTTATAGCAAGCACGTGCAAAAAGCTTGCTGCAGCGCCTTGCTGCCGAAAAAAAGAGGAGCCATTAGAGTTGTATGTTTCAGAGGCTTGCAAATCCTTTTTTTTATAAGAAAGAGCGAAAATCCGTTTTCATCATTATTAAACCAAATTTTACCATCACCCGCGTTAAACTGCAAGATTAAAAGCAGCGTAGGCTTTTTATCGGACGAAAGGCCGGTTTTGCGGCATATGCCATCATTGTTTACGGTATTTTTTCGGTGCTCTGCCTGTTTACTTCTCCTGGCCAGATTTGGTTCAAAAAAAATAAAAAAAGTTCTTGCGAGGAGCAACCTGGGCAGGTATAATGCGTTTTTCACGGTAAAGTTTCGCTTCTTGACAGGGAGGTTCGGAGCAACTGAGATTTTGGTGAGGCGGATTCCTCTATCTATTCAAGGATGGTGCTATTAGCAGGGGTTCCGGCTCAGGAGAGATGAACAGTTTTTTTTTGGACTTGAATATACCACCTTCGGGCTAACCATCTTAGAGTGTCCTATATTAGCCCCTTTTATAGGACTATATTTTTAAGTCTGTATTGTTTGCATGGTAACTATAGATGTACTTGTTCAGAAAAGCAGTCTCAAACAAGGCTTTATGCAGACCAAATTGGGTTTTGGCAGTCACTGTCCTATTGATGGCAGGAGTGGTCTATCGTGTTACAGCATCTCGTATGAGAGCTATCGTCGAGAGCCCTATCGCCCTGCCTGTGCCCTTGAAGGCATTTCCCTTAACAATTAACGGTTGGACCGGTAAGGACATGCCCGTTACCGAAACTGTTGAACGTGTCGCAGACACTGACGACTTCCTAAATCGGCTCTATATAGATAATGCAACCAACCAGTGGGCAAACGTGTATGTGGCTTATTCTGCTCGGCCTCGAACGATGCTGGGGCATCGGCCTCAGGTCTGCTATGTTGCCGGCGGCTGGATCCACGACAGTACGGAGCGGTCACAGTTTATCTCGTCAGCGGACAGAACGATTCCCTGTTTGGTTCACCGTTTTCACAAGCCTGCCCCTCAAAATGATGAGATTGTAGTCTTGAATTTTTACATCGTGAACGGCCGGTTCACAGATGATGAAGGACTTTTTGCCGGCACCGGATGGCGAACCCCGAACATTGCGGGTGACCCTGCCCGTTATGTCGCACAGGTACAGATAAGCTCGGTACTGGAAAACTCGATTCGAACAGCAGCTGAGGATATGGCGGATTTGATACTGGACTTTTTCCCCGACAAGAATGACAAAGTTAGAGCAACGGAATATATCAACGCAGCAAGCAATATTCTGAAGTAAACTGGCACCGGAATAGTGCCATAAGTAGTGCTATTAAAGGAAGTTACGTTGATTCCTTCAATGCAACCGACGGGGACGGAGTGTGTCTGGCCCAAGCTTATGACCAACTCAAAAAGACTATTACCGGCACTTTTGGTCTTTGCCATCTTGCTAATATCACCATCCGCAGTCGGCTCCACATATATCGTGTTCCGCTACGATGATTTTTCTGCGGATCAACCGGGTGTGCGGCAGACAGACGCATTGCGGCGGCAGATATGGCAGGCTGAGCAGAAAATTGACTCACTATTCGAAAAATACGATATGTCCTACGTAATTGCAATAATTCCTAAAGCAAATGGAACTTCGTTTACTGAAGATCCTGAAAAGATAGAGCTTATCAAACAGGGGATTACGGCTGGTAGAATTGACGTTGCTCAGCATGGCTTTTCCCATACTAATCATGCCCCCCAAGGGCATATAAGAGGAGAATTTCGAGAACGCGGTTATAAATCTCAACTTAGAGACATAACATCAGGCAAAGAGATTTTATGCAGCTCCTGCGATTTAGTAAATATTACAACATTTGTGCCTCCTTACAATAGCTGGGATGATAATACCGCCACAATTTTGAAGCAGACCGGCTTTACGATATTATCCGCTGACCGCTTTTTCTATTACAAATCAGCGAAAGGATTGACGGTAATACCCTGCACGACAAGACTCCAGAAATTGGAAACAGTTGTGAATGAGGGAAGTTTACCGGAGAAAGGCGTAATGGTAGTTTTATATCACCCGGAAGATATTATTAAACTGGCTGGGCGCGAAGATTATTTTTTTGGGATTGTCAGATTCGATAGGCTCTTAGATAAGTTGTCGGTGATGCCAAATATTAAGGTGGTAACCTTGCAACGTCTAGCTCAGAAATGCAGCGACTTGACTATTGAGCGATATCACAGGGCGAATAAATTGTACGGGCATCGCTATTTCTGGAAAAAACTGTTGCCGAAACATTTATGGCCAGGCGAGCAAAATCATGAATTTTATCTTTCATTGGATGAATACTCGAAGTCTTTATTACATTGGAGAGCAGCAGCAGCAGGATTAGCAATTGGGTTGTTTATGATTGGACTTTGTATTCGATATTTGCTCAGCTTGATACTGACTACAAGATGGCGTTTTTGGATTGATATAATTGCGAGTTTATTATTTTTCTTATCCGTGCTAAAAGAAATTCAAGTGATTCATAAAGGGTATCATATTACTGCAATAAGTGCGATCCCTGCATTTTTAATGGGAAGTTTTGTATTAACTCTGTTAGTACAAACCGCAAGAAACACGATACGGTGGACTAAACTGGCCATCTGAAATTCCACTTTTCTATTACCACCTCGAGGAAAGAGATTACAGATTTTGTTTTCATGTAATTGGCAGGGACGAAGTTTGTTAGGAGCCTATTTGGGAAAATCCCAAGAAAAAACAGATAGTGACGACCTTTTCGATACATCCAATATCAGGTCAGACCTGAAGGGGCGTGCTGTAAGGGGTGGCTTAGTTACCATAGCGGGACAGTTTGTTATAAAGGTGATCCAATTGGGATCCACCGCTGTGCTGGCCAGACTGCTGACGCCACAGGATTACGGCTTGTTTGCCATGATCATGGTCGTTACCGGCTTTATGTGGATATTTCAAGACCTGGGACTTTCCATGGCCACTATTCATCGGGAGAGAATTACTCATGAGCAAATCAACGCTCTTTTTTGGATCAACTTGGGTCTAAGCTTGTTTGTCATGATAATAGTCATCGCTCTGGCCCCCGTACTTATGTGGTTCTATGGCGAACCAGAATTGCTATGGCTGGTCGTGGCTCTGTCCGTAGGATTTGTTTTCAGTGGGCTGGCAATGCAGCTAATGGCACTGCTTAAGCGCCAGATGCGATTTGGTACTCTGGCTGGTTTGAATATCACGGCGTTGGGTTTAAGTGTTGCGGCGGGCATCGGCACGGCCTGGATGGGAGCTGGGGTTTGGGCATTAGTTTACATGGAGCTGACGAAAGGCTTGTTTATTATGCTGATAGTTTGGGTTCTGTGTCCCTGGCGTCCCAGCTTGCCCATAAGGTTCCAAGGCGTAGGCTCTATGCTTGCTTTTGGTGGGAATCTTACCGGCTTCAATGTTGTCAACTACTTTGCGCGAGGCCTCGACAAAGTTCTAATTGGAAGGTACTGGGGACCGGGACAGTTGGGCCTGTACAGCAGGGCCTACCAGTTGATGATGCTGCCGATCATACAAGTAAGCGCTCCGATGGCGACAGTGGCCATTCCGACATTGAGCCGATTGCAAAGCGACCCGGAGCGATTTCGCAGATATTATCTCAAGGCTATCTCGTTTATCGCTTTTATCACGATGCCCGGTGTGATATTTATGGTGGTGATGTCGGAGGAAATAATCAGGCTGGTTTTAGGCGAGCAATGGATTGGGGCAAGCAGAATTTTTGCGGTTCTGGGGATATCAGCGCTTATCCAACCAATATACAATACTCAGGGGTGGCTTCATGTTTCTATTGGTCGCACTGACCGGGCATTTCGATGGGGGCTAGTAGGCTCTGCAGCAATAATTGCCTCGTTTTTCGTAGGTGTCCCGTTTGGTGCGCTGGCAGTAGCGAGCTGCTACACGGCAGTGATGTATCTGATTGTGGGCCCGTGCCTATGGTATGCCGGCAAGCCTATCGGCCTGAAGCTGGGCTTAATTTTTTCTGCCATTTGGAGATTTTTACTTTCGTCGATATGTGCTGGGATGATATGCAGGTATATAATGGATGTCATCGGAATAAGCCATTATCTGGCACGAATTGGAGTGGGTTTATTGCTTTTATTGGTGACGTATGTAACTTTAATTACTGTCTTATACCGAGAGTTATCTCCCCTGAAGCAATTTGTCAGTTTATTGCATTACATACGTGGTGGCATATCTTCGGAAAAGCAGCAACAAACTGTATGGTAAGATTTTAAGAGAGAAGAAGCAATTACAATTACACATGTCAGAACATAACGTTCAAGTTTCAGTAGAGCAATATTTTTCTCCCACGTATTGCCATCCCATGAGGAGCGGTGGCATATGGCTATCAGATTAGGGAAACGGTGAACTGCCAGCCAAAGAGAATTCTGGAAATAGGCATTGGAAGCATGATTGTTTCCCGGATTCTCAAGGAATTAGGTTTTTCAGTTACCACCCTAGACCATAACAGGAATCTACATCCAGACATAGTAGCATCGGTAACCGATATGCCGCTGGATGACAGCAGCTTCGAACTAGTTCTCTGCTGTGAGGTGCTGGAGCATATACCCTACCATAAGTTTGAGCGAGCCTTGGACGAGATTCATCGAGTGTCGGAGAGATGGTTAGTCATGACCCTGCCCGACATGGGTCGATTTTACTGTGTGGAGGCAAAAGTTCCTCTGATGAGCAGAGTTCGCAGATTGAGTGTGGAGTGTCCATTTTTATTCCCGCAGAAACATGAGTTTGACGGGGAACATTACTGGGAGATCGGGAAAAAAGATTATTCCTTGGACCGCATTCGCAAAAGTGTCGAGACGGCAGGATTCACAATCGAAAAGACATATCGTATGAGGGAGATTCCTTGGCATCGGATGTTTGTGGCTCATAAAGCTTCGTAGCGAACAGTATGAAAGATGAACCTGTAAACTTTGGTTCATCGGACATTAGTCAATAAAGAAATTGATGTCGGGGGAGTCGGGCAGGAGAAGCTTAAAGAATGGAAAAGAAGAAACTAAAAGTTTCTTTCTTGCTACCTGGCAAGGGCAGAAGCGGGGCAGTTCGTTCCACTGTTCGAGTCGGCAATGAGCTTTTGTTACGCGGGCATGACGTTAGGATATTTTGTCGTTATGACCTTTGCGACTTACGAGATAAACTTCGCAGGATTTATATTAAGCTTAGATGCGGCTCTGGCAACGATTGGCTAACAACATTTAAAGGAAATCGCTTTGTTTACAATAAGCTTCATATAAATGAGTTTTCGCCAGACGAGTTAATTATTTCAATGTGCTCACAGACTACTCTGGATATGAGGAGTTTGCCCGGGAACACCGGTATCAAGGTTTTGTATTGTCGCGGAGCCGAAATAGAGAATCGGGAACAGATATTGAAAGCTTGGGAACTGCCTTTTTCTAAACTTATAACTTCATCACATTTAGCAGAATTAATCAGGACAGAGGCCAAGCAGCCAGTAATCGGCATTGTGCCAAACGGTGTGGATACAAAGGAGTACTTTCCTTCTATGCCAGAATCCGAAAGAACAGGCATTGGTTCCATTTTTGGATGGAGCAAGTCAAAGGATCCAACCAGCATCGTTCAAGTTATGAAGATGATCGGCCAGAGATTACCTAATTCGCCCCGCTATTTGTTCAGCGGCGCAAGGAAGCCAAGGGGAATAAAAGGTGTGTCCTTCAAGCGATTCCCATCGTTGCAAGAAGCCCGGAGGATATATTCAAGTTGTAGAGTTTGGTTCTTGTGTAGTATTGCAGAGGGTTTTGGCAATCCGATATTGGAGGCGATGGCGTGCGGGTGTGCAGTAGTTAGCACCGCCTGTGGTGGACCTGAAGACATCATAAAAGATGGCGAAAATGGTTTTTTGGTGGATGTGGGCAACACCCAAGCAATGGCACATAAAATAATTCTCCTTTATAAGAACGAACAACTGCGAAAAAAGATATGTGCAAATGCGATGAAAACGGTTCAAGAGTATTCCTGGCCCAAAGCTGTGGACAAATTGGAGAAATGCTTGCTTTCTATATATGCCAATAACTCAAGAACGACTACCAGGCTATATGCCTATAGGGGTACCGCAATGGTATGACCGATGCTTCACTAAAGGGAATCGCAAAAGAGACCCGTCTGTGCAAAAAAGAACTATATTTACAGGGATAGGGTCTACGTGGTATGGAAACAGGGATTGCCGCGTGGTAGTAATTAACCAATTGTGGTGGCAATGCTCTGTCTATGCAATATGGACGGCGAACAGGATTTATTCGCCGGAAACGACGCAGTTAACTGAGATGGAGCTTTAGCGCCAGACTATGTTAATGATTGCCAGGTATTGCCATAATAACAACCTGGCGATTCGTGGAGTATTAGCGCCGAGATGATTAACGAGCCCACTTTATTTATCGTTATATTTTTGGCAATTATGACGATTGCGGTTCCGCAGAAATATTTTCTGGTTCCTTATATCATAGCGGCATGTTTTGTTCCACGGGATCAGCGGATAATAATAATGGGTTTGGATTTTACCACTTTGCGGATACTAATAGTAATCGGTGTTTTGCGAATCTTGCTTCGCGGTGAGCATCGTATTATCAGATGGAATACTTTTGACAAGGTACTTCTGGCGTGGGCAACTTGTGGTGCAATAATCTACATAATCCAGTGGGCGGATACCAGAGCACTTATTTACAAATCTGGAGTCTTATTTGATATAATTGGCTTATACTGGCTGTTCAGGCAGAGTATTTGTTCCTGGGATGATATCAAATTTGTCATTAAAGTACTGGCTGTTAGCGTGTTGCTGTTGACACCATTGGTGGCGTTTGAATGGACGACGGGGCAGAACCCCTTCGTGATGTTAGGCAAAGTAATCACGGAAATGCGTGTAGGCCGCTTGCGATGTCAAGCGTCTTTTCCCCATTCTATTATGCTCGGACTATTTTGGGCTGTGTTAGTTCCCCTATTCATCAGTTTGGCGATGACAGAAAAGAAGAAGTTACTTTATTGGGCTGCTGTAGCGGCAAGTGCTTTCATTGTTGTGGCATCTGCATCAGCTACTCCTCTCGGAGTTCTTACGATTGTTTTGGTAGTTATTTGTGCGTTTAAGTTTCGACATTTTAGCCATCATGCAGTATTGGCGTTTTTTCTGTTGCTGATAGCCTTGCATATGGTTATGCAGGCTTCCGTATGGCATTTGATATCCAGAATAGAAATAGTAGGAGGGTCAACTGGTTGGCACCGATACTACCTAATAGATCAAGCGATTAAGCACGTTGATGAATGGGTATTGTTTGGTACCCGTGATACATCGCATTGGGACTACAAGGGATTTAGCGAATCTACTCAGTTTGATATAACCAATCAATATATATATGAAGGTGTACAGGGTGGTTTGGTAACTTTAAGCATTTTTATAACTATGTTAATAATAGCATTCAGGACATTAGCAAAGCACTTTAAAGATTCATCTGTTCCTGAACATCGATGGTTAGCGTGGTGTATTTGCTGTGCCATAGTAGGTCACTGTGTTGCATTTATAGGAGTATCGTACTTCGGACAAATTCAAATGTTATGGTATATGATGTTATCAATGGTTGGCTTTCTTGCTGAAAAAATGCCACAGAAAGCCCCAGTTTTCAAATCTTCTTTAGGTTTTGCTTACCGGTAAAAGCAGAGAAAACTTATGAGTTTTAGATTTGGAATGTTGAAAGATATAATAGAATTCGTTTCTGCGTTGCTGTACGGAGTGTTTTTACCCCTAATCCACAAGCCCCCCCGGCGCGTGGTCATCTATTATCATAACCTAAGACGACAGAGTATGGAAGGATTTGAAAAACAAATGGCGTATTTAGCCAGGAAGTGCTTTGCGGTTAACGCTTCAGAGGTCATAACGGCCCTGCCGAACGGCTCCAAAGTCATTGTGGGTATAACATTTGATGACGGCTTTATAAGTTTTCATAATAATGCTTTGCCGATCTTGCAAAAGTATAGATTGCCAGCAGCACTCTTTGTACCCACGGGGAATTTAGGCAAGCGGCCAAACTGGGATTTGCAAGAAGATTGCTCAGATGCGGATGAGGTTATTATGAATAAAGAACAAGTTGTCGAACTTGACAAAGCTGGTTACGAAATCCTATCTCATACAGTTTCACATCCTTATTTGACAGAGATTGACGATATCAAACTACAGGATGAGCTTGAGCGGTCCAAACAAGCGCTGGAACAAATCGTTGGTCACGATATAGTTGGAATAAGTTATCCTTATGGCGCGTACAACGACAAAGTTTGCAAAGCAGCCAAGCGGACAGGTTATCAAATCGGTTTTTGCGTAGAGCCATATTCGGTTGATTCTTCCCCAAACAGTTTTCAAATCGGGCGGTTCAAGGTTTCTCCCACAGACAGTATGCTGAAGTTCAAGCTTAAGCTAATAGGAGCATATGAGATTGTCAAATATTTTAGAAGACTGAAAAGGATGCTCTTCCAGTCTTAGGGAGCGAGGAAGTTGAACATATGGCATGCGAGGTAATTGTCGATAATATTAGTAGGGAAGACTGGGAGCGATACGCCGATGATTTCGGTGATTACAGCATATATCAGACTTGGCCATATCAGCAGGTGCGAGCCGAATTGGATGGCCAGGAGCTTAACCAAGTTGTAGTTAAAGAAGAAAACGGCCATGTGCTTACAATGTGCCAGATGCGGATAAGGCACGTCAAACCGCTTGGGTTGAAAATTGGATACGTTCAATGGGGGCCGCTTTTTCGCCGAAAAGATGGGACAGTAAAATGCTCAGTTCAGGCTTTGGATATTATGCAACGGTCTTATCTTGGAAGTAGAGTAAACGTTCTTAGAGTTCTGCCTAATGCTGAAGCTAATCGGTCTGGCCAGGAGTTTGCGGCAATTCTGGAATCAGTGGGATTTGAGTACGTAAGCAACGTAAAGCCTCATCTTACTATGATGGTACCAGTAGATGATTCCGAAGAGCAAATGCGTAGGAGATTGCACCGGAGCTGGCGAAGAGGGCTTATCAAGGCTGAACGTAATGGAATTGAGATAAAAGAGAGTGAAGATAGCAAATACTTTGATGTATTGGAAAAAATGTATCTTGAGGCAAAGAAGCGAAAGGCTTTTAAGGGACTTAACCCACAGGAGTTTATAAGGCCGCAACTGATGCTATCGGATAAAGAAAAGATGAATGTTATCGTGGCGTATTATGATGGAGAGCCGATCACAAGTCATGCTTCGAGCCATTTAGGTGACACCGCCGTGGGGACGCTTGCCGCATGTAGCGAAAAGGGTCTCGAGTGCTCAGCATCATATCTTGTTTGGTGGAGGACATTCCTTGCCGCAAAGCGAGCGGGAATGAAAAGATATGACCTTGGTGGAATCGATCCTAAGAAAAATCCAAAAGTCTTCCAGTTCAAGCAGCGAATGGGGGCACAGAAAGTTTCCTACATAGGTGCCTACGAGATGTGTACCAGTTCGACCGTTAAGACCATTTGGCGTACGGCGGAGAAACTATACCGTTTTGTAAAAAGATGAGATTTTAACGAATGAAAGATAAATCATTAAGAGTGAAAGCGGCTTTTTTACAACAGAAGTCTGACATAGCCGATGTGGACGAAAGGTGTATCGAGACAGAAGTATTTGATAGTTTCAATAAACTGGCGCCAATGCAGCAGGAGTGGGACGATTTCGTTGAGTTGGTGAGTAGCGACATATTTATGACTTACGATTGGTGTCGAGTATGGTGGAAGTACTACGGAAAGAATCGAGATTTAAGAATATTCGTTTTTCGCAGCAATAGTGAGATAGTGGGGATAATTCCGATGTTTTTTGAGAAGCTTTGGTTGGGGCCCATACTTATACGAGCCGCGAAAATCGTCGGCTCAGACTTTACGCTGGCTCAGTTTAGTTTGCCTATACACAGTATGCATGTCAAGAGGGTCATCCAAAAGCTTTTCGGATTACTTTCCGAGGGTAAATGGGATATTTTGCATATAGGCCCTATCGCCGGTCTGTATAAACATTATGATGATCTAAAGATCGCTTTAGAGAAATCATTTGGCTATTCTTACATTGTAGCGAGTGAAAATAAGGGTGTGCAAACATTCTTCAAATTAACTGACACTTGGGGTGAATACTTGGTGAAACTTGATAGAAAAGAGCGGAGCAAAATCAGGAGGCATTATCGGCTTGCATACAAGGCAATAGGTGATAAGACTACCCCTATATTAGCTAACTGTGCCACGATGGACAATTTCGAGAAGATATTCGAGGATTTCCTGCAAATGCACCAGGAGCATTGGCAAAAACTTCGCAAGCCCGGCCACTTTGAGGATTGGCATTCCGCCGGTGAATTTCACCGTGAATTAGCCGAGGCCCAACTCAGGCGAAATCATCTATGTTTAGTGCGTATTACGCTGGGGGACTGGTACCTGGGATACAAGTATGGGTTCATATTTGGTGATAATTACTTTGACTTTCTTGACGCGCGTTCCGACTGTAATGAACTAGCTAATGTAGGCTTAGGACGGATCCTTTACAGTGAAATGATAAAAAAAGCTATCCAAGAAAAGGCTAAATGGGTAGACAGTATGCGGGGCAAATATAAACATAAATTGGAAATGGGTGGTGAGCTTTTTCCAACCAGAAGTCTATACGTTATTTCTAAAAAGCCAACAATAATTGTGCGTGTTAAGCTGTTTCGGCTTTTTGCGTACCTCTTAAACTTGTCTTATTATCGAATCTGGTACAACAGGATTGCTCCTAAGCTGCCCCTTAAACGGAAAGGCCTATGGAAGATTTGGATACGCTCGAATGCGTTTGCGTGAATTCATATAACGTTCATTTTGACCGCAGGAGCAAAACTCGGCGTGAAAATATTCGCTATCGGTAAAGATAGGAACTACGTGAAAGCCCTTTTGGATGTGGAAAAGCTACCCCCCCTTAAGATTAACTTTAAATGAAAGATTTTAATTTAAAGAGAAGATTTTGTATGGCAGTTAAGCACCTGTTTACGAATTGCAAACAGTACTTCTTTTTCATCTTTCTCTACCGTCTTAGGTATAGTATACGAAGGTTCTTATATGTAACTCCGCGTTTGGCAAGCTTTTTGAGCCGTAGTATAGGGAACGCATCAAAGAATCGCAACCCAGATTATTTTGACAGAGAACTTTCGGGCCCGAAGTCATTTTACTTTGGAGGAATTCCATACGTTGAAGCTAGAAGAGCGCTGATCCCGGTGGTTATTCGGCATGCTGTTCCACATTTCAAACATGTACTGGACGTTGGCTGTGCAGGAGGAGGTTTGGCGGTAAATTTGCTCAAGGAGGGTGTAGAACGATACATTGGTATAGACATTAGTGATTATGCCATCAGAAAAGCTGAAAGAGACCTGCTCAAAATCAAACGCGATGCAGACGTGAGATTTCATGCGTGTGATCTGTGTGAATTCGTACTCGAAGACGGAGAAAGGTTCGATGTAATCGTCTTCAGTGAAGTGTTGTACTACCTTAGCGTGCAAGAAGCCGCGGAGCAGGTCGAGCGTTTTTCAGGTTGGCTGCGACCCAATGGAGGATTATGTATCTCCATGAAGGACGACCCTAAGTCTCATGCTATCTATCGAAGTATCTCACAGAGATTTAAACACGCTGGTAGTATACTTTATCAGTTCAACCGTGCTAATCATGGTGTAAAGAATCGAATAGCCGTCAACAAAGAGTCCCCCCGCTTTACGACTGCTATTTTTATCCTTTCCGAAGAATTATAACCGGGCTTCTGCCCTGAGCTTACTTAAGATAAGAGGCAAAACAATGTTATAGACCTTTTCGTACAAGACCGTAGAGTAATACGACATGGGAAAACATCGACTCAACAATAGCAACAAACTTGTTCTGATTGGCTTGGATGGCGCAGCCTTTCGTGTGCTGCAACCACTCATTGCCGCAGGCGTAATGCCAACACTGGCTCGTTTTTTGCGAGAGGGTGCGTCAGGGACTCTTTTGTCCACGCATCCACCGGTGACTTGTCCCGCCTGGCCGACAATGTTTACCGGCGTGAATCCGGGTAAGCATGGTGTTTTCAGTTTCACATGTCGCAAAGGTGGCGAAGGTAAGCCACACACAGCATCATTGTTAGATGTACACGCCCCAACAATTTGGGAGCTTCTTGGCAACGCAGGGCGTCGAGTAGGTGTGATGAATGTTCCCATTACTTTTCCCGCTCAGCCCGTCAATGGATTCATGGTTTCTGGCTTTCCAGCGCCCGATGGTTTGCCGGAAGTGGTGTGGCCGCGAGAGGAATACGCGAAGATGATGCACAAGCTTCCCGAATTTGCCGTGAATTGGCCAGGACTTGGGGAACGGGCCTCCACTGACTCGAAAAAGGCATCTTTGGTCAAGTCTACAAATGCTTTGCTGCGGGCACGTATTCGAGCATTTGAGTATTTCCTCGATCGACACAAAGTCGACTTCTGCTTTCTGGTTTTTGAGTACACTGACAAGGTACAACATTGGTTTTACCCTCTGCTTGATTCCATGGCTAATACATCGTTGGCACACGAAAATTCTAAGGCCTTTAGTCTACTTCAAGAGGGTTATCGAGAGGTCGATGCGGCCATCGCTCGACTTGTCGAGCGATTCGGCAAGAAAGCGAACTACATTATTGTGAGTGACCATGGATTTGGTCCTGTCGATCGTGTCATTTATCTCAATCACCTGCTGGAACAGCACGACCTTTTTACCCCACGCCGCATAAAAGCCCTCATAGCAAAAGTGGCCAGCAAGACAGGATTGCCCTTCCGCGTGCGCAGCAAGCTGGGATTAAGCCAGGATGAGCCTTGGCATCGGCTCGACACATGGAAATCTCCACTGACCAACTTTCCCCGTACCAAGGCTTTTGCAGGACACCAATATGAACAGGCTGTATACATTAACGTTGTCGGTCGATGTCCCCATGGCATTGTGGAAGCGGGTCCTGAGTATGAGGTGGTTCGGCGCAAGGTTGTGGATGTATTGCGACAGGCAAAAAATCCTAAGACGGCTAAATCCATCTTCGAAGGCGTATGGACTTATGAGGAAATATACACTGGTGAGTACGTGCAGAACTCTCCGGATGTGATCTTCGACTTGGCGCCGGGACACGTAGTTTCGGCAGGCATTGGACTCTCGGCCGTACTTGACGGTGGTTACATGCGCGATGCACGAGAATCTGATGGCACAGGATTTCACCGGCCAGACGGAATTTTTATCGGCTATGGCCCGGCTTTCCGTTCGACACAGGATATTAAGATCACAATGGTTGATGTCGCGCCGACTGCGTTGGCACTGATGGGTGTGGCTCCCACAGTCGAAATGGACGGTCGTATAATTGAGGAAGCGATCTGGCCCCATTCACTCTCTTATTGTGATAAAGCGACGAAAGTCTCCAGACCTGTCCGAGGACGCGCATCGGACACGGTTTACTCTCCGGACGATGAGGTAGAGATTGCGCGTAGACTGGCGGATCTGGGATACCTTTGAGTAGACCGGCCAATAGAAGAACGATTAGCGTGGCTGTTTTAGAGACACATAATGATATCGCGTAACGGAAAACATAATTGTGGGTCGATGTCCTGCTCGATTCGGTTCCTCCTCCGGAAAAGCTTTCTCCTCAGAGATGTGCTACCTTTTGACACTGACCACGCTCGTTTAACGTATCTGGGGCGAAATGCTGTCTGGCAGGCGGTGCGTATTCTTGGACTTAGTCCGGGCGATGAAGTATTGGTTCCAGCCTATAACTGTGGCTCAGAAATCGATCCTCTTCTTCGTTGTGGTTTAGTTGTTGTCCCTTATCGCGTTTCGCGGTCTGCCCAGATTGACGTGAAAGACCTTTGTAGCCGAGTCACCAAACTTACGAGAGCGGTGTATGTTACCCACTACTTCGGATTTCTTCAGCGATTGGAGGAGGTTGTGCGTTTCTGTCGCGAACAAGGATTGTTCCTCGTAGAAGATTGCGCACTGGCTTTGTTCAGTCGCGATGGTGACGGTTTCGTCGGACGGGTGGGGGATGTGGCTGTGTTCAGTTTTCGCAAGACCATTCCGGTGCCGGATGGCGGAGCGTTGGTAGTTAACAATCCAAGCCTGAAAATCGTGGGTTCGTTAAAACAGCCTCCACTTACGCCAGTTTTAGCAGCTTTGATCCCATCATTAGGCCGGTCTGTGCAGCAATTGTTCCCCACAAAATGGGATGGTATTGAGAGATCATACCGTTTGGTACGATCTGCGATCAAGCGACTACACAGGCAGAAAAGATCATATACTGGACAACATGAGTTTGTGAAAGTCGGTGGTGTGGATCGACCGTCACTAAGCTGGCAAGACCATTATGATCCGAAGATTTCAAGCTGGGCGATGTCTGGAATATCGAGGCGGATCATTGCGAACATAAATCCGCAGGAGGTCGTTGCGAGAAGAAGAGCGAACTTTCAATATCTGCTTGAAGCTCTTTGTGATGTGGCGCAAGTGCAACCGCTTTTCGAGCAACTCCCTGAAGGTATTTGCCCGACGGTTTTTCCCGTTCTGACTGAGAGGCGGCCTCAACTTTATGCGGATCTAATCCGGAGGAGAATTAGCGCCATTGAGTGGTGGTCAGGATATCATCCTGGGATTTGCTGGGATGAGTTTCCCGGGGCGGCGTACCTGAAGGCACATATTGTAGCGCTGCCGGTACACCACGAACTCGACCGGGACGACATGGCTTACCTCGCGGCCTCCGTACGCGAGGTCTTGGAAATGAGCGCAGCGGATGAAAATCGAGCGAGGTGCCTCGTATCAGCAGTTACTTGCTAAT
Organism: uncultured Pirellulales bacterium; assembly: GCA_964513655.1. Taxonomy (GTDB): domain Bacteria; phylum Planctomycetota; class Phycisphaerae; order Sedimentisphaerales; family Anaerobacaceae. Next base: position 40,950 of record CAZENQ010000004.1, on the reverse strand, counting down.
CACCTTACACTTGAATATTCAGGGGAAATCACAAACGTGAGCACCTCAAATGAGTTGTTGAAGGTAGCGGTTGCGGATTTGTAAATAACTTCTTGGAGGCAGCTATTGCTCAGTTCAGATATGGATATTTCAATAGTGATTGTAAACTGGCGCACACGAGATTCACTTCGTGAATGCTTGCGTTCCGTTCAGTCGCAAGATGGTGTGCCGCCGATACAGATTATTGTTGTGGACAATGCATCGGAAGATGGCTCGACAGAGATGGTTGCAACAGAGTTTCCGCAGGTCCAGCTTATCTGCAACCCGCAAAATCGTGGCTTCGCCGCAGCCTGTAACCAGGGCATACGCCTTGCGGAGGGTCGTTTTATATTGCTGCTCAATCCTGATACGGTCGTCCCTCCCCAGACGCTGGCCAAACTTCTTGCTTTCGCCAAAACACGTCCAGACTCCGCCGTCATCGGCTGCCGGGTAGTTAACCCCGATGGGAGCCTCGAGCGTACTTGCTTCAGATATCCGAGCTTACTAAACGTTCTATTGTCTGCGTTCTACCTTAATAAGCTCTTCCCAAGAAACCGTTTCTTTGGTCGAGAGTTCATGACATGGTGGGAACGGGATTCCATTCGTGATGTAGATGTTGTAACCGGCTCTTGTATGTTGGTTCGGCGCGAGGCAATTGAGCAAATTGGCCTGATAGATGAGCGGTACTTTATTTATGCAGAAGAAGCTGACTGGTGCTACCGGTTTGCACAAGCGGGATGGAAGATAACTTTCACACCAACGGCGAAGATTGTCCATCTTAGCAGCCAGAGTACATCCCAGTGCTGGACCAAAATGTATGTTTGGCAGCGAAAGAGTATCTTATTATATTTAGAGAAGTGGCACGGAGCTTCAGTGTGGCACTTGGCCAACACCGTGTTTTTGGTTTCGTCGCTGCCCAGAATTGGGTTTTGGCTTGTGGCTCGTTGCTTGGGAACGATGGGTGAAAGAGCCGAACGACAAAGTGCTGCATTGCTGGCAGCTCTGCGATTCCATTTCACGGGAGTTGTGCCGGAGTAGATCATCGTGGACCAGGTGCTTCCAATCCAAAAACGAACACACGCGTTGCAAACTGGGTTCAGTCGTCACGATGACAAAAAGAACTTTATTTTGACCACACAAGAATATTTTATGTGAGCGATCGAAGCGCGTGTCATGTGCGAGAGAAAATGATATCGAAAACAATGAAGAGGATTAATATCGTTTGTTTTGGCGATAATGATTGGTGGTATCACAATCATGGTCATATGGATATCCAGTTGATGAAACGGTATGCGAAACTCGGTAATGTTCTATATGTAAACTCTATCGTGGTGCGCAAGTTCAATATTCAGGAAGGTACAATGTTTCTCCAACGCGTGAAACGCAAATTATGTAGTATTGCACGAGGTATGAAGCCTTCCGGGATTGAGAATATGACAGTTTATAGCCCATTCAGTATGCCGGTTCATCACATCAGTATTGCCCGAGAACTTAACCAAATCGCGTTAAGGCTACAAATTCGGCAGTGTATTAACAGGCTTAATATGAGCAAACCCATAGTATGGGTGGCCTGTCCAGGGGCGGCCGAAGCCGCAGTAAAATTACCTTATACCAAACTTGTTTATCAAAGATCTGACCGTTACGAGATGTTTCCCGGTGTTGACGTTAAGCAGGTCAAGCGATATGACGAGTTGCTCAAGGAGCGCGCAGACCTCGTCATTTACGTAAACCGAGAGCTTTTCAGGCAAGAACAGTTCCAGTGCAAGAAGGCCATCTATCTTGACCACGGGGTTGACTATGAGGTCTTCGCAAATGCACATAAAGAGCCATATGTCCCCGGAGAGATGAAAAGAATACCCCGTCCTGTACTCGGATTTTATGGCGGAATCGATAACCATACGTTGAATATAGTTTTAATCAAAGAGATTGCTGATTTGCTGAGCGATATTTCTATCGTACTGATTGGCAATTCTTCTGTTGATTTGTCCGCCCTAACCTCTCGAAAGAATGTATATTTGTTAAGCCAAAAACCTTACGAGCAGATACCGCACTATGCCAAGTGCTTCGATGTTTGCTTTATGCCGTGGCAGCAGAACGAATGGATAGCCGCCTGTAATCCCGTTAAATTAAAGGAATACCTGGCACTGGGCAAGCCAATTGTTTCAACGCCGTTCGATGAACTCAATAAATACAAAGGCCTCATTGAAGTGGCATCTGATTCCGGTTCCTTCGCTCAGGCCGTCAGAAAAGCTTGCCGCGAAAATGACCCCGAACTTGTATCAACCCGGCAAAGACGTGTACGTCACTGTACATGGGACGCTAAGGCAAAAGAGGTTCTCCTTGCCTTGCATGAAATAAATTAAGGACTTGGCAAAATTTTAGGCCAACTCTGAATTTAAGGAACACTTATCCCAAAATGAGTAGCAATTTATCGAAATTAAGTCCGAAAAGCTGGCAAACTGTTGAACTATTATGCGCTACTGCCGAAAAGGGCTTGGATGATTGTTATTCTAACATCGATCTCCTTGGACGAGGTCTCACGGCTGATAACGACAATTTGCGCTTAAATATGCCTTGGAATTTGCGTTACATAACTATGGTGCAAATAGGAATAAAAAATCGGCTGAAGTTCTATCCCAACAATGAATCGCCACTGCCTGACCTCTGGCAATACATTTGGTCAAGAAGACAGGAAGTGGATAACGCAGGAGACCTCGGACTGGCCATCTGGGCAGGCGTCAAGAGTGATGTCGATGATTCTAAGGTCTTGGCACAGAAATTGGCAAACAAATGGTCGCATCTACGCTACGCTTGCAATGCAGTTGAACTGGCTTGGGTAGTGCAGGCAATAATCTGCTTCTTACAATATCATCACCGGGCGACCGATGAAATAAGCGATGTACTAAACGACGCTCGTGACAGACTTATGGCTTTGCATTGCCACGACACTGGATTATTTGCACGGCATAATCGAAGCGGTCTTAGAGAAGTCATATCACGTTACACAGCCTGTTTCGCAGACCAGGTGTATCCGATATTAGCCCTCGCCAATTACGGCCGGCACTTTGATGAACCTCGCAGTGTTAATGCTGCCGCCGCAGCTGCTGATTCGATATGCCGATTACAAGGACCAAAAGGGCAGTGGTGGTGGCATTACAACGTCAAAACCGGAACAGTTGCTGAGGAATATCCGGTCTTCTCAGTTCACCAGGATAGTATGGCACCAATGGCTTTGTTGGCAATCGACAAGGTTGCAGGCACGAATCATAGCGCTAACATCGAGAAGGGATTGATGTGGCTCAACAAATCCAACGAACTAAGCGAAACAATGATTACACCAGGAAAAGGCGTGATTTGGCGAGATATCCACCGCCGTGAGATTCCTAAAATGTACAGGTACGTTCGTGGTGCGTTGATCACTGCTGGGTGGGATGCGGCACATCGGCTGAGCGGCAAAAATTTGTTCGGTTACGTACTAAACAGGGAATGTCGCCCCTATCATCTCGGATGGGTCCTTTACGCCTGGGCTGGCCGGTTGCCAAAACCACCCACGAGCCCGAACAACAGCAAAACCAAGATACTGCCTATAACACACAATAGTGAGAGCCGGGTGATGCGCACATTTGGCACTGAAGCCTTAAACAGCAGAGAAGAGCCAGTCGACATACTTGGGTTGCCCGTAAGTCCACTTACTATGGAGCAGCTGCTCCTCTTGGCTGACAAACATATGGCGTCTTGTGAACCGCTGCTTTTGGGTGTCGTTAACGCGGCAAAATTTGTAAATGTCCGAAGATATCCCGAATTAAGGCAAAGCCTCAAGCAGGCTCATCTTATACTCGCCGACGGCCTCTCAGTTGTCTGGCTCTCGAGATTAATGGGAACTGCCTTGCCCGAAAGAATCGCTGGAATTGACGTAATGTATCGGCTCTTGGAACGCTCCTCGGCAAAGAACCGCAGTGTTTACTTTCTGGGTGCAAGTCGGAGTGTGGTAACAGAAGTCGTTAAATCTGTGTCCAACAACTACCCCGGCCTGCGCATAGCAGGATTCAGAGACGGCTTCTTCAACAAAGCCGAAGAAAAAACGGTCGTCGATGAAATAAGAAAAAGCAAGCCGGATATTCTCTTTGTAGCGATGCCCACACCCAAAAAGGAGAACTTCTTGGCAAAGTGGCATAACTATATCAATGTGCCCGTGTGTCACGGCGTCGGGGGCAGTTTCGATGTCCTCGCGGGCCTAACCAAACGTGCCCCCTTCTGGATGCAAAAGTCCGGATTGGAATGGCTTTATAGAGTCATTCAGGAACCACGCAGGATGTGGAGGAGATATCTTATCACCAATACGATATTCATAAAATTAAGCCTCCAAGCAATCATACGAGCCAGGTTCGGCAGACTGTTCCATGCAATCCTGGCTTACACCAGCCCCCGATGCCAAAAACCAAGATGAGTAACTCTTCATTATAGTTATTATTCAATCTCAAAGGAAGACATTTGTGAAAATAATCCACGTTGTTGGTGCAAGACCCAATTTCATCAAAATAGCGAGTATATTGCGGGCATGCGAGAAAACACGAAAAATTCAATCTATACTCGTTCACACGGGCCAACACTACACTGAGAATATGAGCAGTGCTTTCTTCGAGGCACTTGATATCCCAACTCCGGACATCAATCTCAGGGTTGGTTCAGGTTCACACGCCCAGCAGACTGCTGAAGTTATGAAGTGCTTCGAGCCTGTTGTATTAAGACACAACCCTGATGCAGTATTGGTCGTTGGCGATGTAAACTCAACTGTTGCTTGTGCACTGGTCGCGGCAAAATTGAGCGTAAAAACCATACACGTTGAAGCAGGTTTAAGGAGCTTCGACCGCACTATGCCTGAGGAGATAAACCGCATTTTGACTGACGCCATCAGTGATATTCTATTTGTCACGGAACCAAGCGGCGTAGCCAACTTAAAGCGCGAAGGCATTGACGGAGCAAAAGTTCATTTTGTTGGTAATGTTATGATCGATACGCTTGAACTTTACAGACGGAAGGCCGCTAATTCGGACATACTTAACAATTTAAATGTACGAGCCAAGGAATATGTGGTGGTCACCCTACATAGACCCAGTAACGTAGACCAGCACAAAGCATTACCTAGAATAGTCAATGCATTAGCGGAAATTCAAAAAGAGATGACGGTTGTTTTTTCTGCGCATCCTCGAACTGTTAAGAACTTGGCATTAAGTGGGTTGATGGAAAGACTTGAGCATTTACCGAATATATTACTGATTAAGCCGTTGGTGTATTTGAATTTTCTGAAGTTGATGTCAGAGTCAAAGCTTGTCATAACAGATTCTGGTGGTATTCAGGAGGAAACTACTATTCTTGGAATACCGTGCCTTACAGTCCGCGAAAATACGGAAAGGCCGATTACAATCACTGAAGGAACCAATGTCTTGGTTGGCACTGATACGAATGGAATACTGAATGGCTATCGAGAGAGTTTGAGTACACCGAAACTACATGCCAGACCAAGGCTCTGGGATGGCAAGGCTTGTGAACGAATTGTTCGGATATTATTGAATTCCTTGCAGCGTAAATAACAATGAGTAGGCATTTCCAAAATAGACAAAATATTAAAGCCATCATCCTTGCGGGCGGGCGTGATTTCGGTCGTTGTCCTTTGGCATCACGCCTGCCCACGGCACTGTGGCCGATAGGGGACAGGTCAGCACTGGAGCGCCTACTCCGGTATCTGTCGCACCAAGAAATAACCGAGGCTGTGGTTTGTTCCAATGGGGATGATTCACTGTTGCAGAGGTCCATTACCGGCATTAATTCTATGCGGCTAAAGTTCTTGGATGAGCCCCTGCCCGTAGGTACGGCTGGGTGTATCAGAGATGCTGCTGATGGTGATACGAACGCGTTGCTTCTGGTATTGCCTGCCGCAATTACTTCACCACCTGATCTCAATATGCTCTTAAAAACTCACCGGATCGGAAGAGCCGATGTTACAGTCATGTTCAGCCCGGGCCTCAGGCACGGTGAGCAGATACGCTGTGTATCAGAAATTTATGTCTGCGAGCCTGCTGTTCTTAAATATATCCCAACGGATGGTTACTACGATATCAAGGAAAGCCTGATTCCTGCCATGGTACAGGCTGGCAAAACTGTACACGCCGCAGTCCTCTCTCAACCTCTTGGAAACTTTCGCGACCGCGCCGGCTATCTCGATGCCACGGCGGACTACCTCGAGAACGCCAACAATGTAAATATAGGCTTCCCTTGCAGCAAAAAAGATGGTGCAAAAGCTCTCTGGTTGGCGGACAGCGCAAAAGTCGCTCGGAACATCCGAATTTATGGGCCCGTTGTAGTTATGGATGGTGCCACTGTATCAAGAAACACAATAATTTTTGGGCCAACCATAGTCGGAAGAGGTGTCACCATTGGCCAAAACTCTCTTGTAGAAAACAGTGTCCTCTGGGACCGTTCGACCATCGGACAGAACTGTGAAGTCCGCAGCTGTGTAGTCGATTATGATGCATTAATACCCAATAACGATATTGTTGCAAATCAAGCCGTAGTACATCCCGCCAATCTCAAGAGCGGCGGAAACAAATCTGTAGCATCAGTTGACATCAGAGCAGGCCGACCGCACTCGTCCGCAAGAATGGTAATCAATGCAATGATTGCGAAGTTGCCGAGACAGGTTCAGTCTGACAAGGTGGCGTTAGATGTCTTGAAAGGACTTGCGATAGGTATTCTCTCCGCTGTTTTTCTCTGGTCTTATTGGCCGCAACTTGCAGACCTTTGGAGTATCTGGCAAAGAAGTGATGAATACTCCAGTGGCTTGCTGGTGCCTTTACTTGCCCTTTATATCCTGTGGTCTAGACGGCACAAAATAATTGGAATCCCTATAAGACCATCCATATGGGGTTTGTTTGCCTTCGTGGCCGCCCAGGCTCTCAGGCTTTTTGGATTGTTCTTTATGTACAGTTCAGCCGAAAGACTGTCCCTTGTTCTAAGTATCGCTGCATTGGTGCTTTTCCTTTTTGGCTGGCCGGTCTTCCGCAAAACCATCACAATGTTGCTCTTCCTGGGCCTAATGCTTCCACTGCCACGCGCAGTCCACAGTGCCATAATGCTGCCCTTACAGAGCTGGGCCACCTCATCCGCAGTGTTCTGTCTCGAAATCATGGGGTACACTGTCATAAGAGAGGGCAATATCATACACTTGAATGATATTACCGTTGCCGTAGCCGAGGCTTGCAACGGATTAAGAATGGTCACGGCATTCGTCGTAATCAACGGCCTGGTGGTCCTGTTGGTCCGGAGAGCCTGGTGGGAAAAGCTTATAGTGCTGCTCTCCAGTTTCCCCATCGCATTGGTGTGCAACGCAGTTCGATTAACAATCACCGCAATCGCGTTTACAATACTTTCCGGCGACAAGTGGGAGAGGATATTCCACGATTTCGGAGGATATGCCATGATGCCTTTGGCTCTTGCAGTTGTAATCATTGAACTGTGGATTCTGATGAAACTGACCACGGTTCCTGAAGAAAAACCACAAGAAATAATCATTAGAAAATCTGTGAATTAATTTTTTGACGAAAGGTAACACAATGGAAAATATAAGCAAGTACCAGGATCAGCAAGTGGTCCAGAACCTTGCCCGCTTTGAAGGTCCCGTCGGAATCGAAGACGACCGCAACCCGACGGTGGCAGTACCTATACTTCGGCGCTGGCGTATCGTCTTGTTGACATTCTTATTGATGTGCGCAATCGGCATACCAGGCGTGTGGCACTTGGCACAACCTGTCTATCAGGCCACTGCCGCAATTCGGGTCGCGCCCATTATCCCCAGCATCTTATTTAGCGACAGTGACTCTGAAGGTGTAATACCAATGTACAATAACTTTAAAAACACCCAGGCAGACCTGATTGCCAGCGATAAAGTTCTACAAAGAGTGGCTGATGAACTCGTCGACAAAGACCTGAAGTTCTTTGAAAGGACTAATAATGCTCTTGATGCCCTGAGAAACAGATCTCACACCGAACCACCCCCTGATCCCGTTATCATCTTGAGAGCGGCAGTAACCAGCGGAACCCTGAGCGTCAACCCCGAACGCAACAGCGAATTGATAAAGATAAGCATGAAAAACGCTGATGACCGAGAAGCGGTACAAATAGTAAACGCCTTTGTGCGAGCCTACATGGCTATCGTAGTCTCCGATGAAGCTAAAGGTGGAGACCGCAAGCTCACCGTCTTGGAAAATGAACGCAGAGTCTTGAGCGAAAGGCTCGAAAGACAACGCCAGACCGTCCGGGAAATAGCGCAGGAGTACGGTACTCAGGCGCTCACCGGACGTCAGGAGATTATGCTACAGCGAGTCGCCGCCCTACAGGCCGAGCTCACAACAATCGAAATGCGAAAAATAGCCCTTGAGGCACAGGTGCACCTGTTCGAACAAACCGAAGAACAAAGCATGAGACCTGAAGATTTGCTGAGACTGCGCTACGATTTCATAAATGCCGACCGCATGGTTCAGACCTTAACTACAAATGTTGCGGAAATGCAGCAGTCTCTGATTGTTGCAAAACAGACCTTGGCGCCCACCAACCCCGAGCTCCAGCGTAGAACCGAAGTTTCAGAAACGTTGGCGCAGTGTCTTGAACAACGGCGTCAGGAAGTCGGCCAAAGTTTCGACCAGATGATAGTTAAAGAATTGGCCAAGAGCGACAAAACACAGCTAACAAACGTAAAGGCTGAGTTAGAGCAGGTCACTGCCTATGAAAAGCGTCTCAAGAATATGCTCGCTGAAGAGGATGCCGAAACAATCGGACTTGGCCGAAAGCAGCTGGCTATGCAGGACTTGCAGGACCAGCTCAATCGTACAAAAGACCTCTATGAAACAGTGCAGCGACGCATTCAGGAACTCGAAATGGAAAGAAAACGCCCCGCCCGAATCTCCATCGCTTATTATGCCAGCAGCATCACACTTCCAAACAAACACATCAAATATTCTGCCGCTCTCGTACTCGGTTCCCTGATGTGTGGCGTGTTCCTCGCTTTTCTCAAGGACAAGGCCGATCACAGCATACGAACTCCCACCGATCTCACCAAACGAGTGGGAGTCCGAATAATTGGCACTACTACCAATCCTGATTACCTTGACATACCCAAGCTGCCTCAGCAGATGGCAACTGATTACCAGACTATTCGCGCCAACTTGGGCCTGCTCAACGGGGGCGGAATACCAAATAAGTTGGTTATTACAAGTCCCGGTGTTCGCGATGGAAAAACCACATTTGCCATTAATCTCGCAACAAGTCTGGCTAAGGCGGGCAAAAAAGTCTTGTTGATTGACGGTGACCTGAGAAAACCTGATATTCGGTGGCTGCTGAATCTCCCTAAAGATTCAGTAGGGTTGCAGGATGTACTCTTAGGCAAGAGCTTCGAAAATATCACCCGTTCCACCCCCTTGGCCGGATTGGATGTGCTGACCGCTGATTCGCAAAATCTCCCCGCTTCCTGTGAGATGCTCTCACAGCCGTATATTAGCGAATATCTCAATGCTGTCAGCGAAAAATATGACCATGTGATTATTGACACCCCCCCGGTGCTGGCCTTCCCTGATGCGCTGTTATGGGCAAAGATAGCCGATGGAGTCATTCTGACCAGCTTTGCCGGCCATACTGAAGAGCAGGATTTGAAGGAGACCCTCGAGCGAATGGCCCAGGTAAAAGTCAGAGTGCTGGGTACAGTCCTCAATAGCGTCCACGCTAACTACAGCTATAACCGTTACGCCTACGGTTACTACGCTGGTCGGACCGCAGCCAAAACCACTCGCAGGAAGGGCAACAAAACCATACTTCTGCTGCCCGTGGAGCAACCCGACAAAAATCACGACAATGCAAAATCCTGACAACCACTTCATCCGGTAAAAATCGCCATGAAAGTGTCAATCTCCAGATAGTATGAATAGTATGAAATTAATCGTTATACACCAGAATAAGAATTCGCCCGTTAATGATGCACGCTGCACTGCTCAACAGGGTCCGACGATTTCCGAACCCTCAAAGCTGCTTAGACTTGCTTTCTGCAGCGAACCTTTTTCGGGTATCACTGTTAGTTGCTTAAACGGTGATGCTCACCATCGAAGTAACAGCGGCGTCATAGCAATGCCCCAAAGCTGGGCCCCTCACACCCAAACCACTTACACTGAAAGCCTCCGACGCAAGTTCGCAAAAAAGGCTGAATCAAATATAATATATTACAGAGACAGTTTGCCTGTGTCCGTGTTGGCTGCAAAATCGTCCAAACCGAACGCATGGTTTATTATCTCAAACGGAAGATTTGCAGCTAAAATAGATCTCCAGCGGTTGTATAAAATGTTGGGCCGGCTTCGAGCCGACGTCATAGCGGTCAATTTACTTGCTCACTTACAGGCCGCCAATGAAAAGGCGATAATTACTACGCAAGGTGACCTCGTCGGATTTCGACGGTTCTACGATAATCTGATACAACCAGCACCAATGCCCGCCGATTGGCCGCACTACCTTTTTATAAAGACCGACGTCCTCAGCAGGCTCCTCGTGAATGGTGCTTTACCTCTCGCTTTTTCCAGCTTTATTGATGAGTGTTCCTCAAACTCACTGACACTGCGCAGTCTCAATATTGGTGGCACCGTATTGGATTTAGGTACAGAAGAAGGTTTGCTCGCCTTCTTGGTAGCAGGTCTCAATTCTCCCGGATGGAATTATCCTGATCAAAACAGAAAATCCCACAAGCAACTCCCGGATGAAAGCGGCGTCACAATATCACCCGATGCCAGATTGTTTGGGAAGGTTTTGTTCGGTCGAAACGTTAGTGTTGCCCGAAATGCAATTATAATAGGGCCGGCCATTATCGGAGACGACGTCAAAATCAAAACCGGGGCCGTCATAAGAACATCTGTCATTCGTTCTGGTATTTCTATTACGAAGAACCAGTTCGTGCAAAACCGTGTGCTTATTAGCCAGCGCCCAAAACACCAAATAACAGGCTCGAGGGCTCGACAACAGCGCCATTCCAAAAAGTCTGGTCCAATTAGAAAAGCTTACTCACTCCCGGACAAAGACACCGTGATAACTTGCAACAACTCCCGCATAAACAACTTTCGAACATGGCCGAAGTTCTCCTATGCGAGGTGTTTTAAGAGAATTGCTGACCTCGTCGCTGCTGTCGTCGTGCTCATCCTGTTTGTACCCATAACGCCCTTTATCGCTTTGGCAATAGCACTTAACTCCCCGGGAACTGTCTTTTTCAGGGACAAACGCCAGGGGCTGCAAGGTAAGACCTTCAACTGTCTGAAATTCAGGACCATGCTGGCCGGTGCTGATAAGTTACAGGATAAATTAAGAAGTATAAATCAGGTTGATGGACCACAATTCAGAATCGAGAATGATCCGCGGACTAGCGCAGTCGGCAGATTTTTGCGAGGTACACATATCGATGAAATACCTCAGTTTGTAAATGTCTTGCTCGGCCAGATGAGTGTTGTCGGCCCTAGGCCTTCACCGGAGGCCGAGAATACCCTCTGCCCCTCTTGGAGAGACGCCCGCCTTTCCGTTAGACCCGGAATCACAGGACTTTGGCAGGTTTGCAGAACTCGCGAGCCAACAAAAGACTTTCAGGAGTGGATATACTACGACATAGAATACGTCAGAAATTTGTCCTTGAAGATCGATTTGTGGCTGTGTTGGAAAACCGTTAAGAAACTCATTCAAAATTTTATTGGTCAGTTCTAAGAATCAACTACTTATATGAAAGAAAAAACCTAATATGGCAAGAAAACGTTTTAACTGGATGCTGGCAATTGTGCTTCTAATTGCCCTCGGCGTGTTGGTAATAACTGCTGTTGGCCTTCGAAAATGGCGACGAAACCGTATGGTGTACACCGCACGCGATGCTGGCTTGAAAGCCTACGAAACTCAAAACTGGCAGGAGGCTGCCGAAAAATTGGGACGCTACCTCAATGTGGAGCAGACAAACGTGCAAGTCATACTCAAGTACGCCCATGCCCAGCTTAATATCAGGCCTCTGCAGCGGGGCAACATTCAACAGGCTGTTGCCTCTTACCGCAGTATTCTCAGGATTGACAAGAGCAATCTAGCTGCTGCCAAAAACCTCGTCTCTCTTTATTTACAGATGAATATCCCGGCTGAGGCACAGCTGATTGCCGAACGATACCTCCAAACAAATGAAAATCCCAAAATCCGCAGAATGCTCGCAGTATCAATGGCCAGGCAGCGCGACCTCGAACAAGCCGCGGACCAGTTGCGAACCATCGTCACGGAACATCCTGAAGAAGTACTGGCTTACGAGATGTTGGGGAAATTAATTGAGCGCTATCCGCAGGATTTCTCCGCTGTTCCTGAATACTGGTTCGACGAGGCGATAAAAAACAATCCATCCTCGGCCTTGGCACATCTTATTCGTGCCGCTTTCCATCTAAGAACAAAACAAAAACCCAAAGCTTTAACTGACTTGCAACAGGCCGAAGAGCTGGATCTGTCAGGCAACCTTGTTCGCCTGCGGCTTGCCAAAGAACTCATCGACGCAGACATCTTAGACAGGGCCGAAATACACCTGAGCTTCCTGCAAAATAACATGCCCACCGCTCAGGCCCTGTGGCAGACCTGGGCTCAGCTCGCTTTGAAGTCACGCTCGAAAACAAAAATGCTAAAAATTGCGGAATCAGGCCTAGAACAGCTAGCTTCTCAACCTTGGGATTTTATGCCCACTGCCGCGGAGTTGTATATCGAGTGCAATGAACTTGACCTTGCTGCTGACTGTATCTCAAAATTGCGCCGCAAAAGTATAGCCCCGTCAATTACTGCTTTTCTTGAAGGACTTGTAGCCGACAAGAGAGGCCGTGGTTACCAAGCCGTCAAATGCTACCGGCAGGCAATTCAGTTGGGAGATGAATCTACAAGGGTCCGCCTTGCTCTGGCCGCAGCTCTGTCACGATTGGGCGACAAACAAGCCGCCATCCGCCAGCTACGTACCCTCGTGTCTGACAAACCGGATTCCATCCGTGCACGCTTGAATCTTATTAGATTGTTGGTTGAAACCGCAAGCTGGATCGACGCAGCAGAACAAGCCCGTGCGGCAATGCAAATTTCTCTTGGCAGTCCAGACCCGGCTCTATTGTATATTCAGGCACAGATAAAGGTGCTTACCCAAAGAAAGACAGATAAAGATTCTCCCTTATGGACTGACATAGAAAACCACTTGGCTGAACTGCAAAAGGCTCCAAACAAGACCCTCCAGGTTAAGGTTCTCCACGTTCAACTTGCCGCCCAGCGATCGCAGTTCAGTGAGGCTCAGCGCCTGCTCGATGAGATAAAACAAAGCTATCCTGCTTATGTGGAAATTACTTTGGCAGAAGTTGAAATCTTAACAGCTCAGCAAAGAACTGAGCAGGCAATTCTAAAGTTGTACGAAGCTGTCAAGATATCTCCAGAATCTGTCAAACTCTTAAAATCTCTCACGGCTTTGTTGGCCGCAAAGGGCAGGATGCAAGAGTGTGAAAACATCATTGAAGAGGCGCTGACTCGTATTCATGAACCCACCGCGACCAGAGAACTGGGTCTGCTCTTGGCTGGTATTTATAGCCAGGCCAACAAGGATGAAAGTGCCTACCAGCTGCTCAACACGCTCGTTCACAACCTGCCAAACGACCTACTTCTCAAACGCGAACTTCTAAAGTGTGCAAAAGTCATAAAGAACCCCGACCGGGCCCAGCAACTGGTCGACGAAATCAAGACCATTGAGGGCGAGCAGGGTTGGCAATGGCGATATGAACAGGCAAGAGTCTGGTTTGCCTCTGACAGTTTCAAAAACTACTATCCCCAAATCATCTCGCTTCTTAAAGAGTCTCTGCTTGCTAATCCCGATGACCAGGCCCCCCGAGTACTTCTTGCAGCGACTTATGAACGGCTCGGCAAGTTAAAGCTCGCAATTTCAACGTACAACGAGGCCTTGAATTATTCGCCCCAGGATCTTCGCATAATAGTTCCCGCTGTGGCTGCACTCTACAAGGCAAATGAGTACGACCGCGCTGACGAAATTCTCCACCGGGCAGCCAGCGAAAAAATATTCCATCCAGAACTGAAAAAACTCCAGTTGCAAAGTCACCTCAAACGTGGCAGGCTGAGTTCCGCATGTGATATCCTCGAAAACTTACTGGCTGATGACCCCAATGACCCGTCTATCTGTTTTTCCCTTGCATTGCTCAAAATGCGACAAAACAAGTTCTCTGAGGCAGTTCAGTTGCTGAGCCAATTAAAGACTCAGCAACCCAATGCACTGCCGGTAATAGTCGCGCAGATTGAACTGAATGCTCGACAGGGCAAATCTGACAAAGCCTTGTTGCTGTGTGAACAGATAATGAGCGAGTTTAATAACGCTTTCTCATATATTCTTCGCGCCAGAACATATACCATGCTTGGCCAACATGATAAAGCCGAAAAAGATTTTGAGCACGCCACTACCTTAGAGCCGAATAATGTTCAGGCGTGGACAGCCAGAAGCGATTTCTACCGCTCCAAAGGCCACCTCGACAAAGCTGTCACCAACATCAAAAAAGCAGGGTCCTTGGAGCCTGATAACCTCGGAATCTCCAAACGCACGCTCTCTCTTCTCTTGGCCGCCGTCAATCCCGATGCATTGCGCGAAGCAGAAAATATTCTTGATAACGCTCTCACCTTATATACTGAAGATACTGAACTGCATCTCTACAAAGCTCGTCTCTTACTCGCTGAAGGAAATGCTGCCGCTACCGAAAAGGCCCTGGACATCCTCCAAAAAATCACCGAAGACCAGCCTATACTCAGCGAAGCATGGGCACTCCTGGCAGAAGTCGCACTTCGCCGGCAACAATCCCTCAAGGCCATAGATATTGTCTTGCGGGGACTTGTTTATCACCCTAATGATAAATCCCTGCTCCTCTTGAAAGCCAGGGCAGAGGCGGCACGCTCCCCGGCATTGGCGATTCCAACCCTCAAGGCATTACAGGACTCCGACCCAAATGACATCGATATTGCACTACTGTTGGCCGATACATATCTGGCTGCAAGCCAGTCTGAAGAAGCCGTAAATCTGCTCAAAAAGCTACTAATCTCCTGTAGCAGTGCCGCCGAGGAACGAAAAATAAGACTTACCCTTGCTGCGGCATTGCACAAAAACGGCAACAAGGCAGATGCTCAGAAGGAGTTTGACTCTCTCGTTCAGTCTGCCCCTGATGATCCGGGTCCATTGCTGACACAAGCCCGGCTGCTTAAGGACGACGAACTCTGGGAACAACTAAACCACAAGGTCTGCGATTGGTATCGAAGCCATATAGATGATACTCATACGCCCATTGCTATTGCCGGGCACTTGGTAACAAGTGGAAACAGCCAGGCTGAAAAAACAGCCGAAGTTATTCTTCGGATGATATTGGAACATGATTCTGGTTGCACCGAGGCTATGAGTGCTCTCGCCTTGCTGTTGCAACTGACCGGCCGCTCACCCGAATCGGCCGAACTGTACCGCCAGATTCTTACAATTCACCCTGATAATGTAATCGCCATCAATAATCTGGCGTGGATAATGTGTCAGGAGTATGGTAACTGTCGAGAAGCGATCGACCTCGCACAGCGGGGCTTAAGAACCAGCCCTGAATATATAGACCTCATTGATACTCGCGGCGTCGCTTATTACAAACTCGGTCAATATGACAAAGCCATTCAGGATTTCACAAGATGCTTGGAAATGTATCCCCACGGAACTTCCTCGGCCGTGGCTTCGTACTTACATTTAGGGAGAGCTTTGGCCAAGGTTGGACAAAAGCAGCAAGCGATTGAAACGCTAAGAAGAGCTTTGAAAATGAATGCTGAGTTTGGTGGTTTATCGTCAACAGACGTTACTGAAGTCCGGCGTCTGCTTGAAAAATTATCTCAAGGAGTTTAAAGATGCACACACCGCTACATTATATGACAGATGGTCCTAAAGACGATAGCTCTGTTTTTGAGCGGCCGCGAGTAGCTTTACTCAATGAAAAACACTGGCTCCATATCCAGAGACGATACCACATGAGCCCCAGAGAGCTCCAGGTGGCTAAACTAGTCTGTCAGGGCTTCAACAATGAAGAGATAGCAAAGGATTTAAAAATAAGGCATGGCACCGTAAAAACTCATATACGCAATATTTACAGAAGGATTCGCGTCAGAAATAAAATTGCAATGCTCTTGAAATTCATTAGCGATGCATCCAGATTCTCCGCCAAATCGGGAACCACTCCACCCATCCCTATTGCCGAGGCAGCAAAAATGGCCCCAAAAACCCCTGCACCTTCAAAAATACCTCCAAAAAGCTAACCTGTCCCATGTCAACTTACCTTCCAGCTTTGTCTGTTTCCTCCATCGCCTCCCCCCTGCAAATACATAAACCAAGCTCTCTTAAGCACTTAGAAACACTTCTGACGTCGTACGCCCAGCACTCGAAGGAACACGCCACTCCTCTGCAGAAGCAATGCAATAATTATGAAAAATATTTGTTTTTTTCGGATTTTTTCCTTGACCAGCTATCATAATGTCAATAGAATACACTTTCTGGAGTATGCCTTTACGCGTGTGCGGAGGAACGCCACGCTTAAAAACTTCACGGATGAGCTTTCCCGAAAAGTGTACGGGATAATACAGGCTGCTTAATGCGCGCTCTTAGTGGGAGCAAAGTGTGGTAACCTCAGGCAAAACAAAACGCCCCTTCGCAGTGTTCACATCTGCGTGCATAATCCTTTTGTTGTGCGCGCTTTCTACTGCCAAAGCTTCCCCAACAGTAACAATCCGAAATGCTGGTCTGATGACAGATTCGTGTCCCGTCTATGCTCCTGCTGCAATCTCCGGTAGTATTGACAACCTCCTGCAACCTGCCAATACAAAACTCGCGCATCTCGCAAGGGAATTCTTACAGCCGCCGGTCCATCCAGGCTCTCAAAGTTTCACACACCTCGTAAAGCCCCTGCCGGCTGTGCCCCCGGCCATCTTCGTGCTCTTGTCCGGATTTCTCTGTGTTTCGCTCGTCAGGGACCGGAGAGTTTGGTTATCAGCTTTGGCTGCTCTGCTGTGGGCGGGCCAGACTGGTTTTCAGGCCCTTCCACAATTGGCCCTGCGACTTGCACATAGAACTAATCACATCGAGCATAGGTCTGTTGCACAGCTTACATACTCATATTGCCTCGAGAATTCTCGCCGGCCTCGAAGCGATATCGAAGGCACGCAATATATAGGCCTCCTGCACCATCTCGCTGGAATACCGAACAACTTGGATATTTCACCGCTTTGCTCCCGTTCCAAATATTTCAATACTTCTGTGCAGACACACGATAAGACCGGAACGTATCAATCTGCAATAATTTCGCTTTCGTCTCACCTGATTATAGCACACAACCGCACAGCTTCACTAGCTGAGCAGCCTGTTATTTTTTTTCCCGCGTTTACTTTTGACAACCTGCCGCGTGGGCCCCCTCTCCAGGCCTGAGAGATTCCTTCAAACCTCTAAGAGCGTATTCTCGAATAAATGACTAACTTAAATCTGAGGCTTGACAGGATAGCTGGCAAGCACATCAGAAAGATGTGATGTCTGTTTGCAGCACCCTGAGAGCCTTTGGAGGTAAAAGTAGGTAGTATGAAAATTACTAAAATAATACTGAGTATTACAGTGTCTTTTTTACTCACTCAATCCCTGTTTGCTGTACCCACCTTTCAGGTCTTCGGTTACGACAGCGACGCTATGGCCGGTGACTGGGGACAGGATGAAGATAGTTGGCTGGTCGACGAAACCCCGTTTAGCCTCGTCGTTGTCGGAGCCTATCAGGCGTCCAAGGGACAAGGCCAATCAGCAACATTGAGCCTTACGGAGGTCACGCTGCTTGTCTCTGTCCCGGAGGGTCAGACCGGACAAATTACCATAACGCCGGATGGTGGCGGTACTCCCTTGGAATTGCTGCACACGACGGGCACTATTCTCTACGAAGGCAGCTACTATAACCCTGATGCCAATGCCAATATAGAAATATTGACAAATGAGCTGGGCAATGCAATGGGCTATGACGGCTATACCGGCAAGGACTTCCTTCCGGATGGTCCCCAGCTCAACAACAACCACTATCCCTTCCAGGAGGGCGTCTCTGACTTTCTCCTCTACGGGATAGGTGAGATCGACCCTTGTATGCTAGTTCACAACTATAACGCCGATACCGATGACGGTGACTATGTGGCGCCTGGTGACCCTGGCTTCCCGCCTCTTACGGGCAGCCTGGGTGATGAGTTGACGTTTACGGTCGACGTGAACGGGTTCGATTGGGTCCACTTTGATGTTTATGGCTATGAAACGTTCGTTGATGGCAATCCAACCGATTTTCACAGTACGTGGGATATTAACCCGGGCTCACATGACACTACTTTCATCCCGGCTCCCAGCGCGATAGTACTCGGTGGTATTGGTATTTGCTTCGTCGGCTGGTTACGGAGACGTCAGATACTGTAAAGTAATGAGAATGTACCTAAACGGTGGGGGGGTGGTGGTATGGCGCCGTCGAAGGTACATCGGACAAAGGACAGTCTGTCTGAACTGCCCGTCATTACAGGCTGTCCTAATGATAGCTGCCGCCCGCAAATATCGATACAACCCGCACCTTTTGCGCGCCTCCTGCTGATACTCAGCCCAGGAATCGTACCGCCGCTGATGGCTGAGTCTATCGCCTCTTGGATCCTCCGAGTTCGATCTTCGTAGCGGTCAATCCACGGGCCGTTAGGTCCATCAACATCCGCCTAAATAACATCGCCTGCATTCTAAATACAAGCAGCAGACAAAATCCGCACCAACATTAACAGCGTCTTTACCTTACATGCCCTCGCTCCTGTCTGGTGCTCAAGCTCTTCTCACACGACCCATAATCTTTAGCTCATTAAACAACTGATGGGCTGCGCCAGCTGCCGATCCCGTCCCACCAAAAAGAAATGTGATCCACAATCGTAAAATCCTTGTACTGACTCTTGCACAAGTCCATCGCCATAGAATGCAGTTCTCGCATACAGTTCAATCCCCCGATTTGCCATGCCCTCACACCGATACCCACCGCTTCGTCTTCCGCCTCTTTATAGGATGCTTGCCCTTGCGCTAACAGCTCCGCCAATTTCTCCGCGTCGCCCTTAAGAAGCCGATGCCATCGTCTATTGTACATCTTCTCTTGCTTATCCGCTTCAGCCAGTAAACGCTTGCGCTCCTTCTCACACTCCTCGCGCCATGCTCGCATCTTTGCCAGGCGTTCGACCCGATGTCTTCGGCTCGCTGGCATCAACAGCTCTAATAAACCCACAGCCGGGTCAACCACTATCCATACCATGAACGTCGCCCACAGACTTCCCATCGCTATCCCCACCAGCAGTTGACTCACTCTAATCTCACCTATCATTCCCAGCGTACCTGCCAGCCCCCCCAGAAACGGAGTGCTGACATAAAATGCCATATAGTAGCGGGTGCTGGTCAACGGATGTTCTACTTGTATTTTCTGACTACGGGCAACGCCCCGGAATATCGCGAACAAATACAGGCTTATCAGCAGAAAGACTAATAGCGTCGAATACCCCGACAGCGATACAATCACCCACCAGCTTTTGCCGGCCTGACGAAGCGCAAGAACCAATAGATAGCCTGCGCTGACTATGAACCATGATGTACTCGCCATGTGGACGAGTCTCAGCCGGTTGCGGCTAATCATCACTACTGTCACCCTATTGCTAACCTATAACACGCAACGCGAAAAAAGCAAATCAACTGAAAAAAAGCACACCTATGGGGCAGCCGTTGTAACGTTCACTGTCCTAAAAGCTTGAAAAATTGGTTGCATGAATTCTGCTATCTTCAATGCTACTGCAGCAAGCACTGTTGGCGGAACGTAAACTATATCGCCTTCCTGAAGAAGGACATTCTTGCTGGTATCACCATGCGCCCTCATACGGTCGAAATTCACCTCAAAGATTTTAGCTGGGATACTTTCATCGTCCGACGGCCTTATTACCTGAATCCGGTCTAACCAAGCCATAGTGGTGGGGCGGGCCTCAGAAAGCGCTCGCAAAAGTGTATCACGGCCGGTGCAAACCTTCGGACCGGATAAAATCACCTGACCCTGAACGTAATAAAAACCGCTTTTATACACAACCACTCGAACGTCAATAGGATTTTCGCCCGTCAGAGCATACAGCAGAATTACTCGCTCGCGAATAACCTCCGCGAGTTCCTTAGGCGTTCTGCCTGCCGCATTCAGCTCGCCCACGCCCTCGAAGCTCACCCGCCCGTCCGGGCGAATCCGCTGGAGTTGCTCATGAATCTCCGGAACCTTCGTGCAGTATATCTGGATTTCATCGGGCGGCTGCATTATATAGTCCTCAGCCGTTACCAAAACCTTTGCTGGCTTGGCAAATGCCTCTATGTCCTTAGGATTGGATGAAAAACACCCCGTCACAGGAACCGCGAACGCCAGCAATAAAACATGCAACAAAATTACTTTACTTCGCATTTTCGAGCCCTTTCGATTAATTATTAACCCCCGCTATCTGCCTCTTAGCGGAAAAATCGCCTCCTTACGTGTAAATCGCGATTATATCTAATCTTACGCGCTCGGTCAAGTCTTTTTCCTCAAAATCTTACCTATTTTTACACCCAAGCCATTTATTCCCATAACTGCTTTCTTGCAAACATCTTATACAACACCTCACCACCCATCTGCACACCGCATAACTAATCCTTATTCCTGCCTTCTTATCGACAATAAGCAAAATTTTATAAAATAAAATCCCCCGCCACCGTTGCTGGTTGTATAGACCGGTCCTTCGTCTGAGCTTGTCTTGCCAGACGTCACCTCAACGGGCACGGACTACTTACGGAATTCTGACCGAGCATCCCTTGCCATATCGCTGCTTTCGTAATAAAGTGGTCCGCCAGATTTACAGCACCATCGCAATTCAAATCACAATCCCGCACAGTATGAGGCCCGCCTGAGCCCGTCTGCCAAAAAGCATTTACTATCGAAAGGTCTACAGAATTTACCGCACCGTCATTATTGACATCACCTAAGAGTGCTATCCCGAAATCCGCCTCTGCTATGCCTACATCGCCGTAATCATCACCGGTAACCGTTACCCGAACAGTAAATGTATCCCCCAGGTCAGATAGCCCCGCCGGCTCATCACTGCCGCGGGCCGCAAACGTCCAGTACGCATCACTGGTCCCACCGCCGCTAACCGTCGTTGGTGCCAAGCTAACGTCGCGTGGCAGCAGAATCTCCCACTCATAGCTGTAGCTGCTGTTACCCAGGGGGTCATCGATAATCGAAACACTCGCCGTCAAAGCAGAAGCCACTTGCCCGGGCAGATTCTGATACATCCACAAATTATCTATTGCCAAATTAACCTTCAACCCTGCCCCTTCATTATACAAGTCGCCAATTTCAGCCTCAGATAAGACTTTGTCGAATATCATTACATTGTCAATTGAACCATCTACTCCTTGTCCGGTCGTTAAGCCACCAATTGTTACCGGCTTTGTGTTAGTCTGAACCGATGAATTTCCATCTCCAGTCGTCCAGCCGCCTTTTAATAAATTATTATTGAGATGACATTTGATACTCTTGCCCGTACCGAATGTAAATGTCACGACAACATGATACCATTGTCCCCAGGTCAGATTAGCATTAAAAGTGGTATAAACATGCCAGGCTGTTCCATCATGATAATAAAACTGCAGCTCATCTCCATTTGCGTAACCGCCTTTTCTAAGGGCATAATTAGCTCCAATATCAATCCCGGTATCTCGTTTGGCAACAATGGTCTGGTAACGGTAATCCGCCAAGCTGTCAAATTTTACCCACGTCGAAATTGATACACTCCCCGTAATATCTAAACCGCTGTCACTGCCGCAATCTATATAATCATCTGTCCCGTTAAAATTCAGAGCCCCGTTGATTCTGCCCGTACTGCTCAAATCCCGGGTATACTGCTGTGCAGTTCCGTCATTGCCGTTGCCGCTGCTGTCTACCACTGTAGTATTAGCTGCATTGTCATCCATCTTCCAGTGGCCAACCAGGTTCGTTATGCTTATGATTTCGAACTCCGCCTCTGCTATGCCTACATCACCGTAATCATCACCGGTAACCGTTACCCGAACAGTAAATGTATCCCCTAGGTCAGATAGCCCCGCCGGCTCATCACTGCCGCGGGCCGCAAGACTCCAGTACGCATCACTGGTCCCACCGCCCGCTACCGTCGTTGGTGCCAAACTAACGTCGCGTGGCAGCAGAATCTCCCACTCATAGCTGTAGCCGTTGTTACCCATCGGGTCGTCGACAACCGAAACACTCGCCGTCAAGGCAGAGCTCACTTGTCCAGGTAGATTCTGATACATCCACAAATTATCTATTGCCAAATTAACCTTCAACCCTGCCCCTTCATTATACAAGTCGCCAATTTCAGCCTCAGATAAGACTTTGTCGAATATCATTACATTGTCAATTGAACCATCTACTCCTTGTCCGGTCGTTAAGCCACCAATTGTTACCGGCTTTGTGTTAGTCTGAACCGATGAATTTCCATCTCCAGTCGTCCAGCCGCCTTTTAATAAATTATTATTGAGATGACATTTGATACTCTTGCCCGTACCGAATGTAAATGTCACGACAACATGATACCATTGTCCCCAGGTCAGATTAGCATTAAAAGTGGTATAAACATGCCAGGCTGTTCCATCATGATAATAAAACTGCAGCTCATCTCCATTTGCGTAACCGCCTTTTCTAAGGGCATAATTAGCTCCAATATCAATCCCGGTATCTCGTTTGGCAACAATGGTCTGGTAACGGTAATCCGCCAAGCTGTCAAATTTTACCCACGTCGAAATTGATACACTCCCCGTAATATCTAAACCGCTGTCACTGCCGCAATCTATATAATCATCTGTCCCGTTAAAATTCAGAGCCCCGTTGATTCTGCCCGTACTGCTCAAATCCCGGGTATACTGCTGTGCAGTTCCGTCATTGCCGTTGCCGCTGCTGTCTACTACTGTAGTATTAGCTGCATTGTCATCCATCGTCCAGTGGCCAACCAGCCCGCTGACATCGTTGACCGTTATCGTTATGGTCTCGAAGTCTTCCGCCCAGCCGTTTGTTGATATAAATGTAACTTCGTAGGTGCCCGCGTCATCATATGTAGGCGTCCAGCTAAAGACCCAGCTGGAACCGTTAAAAAATAATTTCCCCTCACTCGATAAGTTATCGTCCTTTGTATTAACCGCCGCATTAGGGTCCTTCCTTACCACAACGAAAGTCTTTTCTGGGCTCGTTGCATACTGTCCGAATGCCGACGAGCTAAAAACACAGACCATAACCACCCAAAAAACCCGCCGCGACCTACTTGTTGAAGTCCCCCTTAGCCCCATGACACGGCTCCTCCTGTCAAAAAACAGGCCAAATCTCATCCTCCCTGACTTAACCCGGCAATTATATCATTTTCCTCACCGCCTATCAACCCCTTTTTTTCGCATAATCTCAATTACCCCGCGCTTCCCCCCCGTCTTTACCCGCATTTATGGCCCTTCAGCTCCCCGGAGCCGCGATATCGGCCACTTGACATTCCGTATGTATGGGCATAATATGCCCCCAGCCATAGGAAAGAGCATGAAAAAACTGCCTTATCTGATAATTTGTGCCGCTGCAATATTTCACTTGATTGCTGCTCAAGGCATTGCCGCCGGGCAGGATAAACATGCCCGGTTCGTTCCCGCTGAGCTCTGGCACGACAACAAGGCAGTCCACATCAATGCCCATGGCGGCGGCATCCTGTTTCACCAGGGCGCCTATTACTGGTTCGGAGAGCACAAGATTCGAGGCAAGGCGGGAAACAAGGCGCACGTCGGCGTCCACTGCTATTCCTCTACCGACTTATATAACTGGGACGACCGGGGCATTGCATTGAAAGTCTCAGATGACCCCAACAGCGACATCTCCAAAGGTTGCATCCTCGAGCGACCCAAGGTGATTTACAACACCGCCACGAAGAAATTCGTCATGTGGTTTCATTTGGAACTAAAAGGCCACCGATACGAGGCGGCTCGAAGTGGTGTAGCCGTCGCAGACAAGGTGACCGGCCCCTATACGTTTCTCAGGAGTTTTCGCCCCAATGGCCAAATGGCCCGCGACATGACCTTGTTTATTGATGACGATGGTAAGGCCTATCACCTCTATGCATCCGAAGACAATAACACAATGCACATCTCCCTCCTGACCGATGACTATCTTGCCCCCAGTGGCAGGTACGAGCGCGTCTTTCCCGCCCGATATATGGAAGCCCCTGCCATCTGCAAGCGAAAGGGCAGGTATTACTTCATCGCATCAGGCTGTACCGGCTGGGTGCCTAACGCCGCACGCTCCGCCGTTGCAGATTCAATATGGGGGCCATGGAAGGAACTGGGTAATCCCTGTCTCGGAACCAACCCTCTCAACCACTTAGGCCCCGACAAGACCTTCGGCGGCCAGAGTACCTTCATCATTCCCGTTCGCGCAAAAGACGATGCCTTCATTGTCATGTTCGATATATGGCGCCCCAACAACGCCATCGACGGCCGCTATGTCTGGCTACCCATCCGCTTTACAGATGAAGACTTCAAAATCCAATGGCTGAACAATTGGGACCTCTCCATCTTTGATTAACAATCATCAATTGTCATGTCCAAGACTTTTTCCTTTTTACTTCTCACTCTCTTTTCCCCGCGATGCACCCAAAACCACAACTCTTTTTGATATTTGATTTGCATCTTTGCATTTTAATCTCTTATTTTTGCTCTTCCTGTCCGTCCCTCTTATCCCTGCACAGGCTCCGGACCCAGTCGTCTTCTCAAACCAAAAGGCGTGGCGGCCGTAATGACCGCCACGCTCAAAAAACAGCCTGTCATCCTAAAGGCCGACTTCAAAACCATCACTGCGTGCCGGTTACCTCAACGTCGTCAACGTTAGCAAACTCAGGATTTTTGTCAACATTGGTGCGCCATCTGACCTTGAAGTTCGCGTTGTTGTCGGCACCCGAACCACAGACAAAATCCGCATTGGCTAGGCCGCCCTGGTAATGCTCAAGCTCGTTCCAGTTGCTGCCGTCCCACCACTCAGCATACAGGTACTCACCGGAATCAAAAGCCACCGTCCGGCGTTTATATTTAACGTGGATGTTACTGTAGCCGACGGTGCTGACGGCCTTTTCGATGTAGCCGTCATACTTGATTCTTGCACAAAGGCTGAGTGGACCCTCATCTTCAACAGTTGCCTTAGAGGTGGTCCAGCCGCCTGCGGTAAAGCCGCCGCTCTCGAAATCGTCGCTGAAGAGAGTCGGACCCGGCGTCGGTGTCGGCGTAGGTGTAGGTGTCGGTGTAGGCGTCGGAGTTGGTGTAGGTGTAGGCGTCGGTGTCGGAGTCGGCGTCGGAGTCGGCGTAGGTGTAGGCGTCGGTGTCGGAGTCGGCGTCGGAGTTGGTGTCGGTGTCGGCGTAGCTGTCGGTGTAGGCGTAGGTGTTGGTGTAGGCGTAGGTGTCGGTGTTGGACCACCGGAGCTGTGGGTAATGTCCACCGGAACATTGTCGGCCCGGTTGGAACTGGACGTCCACCGCAGGAACACCTCATAGTCACCTGAACTCGGCAGGTCCGGCGTGAGGGTCACACTCTTGGTACCCTTGTCGACGTTCTCGTCATGAAGGTAGTTCGAGCCCCAGTATCCGGAAACGGAGGTACTGGCAGTCCAACTGCCGACGATGGTTACGCCGGTGCTGTCCTCGCTGTCCACGATAACATCGTTCTGGCCGCTCTTTACCCATTTGGCCGCATCAGCAATCACATAGCCATTGGTAGCATCGTTACGGATTTTGAGCCAGCCATCGGTTCCTGCAGGGAAAGGGTATGTACCCAGCGAGTTCCACTGGCCGCCGTTGGTCTTCTGGTCAACATACACTGTCGTGGTTACAAGGTCAGGTGTAGGTGTAGGCGTCGGTGTAGAAGTTGGTGTAGGAGTCGGTGTTGGAGTCGGTGTAGGCGTCGGTGTTGGAGTCGGTGTAGGCGTACCACTGGTGGATTCGTGTGCACCTATTTCATACGCGCCCATTTGTGGAATGCTTGTCCCATAGTAATCTCGCGTCCCCGGGTCTATCCCGAACTCCGTCTGAAGGTCCAGACCCTGGTTGATACATGGTGAGTTATCTTTCAGCCTGAAGGCCGTATCGCCGCTGCCGCCCATAAGGCACGGGTCTGCCTCCAATCCAACGTCGTTGCCATCAAGCGTCTCCTCACCCGTGGCGTTACGCCACTGCTCCAGACTGGTGTATGTCGAGTTGCCCCACTTAATCTCAAGTGTGTTGCCGTCCGCCCAGTAACAGTTGCCCATAAAGTCAAAGGCCGTAGCATTCTCCAGTTGTACAACCGGCTTGTCGACGGTACTCATGATAATGTTGTTGTAAAGGTTAATGTTGCTGTAGTTATTGGTCCAGGCAAGTATTGTCGCGCCCTTTGCCGGCTTATAGAGCGTATTATTATATACGTCCACATTTGAAATGGTTGTGCCGTTGTCCGCCCAGAAATAAACCGCACCATGCTTGTTGAAAAGAGCGTCATTCTCACTGATGTTATATCGAATCACATTGTCAACGTGACTTTGCGCTTTCTTGATTTGAAAAACACCATATCCGGTCCCGTAATTGTCGTGCGAGTAGCAGTATTGGATAGTGTTATACCGGCACCCGCCGTCAAGGTCAAAGCCGCCGCCGTCGCCCGCCGATGTCTTGTTGTGGTGCGACTCGCAGAACTGAATCACGGCGTTGTCTACCTGCCATTGCCAGATGCCGAACGGGCCTCCGCCGGATGCATCACACAGCTCACCGTTGTTCCACGCCTCGCAAAACTCAACTAACGAACCGTCTATGTCGTCCATCTCAAGCCCGTTGCCGGAGTGCGGGCTCCTGCCTGGAATACCCTTGTTGTTGTAGAATGTGCAGTCGGCAACGTAGAAATCTGCGTGCGCCTTAGTGGTGCCCGGGGGCCAGTCCCCCCAGGTCGTCATTCCGTAGTCCCCGTTGTCATGAAGGTCTGAGTTGGTAACCTCCACGTCATTGTAGCCGACGCCGTTACTCGCTGCAAAGGCGATTCCCTTCCAGTGATACTGGCTGACGTCGACGTTGTCGATGCGAACGTACTCGAACCTGCTGCCGCTGCTTAAGTCCGACTTAAACTTGATACCACTGTGACCGTCGGGGTCAAGCGGTCCCGAGCCGACAAATATCAGGTCCCGTACCTCATATCCTCCGGCTTCATACACGTGCAGCCCGTCGCTGCTGCCGGAGCTGACTGTCGCCCGGCCTGTCCCGTATGAGCCTATCGTTATGGGACTCGTCGACGTACCGGCCTCCTCAAAGTAAAGAGAGCCGCTGAACGTCTCGCCACCTTCAAACAATATGCTGTCGCCGGCCGAAAACGTCACGGCGTTCACCTTGGCAATCGTCTGCCAGGCCGTCGATGGCGAAGTACCCGCGTCGTTGTCATTGCCCGATGGGCTGACATAGTAGGTCGTTGCACTCGCTGCGCCGGCCCAAACACACACCACAACAACCACTGCCAAACATAATTTCTTAAACATAAAACGTCTCCTTCAAAAATGGTTTTCTACAAAAAATAATCCATCACCTTCCCACCCGTCAATTCTTCACCTCCTTTCCTTCGACGGGGCAAAATCTTTACAAATAATAATTTTAGTTCACATATGGCGTGGCGGCGATAAGGGCCGCCACGCCTTATTAGCACTAATTCCAAAAATGAATCTGCTACCAGCTCAATCAGTTCACTACGCCGGTAATCTCCACGTCGTCAACCTCAGCAAACTCAGGATTTTTGTCCGCGTTGGTGCGCCATCTGACCTTGAAGTTCGCGTTATCGTCAGCACCGGAACCACAGGTCATGTCCTTCGCGACCATGCCGCCGTCGCGAGTACGCTCCAGCTCATTCCAGTCGCTGCCATCATACCACTCGACAAACAGCCATTCGTCTGGGGCATCCATCGCTACCGTCCGGCGCTCATATTTAACGTGTATGTTGCTGTAGCCGGCCGTACTAAGTGCTTTTTCAATGTAGCCGTTCCACTTGATTCTTGCCACATAGCCATGGCCAATCCCCGAATCTAAAACGGTTGTGCCGGAGGAAGTCCAGCCGCCTTCACTGAGACCGCCGCTTTCAAAATCGTCACTGAAGAGAGTCGGACCCGGTGTCCCGGTAGGTGTCGGCGTCGGCGTAGGTGTTGGCGTCGGCGTAGGTGTTGGCGTCGGCGTAGGTGTTGGCGTCGGTGTTGGTGTTGGCGTCGGCGTAGGTGTTGGTGTTGGCGTCGGTGTCGGCGTTGGCGTCGGTGTTGGAGTTGGCGTTGGTGTCGGCGTCGGCGTAGGTGTCGGTGTTGGCGTCGGTGTTGGAGTTGGCGTAGGTGTTGGCGTAGGTGTTGGCGTAGGTGTCGGTGTAGGTCCACCACCGGCGGTAAATGCATACACCTCAACATCGTCAATAAGAGAATACTGCTGAGTCTTGTGCTCAGAGCCGTTCGTGAACCTTATCTTAAAGTCTGCATTGTCATCGGCCCCCGGCCCACACGCTATGTCCTTGACGCCCCACGTGCTGGCCCGTGTCGTCTCCAGCTCATTCCACTGGTTGCCGTCCCACCATTTCGCAGCCATAATGGCCGTCTTCGTCTTGCGCGCAAACGTGACGTGTACAGCCGTATAGCCCGTTGTATCAACAGCCTTCTCTATCCACGAATACTTGAAGAATTGCGCGCTGTAGCTGCCGGTGTACGGGTCCTTGTTTGAAGCGTCCACGTTACCCTGTGACGTCCACCCCCCTGTTACCAGGTCGCCGCTTTCGAAGCCATCGCTGAATAGACTATCCGCCGGGCCTTCCGGTGTCGTTACCGATTCCGTCGAGGACCAGCCCGTCTCGTTCTGGTTGCTGCTCTTGTCTCTGTACTTGATTCTGTACGTGTAAGTGTAGCCGCCGCTAAGACCCGTATCTTCATAAGTTGAGCCGTTCTGCCAGCCGCTGTCCGAACCGCCGGGATTGCCCGATGTCTCCTCGAAGTAGTATTGAACACTGGTGTAGTCCATCGCCCTTGTTGCCTTCATTATAACCGTGGTGTCGCTCGTCGCGTACGGAACATTCTCGAATGTCGGCGGGTCGGGGGTCGGGGCATCCGTGTCCGGCGGCCCGAAGGCGTACTCGTGCACACCAACGTCGTAGTTGCTGTCAACCGGAATAGTTGCGCCGTAGTAGTCCTCCGTCCCCGGGTCAATCCCGAACAGCGAATTAACGTCCAAGCCCTCGTTGATAAGCGGCGAATTGCTACCCAGCTTGTAAGCGCTGACCGTATAAAGAAGGCAGGGGTCGCCTACCGTCTCGCCGTAACCCGGACTCAGCAGGCAGGGGTCGCACTCGAACCCTACAGGCTGACCGCTAAGCATCTCCTGACCCGTCGCACTCCGCCAGGCGGCAAGGCTCGTGTACGTGTCGTTACCCCATACAATCTCAAGAGGGTCGCCACCTGACCAGTAGCAGTTACCCTTAAAGTAGTAGCTGCCAGTATTGCTCATACTAATAACGCGTTTGCCGGGGTCGGTCAGAAAGATATTGTTGTAAACTTCCGTGTTGTTAATACCGCCGCTCGTAACCCTGAATGCCCCACCTCGCGTTGCGGACGTGGCATAAAACGTGTTATTATATATCTTCGTGCCTTCTATCGTCTTTCCGGCCCAGAAATGAATCGACCCCATCGCACCTCTCGATGCTATTCCATCATTCTCGCTGATGCAGTACCGAACCGTGTTGTTGAAGAAGTTTGGCACTGAACCCGTGAATGTGCATATCAGGTACCCCGTTCCGTGGTTGTCATGTGAGTAGCAGTACTGCATCACGCAGTCCTGGGAGGCGCCATCCCAGTCAAAGCCGCCGCCGTCTCCCCCGGCCGTCTTGTTGTGATGAGACTCGCAGAACTGTATCAGAATATTCTTCGCGTCCCACGCCCAGATGCCGAACGGACCTCCACCCGGGGCATCACACAGCTCGCCGTTGTTCCACGCCTCACAGAACTCAACTGTTGCCCCACTGACGTTACACAGTTCAAGGCCGTTGCCGGAGTGCGGCTCCACACCGGGTACACCGCGGTTGTTATAGAACTTGCAGTCACCGAAATACCAGTCCTGAATCGCGTAGCCGGACGGTGGCCACTGGCCCCAGCTTGTCGCTCCATAGACATCGTTATCATGAAAATCTGAGTTAGTAACCTGGATGTCTCTGTATATGCCGCCTTCAGCCGCAGATATATTGAGTCCTCGGTCATATTTACTCACATCAACATTGTCGATGCAAATGTACTCTAATGTGCCGCTGGATTGGGTGTTCATAAAGCGAATACCCATTGCGGAGCCCGACCCAACAAAGACCAAATCCACTATAATGAAGCCGGCACAGTCAACTGCGTAAATCCCGTAGTCGGTGCCCGAGCTGATTGTCGCCCTCCCCGTCCCGTATGAACCAACCGTTACGGGGTTGGCGGACGTGCCGCCGTCGGATGAATCAAAAGACATCGAGCCGCTGAACGTCTCGCCGCCTTCAAACAAGATGCTGTCGCCGGCAGAAAACGTCACCGTGTTAACCTTATCAATTGTCTGCCATGCATCCGATGGGCTCGTCCCCGAGTTGTTGTCATTGCCCGTAGGGCTGACATAGTAATCGGTCCCTTGTGCTGCGCCAATTAAACTGAGCAGCAAAACAAAACTCACCAAACAAATTATTCTCCTGAACATAATTTACCTCCTTAAAAATTCTTAATAAAAACCTCTGTTACTCCTCCCGCCTCTTAATCTTTCTTCACCTCCTTTCCAAGGCGGGGCCCTGAATTTACCCAATATCCATAATTCTCCATTACCTTCTGTCTCTACCACACGCCGGACGCCCAAATTCTACACCCGTGTGCCCCCGGCGTTTTTGCAGGAAAGCCGGTTACGCAACTACACCCTTGTTTATCAGAGGAAAGCCCCGTACGAAAAGTTGCCTTCATATCCCTGCTGCTGCAAATAAATTACCTGCCACCCCACACCCCCGTCAACAAAATTTTTGTTTTTTTCCACCCCGCCTCTCCCCGCGCAGGACGCTGGACGAGCGACGCAGGACAAACGCTGCCTCAACGGGCACGCAGTGCTTACTGGATTTTGCCCGAGTATCCCCCATATCGCATTCGTTGAGCGGTTATAATTTCTTCTGAAAAAGGCAAAAAAGTGTTGCTTTTGGCCGCTATTTATGGTAGTATCACTCTGACATTATTAGAAAAACGCCCAAAAACGAAGGAGCGGAGACATGAAATATCTCATTCTGGCCCTAAGTTGCCTCCTGTTGGCTGTTCCCTGTTCTGCGGAAATTATCATCGTCGATGACGATTGGCCTTATGATTTCAATAATATCCAGGCCGCCATCGACTATTCCATCAATGGCGATACCATTTACGTCTTCCCCGGCATATACTCCGGCCCCGGCAACTGGGACATCGATTTCAACAGCAGGGCCGTTACCGTACAGAGCGTCGACCCACTCAACCCCTACATCGTCGCCGCAACTGTTATCGATTGCAACGACGTCAACTATCACGCCGGCTTCGACTTCCTCAGCGGAGAGGATGCCAATTCCGTACTTGCCGGTTTCACCATCACAAACGCCCGCGGCGCAATCCGTTGCTATAACAGCAGACCAACTATCGCTGATTGCATATTCACCAAAAGTACCCTGACAGCAGTCTTCTGTCTAAACAGCAGCCCATCCATTATCAACTGCACTATCACAAATAACGGCGGCTCTCCGAGCGGTGGAATCTCCTGCACCAACAGCAGTCCAACCATTACCAACTGCGATATTACCCAAAACATCGGCTCATCCGGCGGCGGAATCCATTGCTATAATCACAGTCACCCAGTCATTACAGGTTGCATAATTACCGCCAATACCTCAATCCACAACGGGGGCGGAATACACTGCGACAATGAAAGCAGCCCTATAATCTCCGACTCCGATATAAGCCACAATACAAGCATCCGTGAAGGCGGTGGTATCTACTGCAGGGGCGACGCCAGTATAACTATCAACAACTGCACAATCATCGGAAACTCTACAAACTCGGCCGTAGAACCTGGCGGCGGTATCTACTGCAATTCAGGTGACCTCACAATCCATAACTCTGTTATAACAGCTAATACCGCAGAATTTGGCGGCGGAATCTACCACATCGGCGGCGGCAACGTAACCATTACCGGCTCCACCATCGCCGCCAACGCAGCCACGGTTGACACCGGCGGAATATACTCCCAATCCGCCATCGTATCCTTGACTAACTCCATCCTCTGGGCCAATACCGACTCCGGCCCCACGGACCTCTCCGCTCAAATAGACACGGACGACCCGCCGCAAGTACTCTACAGTTGTATCCAGGACGGCAATCCCAGTGACGGATATGTCCCCTTCGGTGCCGGCGAACCCAACTACAATATCGACGACGACCCCTGCTTCGTAGGCTATCCCAACGACTTCAGCGACCTGCACCTCCAGTTCAACTCACCATGCATCGAAGCAGGCCTGCCAAACTATATCGTCGGCCCGAATGTCCTTGACATCGACGGCCAGCCGCGCATCATAGGCCGCCAAATTGACATCGGCGCCGACGAATATGGGAAAATCATAATTGTCACAAAACCCGCTGGCGGCGAAGTCTGGACCACGGGCAGCTCCCATCAAATCAACTGGGAAAGTTACGGCGTCACAGGAAATGTCAGCATCTTAGGCTTGGACAACAGCGTCCCCACATTCTTGCCTGTCGCAGAGAACATCCCTGATACCGGCGCCTACACTTGGAACCTGCCTGGCTCCATCGACTCGAACCAGCTTCAGGTTCATGTTTTCCCTCACGACATCGACATCACCGTCACTAATGTTCATAGTGGCCTCTTCACAATCAAGCCATATTCTCCCGGCCCGCCAATCACCGCTAAGTGGAAATCACTCGGCGGCGACTTCGACCGCTCCGGCCTAAGCGATAACTTCGGCCCCGAAATAGGATGCATCAAATGGCAATTCCAGACCTCCGGCTCCGTCTCGGCATCCGTCACCGTCGCCGACAGCAACACCGTCCACATCGCCTGCGAAGACGGTAACCTCTACACCCTCGACGCCAACGACGGCTCCCTCTTATGGACCTGCGATATAAATTCGCCCCTTCTTAGCTCACCCACGATAGGCCATGACGGAACCGTCTACGTCGGCGCCCAGAATGGAACACTCTACGCCATCGATGTCAACGGTGACCTCCGATGGACACACACCACCGCCGGCTTCATCTATTCCTCACCCGCCGTATCACCCGATGGCAATAATATATACGTCTGTTCACAGGATGGCTCCCTCTACGCCTTGGCCCGTGACGGCAGCGAACTATGGAACTT
Organism: uncultured Pirellulales bacterium; assembly: GCA_964513655.1. Lineage (GTDB taxonomy): Bacteria > Planctomycetota > Phycisphaerae > Sedimentisphaerales > Anaerobacaceae. The sequence goes on along the minus strand of CAZENQ010000004.1, from coordinate 7,322 downwards.
CCAGACCGCCGGTCCCGGCATCGCCACCGGAGCAATCTTCGCCTCCCCCGCTATAGCTCCAGATGGGACCGTATACATAGCCGGTGTCTACGACCCCAATCTCTACGCCCTCGACCCGGACACAGGCAGCGTAATCTGGGACTGCAACTTCCTCGACCCCTGCGACCCCAACACCGAAAAGCCCTGGCCATTCGCCTCACCCGTCGTCGCTCCCGATGGTACGATTTACCAGGCCCTCCTGTATAATCCAAAACGCGAAATTGTGTTGCCAGCCGACTATGGATTTTGGTATGATTCCAAACTCTACGCTATCAACCCGAACGACGGAAGAATAATATGGGCAACAAATATGTCACAAACCGCAACATTTGTGGAATTGCTGGACCCCGATCCCCCGGAACCGAATTATTGGTTTGAGCAGTATTACGTCAACACAAGAGAAGAGCCCATTCCACCCTATCCCCACACGACCACCCTGCCAGGCGGCAAAGATTTTGTACGCTATTATCGTGTCAGTAATTCAAGCTACTCCGAGCCCGCCCTCGGCCCCGACGGAACAATCTACGTAAGCCTTGACGACCAGTACGTCCGCACCGTTGACCCCAACGGTACTATCAAGGACGTAACTTCGCTCGGCTGGCTTGGCGGATTCAGTCTAACCGTAGCCTCCGACGGCCTAATCTACGCCGCTGGCGGCGATGGCTACCTCTACGTCCTCGACCCCGACGACACAGAAATCGCCCGATACCAAACTGATAGTCGCCTCAGCTTCCCCGTAATAACAGCCGATGGTACAATCATAGTCAACGACGCAAATAATATCGTAACCGCGATTATAGACGATGATTGCCCCGGCCAGCCACCCGCCCTGCACAGACCCGAAGACCTCAACGCCGACTGGCAGATGAACTTCATCGACTTCGGCATCCTCGCCGCCGATTGGCTCGACTGCTCAGACATGAGCTTCGAACCCCATCATAGTTGGACAATCTGCGATTACGATGGAAACGATATCTTCCTTACAGGTGACATAAACCGGGACCTGTATGTTAACCTCCTCGACCTCGCACAACTCGCAATGCGCTGGCTGGCACAGGAATAAAGAGATTATGAAACAAAAAACAGCCTTTACAAAAAAAGACATCATCGCCACCCTCGCCTGTGCAGTCTTTCTCCTTGCCAATCTCGCCGCAATCGGCTCAAGAGGCCGACGACACGCAAAAGATATGCTCTGCCTTTCAAACCTGCACAAATGGGGCACGGTCTGCCTCGCCTTCGCCGCCGAGAACGACGGATACTTCATGAGAGGCTGGTTTGATGGTACAGGCCTGACTAACCAGGATTTTTGGATGGAAGCCCTCAGGCCTTATTATGGAAACAACCACAAGCTGCGATGCTGCCCAGAAGCTACAATACCCAGTTCGCAGGTCCAGAATGGGTCCTACGCTGGCGGACTCGGGACCTTTGTTGCTTGGGGGGCATTCCCCGGTGAATGTGGCCAACCCTCGAGTTGGTGGTCACCCGCAACCGCCTGCGACTACGGCAGCTATGGTTTCAACGGCTTCCTTCATAATCCTCCGCCCGAAGTCCACGCAGTCTTCGGCCGCCCAACTACATGGTCTTGGAGGACCCCAAATGTGACCGGCGCCGCTGAAATCCCCTTGCTTTCAGGCAGCCAGTGGATTGACCAGTGGCCGACCGCCTCCGACCAGGTGCCGGAATACGATGGCGAGCCCTGGGGGCCGTATTCCAGTTACAGCAGTATGGTGCGTGTCTGCATCAACCGCCACCGAGGTTCTATAAACTCTACTTTCCTCGACGCCTCCGCCAGAAAAGTCCCCCTCAAATGCCTCTGGAAGCTTAAATGGCACCGGGCCTTCAACCCCGACCTTGGACCCACAGAGGAAGAGTTCAATTCCGCCGGCAGCGGCTGGATGGCAGAATTTCCCCCCTGCGAATAAGAGGATACGCTAAAAGAGATGAAAACAACTTTCACCAAAAAGGACCTCGTTGTCACCCTCGCCTGCCTCGCATTTCTATTGCTTACCGCCGCCGCCGTAGGCCCACGTGGCCGCAGGCACACAAAGCAAATCCTCTGCCTTTCAAACCTCCAAAAATTGGGCACCTGTTTCCAAACCTTCCTCAAAGACAACAACGGCTATTTCCAGGAAGGCTACTGGGGTCTGCCGGACTGTGTATCGACTAACTGGTGGTTCCACGCACTCAATCCGTATTACCAAAACCAGAACTTATGCCTCTGTCCAATGGCTGCAATATTGGGCAACGATGTCGGCAAGGGTGAGATTGGCATGACCTTTTTTGCATGGTCTGCACAGGGCTGGCTCGGCCCGCCCGGCTCCGTTTACGGCAGCTACGGCTTAAACGGCTGGGTGGAAAACAATCAATGCCCCACCGAAAGTGAATACACCGGACGCAGATGGAGAACACCAAATGTCGCCGGCGCTGCTGATATACCTCTGCTTTTGGATGCAGCGTGGATTGATGGCTGGCCGTCGCACACTGATGACCCCCCGCAATACGATGACCAGGACTTCCGAATGACCAGTCAAATGGGTCGTTTCTGCATCAACCGACACGAAGGTTTCATAAACAGCCTTTTCCTTGATTTCTCCGCAAGGAAAGTCGGCCTAAAAGAGCTCTGGACCCTGAAATGGCACAGACGCTACGACACTTGCGGCCCATACACTCAATGCGGCGGCATCACTCCACAGGACTGGCCCGACTGGATGCAAAACTTCCCCGATTACTAAAAATCCCCCCCTTGCCTTGCCTCAGCCTGCTTGCACTGAGTTTCGCCGAAGTCTCTAAGGGCCTGCCCCTGCGAATGCACCTGCTCAAGCCGCCTTCTCCCTTTTCTTATTTTTATTGACATTACTGGGTTAGGTTAATACTATTTCTGTGCTGGCCCTCTCGAAAACAAGCGACAGGAGTTGAGAAAATGCAGAGCGTCATCCAGGTAACCTGCTACCGCGGCGGAAGCCTCCGTGAAGCCCTCGCTAACGACAGGCGTCTGGAAAAGTATAATCTCGCCGTATCCCGCCAGAAGACCCCCGGCCGAAGCCCCGGATGGGCAAAGCTTCACAGCACCGACCCAGACATCCCCGGAGCTATCAACCTTGAATGGGACCCCGCCACTAAGACCCTCATGGCAAGAATCGTCACAAAAGGTAAGTGCACTCCAGACCGCATCACAGGCGACTTCATCGCCTACCTCATACGCCGCCACCGAAAGAGAATCCGCTCTATCCTCATCCTGCCCACCTGAACCAGCTCCGACCTCGCTAATCTGGCCCCCCACGGGCCGTCCCAAGAACAAACACCGCCCCCGGAGATATACCTGTTCCGATAAGTTTTATATGAATGGTTTCTATGCAATTAAGCAAACGGGTTCTCCACGCTGTAAAGCGTGTTTTTTGGCAAATACCTGTCCATTTGGGGGAAGAATCCCCAAAGTTGCCTCTGGGGCTTAAAGTGCTTCTTTCATTATGACGAAAAACCTCATGCCGGGCCCGTTGAATGGCAATGGGGGCATATTATCAATCGGGATGAAGGAGATAGGAAATGATTAACATGAAAAAAAGGCGGATTGCTCAGGTTGTGCTAAGCATATATCTGATTCTCATGTTGCTCGTATCAGGATGTGCTGACAGGTATGGTCGCGTCCTGAAGCCGAGAAATGAGCACGCCGAAATTTCGAAAACTCATTCGGAGTTTTCCACACTGGCTAACAGGTCAGACCTGCCGGTCATGTATGTAAGTGAAGGTAAAATTGGCGTTTCCAAAGTCGAAGCCGTCCTGGAAACAGCCGATGCTGTTGATTTGCAGGCTCGGGCGCAATTGAATAAACAGTTGGCTGATTTCAGCGCCCGCCGTATGGAAATGGAAGCGCAAGTCAACATAGACCTCTCTGAAGCCGATGCTCTTCGTAAAAGGTACAACAAAGAATTCAGTAAGGCTATGGCACAAATCACAGCAAGAGAAGCAGAGCTTGATGCGCTCATCGAACGCAAAGACACAATCGTAGAGTCATTGATCCAGGAAGGCGACAGCAAGCGTAACGATATTATCGCCGACGGACGTGAAAAGTTAGAGAGCGAAACCGCTCGTATTGAACAACTCAAAGAGATTCACGACGCGATTCAAGTCGAAAGCAACGCTAAAATTCTTGAAATGACAGGAGCCTCGAAAGCGACCCGCGAACGGGCCGCTGCCACCGTATTGCAACTCGAGGCCCAGGCTCGTGCCGTTAAACAGGAAACGCAGGCTCGCGTAGATGAACTTGATGAGCAAATCAAATCTGCTGCTATTCAGACAAAGTCCGAAGCCGACAGACTCAACGTCTCCCGCGAAGCAATCCTTAAGGATGCGGCGGCTCACGTAAAAGAGCTTCGTACCAAAGCCGCTACCATTCAGGCGAATCTTGCGGACCACGAGTATCAGTTAAAACTGACTGAAGCCGCGTCCGTCAAGGCCCAGGCCCAGGCGGAAACACAGGAAAAATCGGCCAATGCGCCTACCCGATTTGAAAAGGCAATGGCTGAAATCGACCGTCTGAGGGCCGAGATTCGCCATCATCGGGACAGCTCAGTAGCCAACTACGAATCGCAGATTGCCGAAATTCAGGCCAGACTCGACGATGAGCTCAACGAAATCAAGAAACTGCGAATTAGTTCGGACAGGGCCGAACAGGTCGCTCGTGCCGAATTTGTCAAGGCGGAGGCCGCCGCGCGTGCCGAGGCCGTACGTCAAACAGCCGTCCATGCCGAAGCCGTAGCCGAAGCACAAAAAGTTCAGATTATCGCCGAAGCCGAAGCCGAAGCCGCAAGAATCAAACAGCAGGTCCTGGATGAAATCGCGTCTAAAAAAGCCGCCAATAAAGTCGAAATCGACAACAACACCACTGTCGTATCACAGCAGAGCGAACAACTGCACGAGGTGCCGGATGTGCCCCAGGTACAACCCGTCGCGGCCAGGATAGAACCGAATCACATCGCAGCATTTCGCACAAGCTTTGCCGAGGTTATGAGAACAAGGGCGCAGGCTGACGCGCACGAATTGGTCGCGGAAGCCACATTCGTAGAAGCCGAAACAAATCTCCTGGCCGTAAAAACACAGCAAGATGCCATCGCATCCGAAAAGTTTGCCATCGCAGATGCCCTTGAAGCCCAGGCTCGTACACGGTTCAGCGAAATCGAAACCAAGACCGAAAAAGAGATGGATGTCACAGAATCAAAATACCGCCAGCACCTCGTGCAGGCCGAATCCTTCCGTAAGGAAAAAGAAGCCGAGGCCCTGGATTATCAGAGTCAGGCGAACGCTCTCGAGCAGATTGCAAACGCTCGCGCTGAACAGCTTGTTGCAGAGGCACAAGCCGTTACTAAGTGTGGCCAAAATGATATCGAAGAATTAAAGGTTGCACTTTGGGCCGTAAAACAGCGAGGCAACGCCCAGTATTCAAAACTTATGACTGAAGCCCAAAGTGTCTCTGATTCCCAGGAAGCTCTCGCACTGCAGATTGATGCGCAGATTGATTCTGCACGCAGATATCTTGACGCTGAACTGGCCACAATTCAAAATTCAATCCAATCGGCCCAAAGAATCGCCCAGGCCGATTATCGGCAGGCAGTGACACAGGCCACCGTTCTGCGGCAAAAAATAGATGCCGAAATCAGTCGCACTAACGCACAATTTACAATGGAGCACGCGGTATCGAAGGCACAGATAGAGCGGGATAGAAAACTGGCATTAAGCCAGATTCTCCGCAGCGAAGCCGCCTGTGACCGTGTGATAGCAGAGGCAAATACAACCAAAACGTGCGAAAATGCCAACATTGATGCCCAACGTGCGACCGTGCGAGCCGATATGGACATTGTTCTGGCTGCCAACAGTGCAAAACGTCAGGCCGCACAGGCCTATCTTGACGCTGTAAAGGCCAGGTTCAACGCACGAATACAGCAGGTCAACGCCGAGCGCACAATCGACAGGGCCGGCCAGCAAAATCAGATGGCTATAAAAAGAACCGATTTAGCCAGTGCACTCGCTCAGGCCACGGCCGCACGCGAAGATTCTAATCGAAAACTCGCTGCTCTCCAGAAAAGACAGGCCGAGCTTCAGACTGCTTCTCTGGTAAACTGGTCTGACAAACTTGCCATGGTTAAAAATGCCACGCCAGAGTTCGAATGGCTTGAAATGGACCTTCCTTCCAGACCGCTCGTCGAAATGCCTGTACCTGAAACCACCTCTGTGACCTACACAGTAACTAATTGGAACTCTGACGACGCTGAATAATTTCACAAACAATCACAACAACAAGGCAGGATGGACCAACCGGGTCCATCCTGCTTTTTTTACTCCTTCCCCCCTTGTCATTCCCGCGACAGCGCTGAATCCAGCGCACCCACCAACGCCGCCCCGGCTGCCTTAGCTCCCTGCCTGCACTTCGTAGCGCCGCAAGGCGCGAAGTAGGGTCCTCCCTGCCAAACGCTCTACGCTAAACGTCCCCTTTTCCTTCCTCTCCCTTCTCCCTTATGTCTTTTCTTAATGACTTGTAAGACATGACCACATTCTACCCCATATCCTTCAAGCCTGCCTCAAAAGCTGTGAACGGTTACGCTAAAGGAAAAAGGAGCTGATCTCACAGACCTGAATATCTAACTAAAATAGACAAATCCTGATCACGTACTTGCTATTCGCTGGTATCGAGGATCGTCATAAATGCTTCCTGCGGTATCTGAACGTTGCCAACGCTTTTCATACGCTTTTTACCTTCTTTTTGTTTCTTAAGCAGCTTCATCTTACGTGTTACATCTCCGCCGTACAGCTTTTGCGTTACGTCTTTGCGAAAGCCTTTGATGGTTTCTCTTGCGATGATTTTTCCGCCAATAGCAACCTGCAGAGGAATTTCAAACTGATGTCGTGGAATCGCCCTGCGCAGCTTTATGATCAGCTTTCGGCCTCTTGTCTCTGCTTTACTGCGATGGACGATCAAACTCAAAGCATCGACCGCAACCTTATTCACAAGAATATCGATCTTAACAAGGTCGCCGGACTGAAAGCCTATAAACTCATAATCCATCGTTGCATAGCCGCGACTGATACCCTTGAGAAGGTCATAAAAATCATACACGATCTCAGCAAGCGGAGCTTTATACTCAAGCATCACTCTGGTCGTACTAAGATAATCGGTATTCACCAGCTTACACCGTCTGGAATCCGCCAGTTTCATAATCCCGCCGATCGAATCAACCCCGGTTATTATTTCAAGACGAACAAAAGGCTCGCGAAGCTCTTCGATGTGACTC
>CAZENQ010000003.1:0-110599 GCA_964513655.1 uncultured Pirellulales bacterium | reverse complement strand
GTATAAGCCCCGACCGAGCCCAGCCGCCAGAAAGCATTCGCTATCGAACGGTCCGCCACATTTATTATGCCGTCATTATTGACGTCGCCTAAAAGAGCTATCCCGAACTCTGTCTCTGCCACACCAGTATTGCCGTAATCATCTCCTGTAACTGTTACCCTGACCGTAAATACCTGCCCTGAGTCAGATAAACCTCCCGGCTCATCACACCCCCGCGCTGCAAACGTCCAGTATCCGTCACTTGCCCCGCCTCCATCCACCGTTACCGGCGATAAGCTGACATCCCCCGGCAGTATAATCCCCCACGCATAGCTGTAGCTGCTGTTACCCATCGGGTCATCCGTAACCGAAACGCTCGCCGTCAAATCAGAGTTACTCTGCCCCGGCAGATTCTGATACATCCAAAACTCATCTAAACCAAAATTACCCCTCAAAGAATTCTCCCAGGCAAGCCGCGGATAATCCACCCCCTCCCAAATCGTCCATATAGGCGTCTCAAAATCCCAACCCGCATCGATAAACGTACTCCCCATCTGCATCTCCGCCGCAGTCTTGCCCGTCACGTTCGCGTCATCAACATTTCCGATACCGTTCACGTCCAGATTAACATCCATATCCCAGAAACATTTCGCATACGCCGTCGGCCAATACGAAAAGCTCTGCTCGTTCCCAACCAGACCCCCCACATCGGTCGTTCCCAAAACCTCGCCTGCTGAATAGCAGTTCGATATCTCTCCTCTGTAACTGCATCCTATCAGTCCGCCGACCCTTTCATCTCCCTCAACGCTGCCGGTAGCATAGCAATCCGAAACCGTCCTGGAACCTACATATCCTGCTAACCCGCCTACCACTGAGGTACCGGAAACACTGCTCGCCGCATAGCACTCAAAGATATCGCCGTACGCTTCTCCCACCAGACCGCCCACATCGACATCGCCCGACACCTTCCCTCCTTCAACATAGCAGCCTACAATGACACCATCATGCAACCTACCAACTAACGAGCCAACATTCCACCCTGTTACCACCTGCACATTAGGCTCCCTCAAACCCAAATCTCTGATCTCTCCATTATCTACCCACCCAAAGACTCCTACCTCGTGCGCCTCTCCGGCACTGTAATTGAAGTTGGATATCTCATGGCCATTACCATCAAAAACACCTCTGAACGTTAGCGACTCAGAGTATGCCAAGTACATATCCCGGCCTATAATATTGAACTCTGTACCTGTAAAGCCAGACAGGTCAATGTCGGCCATCAGCTTAAAGTGCGCATCGAGTTCACACAAGACCTGCCCAATCATATTAAGATGCTCGGCCGTATATATCAAATATGGGTCATTCGGCTCCCCACTGCCTCCCCCGTACGACGGTGTGGTTATAAGTTCACCCGGCCTGTCTTCCCAGATAAGATGTGGATAATCGTTACCCTCATCAATCGTCCAGACAGGGTCACAACGCCAGCCGACAAAGGTGCTTGCCATTTGCATTTGTTCCGTTGTCTTTCCCTTCCCCCCGCCGCTTCTCTCCTGCCCGCTACTGTCCACGTCCCAAAATGAGCCAATAACCTTGTCAGCTACTTCGCTCCAGCTCGGAACGTTACCTCCTACAAGTCCCCCGGCGTTTGCATCCGCACTCACACCTCCTGCCGAATAGCAATTATATATTTCGCCCATATTGCCCCCAACCAGCCCCCCAACTCTTTCATTCCCCAGAACGCTGCCTGTCGAATAGCAGTTATATACTTGCCCCCACCCTCCGCACCCTCTTCCTCCGTTATATCCCACAATGCCACCCACACTAAAACCACCCAAAACAAAAGCCGTGCTATAACACTCCGAGATTCTGCCTCTATCGGTTGCCCCCACCAAACCACCGATGTAGCTTCCAACTCCCGCAATAACCCCACCTTCTGCATAGCAGCCGCTCAGGTTCCAATACGCTTCGCGCCTGCCGTCCAAATAACCAACCAGCGCGCCAACGTAATCGCCCGTACCAGCAAAGATATACGCGTCTATTAATCCCAAATTCCTTATCTCTCCGCCTTCAACATACCCGAAAAGTCCAATGTAATTCCCATCTGGCGAGATGTATGTGAAGTTCGATATTGTATGCCCGTCCCCGTCAAAAACACCCTCAAACCGATTGTAATAACTGGTCCCTATAATATTGAAACTCGCCCCCGTATAATCCGAAAGGTCAATATCCGCTGTCAGCTTAAAGTGCGCATCATAATCGCACAAAACTAACCCGATGCTGTTAAGTTGCTCGGCCGTATATATCAAATAAGGGTCGTTCGGCTCTCCGCTCCCTCCCCCGTATGATGGGCTGGCTATAACCGCTCCTGGCTTATTCTCCCACAACAGCCGTGGATAATCTTTCCCTTCATCGATAGTCCACGCTGAATCGCACTTCCACCCGACAAACGTGCTCGCCCTCTGCATTTCCATGGTTGTCTTACCCACGCCGCCGGCACTTCTTCTCCGCTCACTGCTCTGTTTGTCCCAAAAACAATTATTGTAAACAATGCCGTCATCGTTTAATCCAACTAAACCCCCAACATTGCTGTCTCCGACGACACTACCGGTCGAATAGCACCTTGTGATTACGTCAATGTCGTCCCTACCCCGGTTCATCCCTATCAGCCCACCAACGTTTGTCGTTCCCCAGATGCTGGCAGCCGAATAGCAGTTGGAAATCTCTCCCCTGTTCCATCCCACAAGACCCCCGGCTGCCCCAAAACTGCCCGTTTGTGAAATACTGCCCACCGAATAGCAGCCGGTGACCCTCCCCTGTTGCGCGCCCACCAGCCCGCCGACAACCGCGTCTCCCGACGCGCTCGCCGTCGAATAGCAGTTGCTGATTGTCCTGTAACGACGATTCCACCCTGCAAGGCCGCCCACATCGTATTTTCCACTAACGCTGCCGCCCTCTACGTAGCACCGCTCCACCTCCCCGTCATTGCACGCAACCAGCGAACCAACGTATGAGCTTCCTGGCGCCTGAACATCAGGCTCTATTAACCCCACATCTCGGACCTCCCCACCTCCGACGTATCCGAAAAGCCCGATGTAGCCCACCCCATTAGAGTCATATGTGAAATTAGAAATCGTGTGACCGTTACCGTCAAAAACACCAGTAAATGGTTTGTTCTTCGAGCTATTCCACCCTACGTACAACCCTATAAGGTTAAATTCCGTCCCCGTATAATCTGAAAGGTCAATGTCCGCCATCAGCCGAAAAGGCTCGTCCCAATCATCCGGATTAGCCCCAATCGCATTCATCTGCTCCGCCGTATAAATCAAATACGGGTCCTTCGCCGTCCCGCTGCCTCCGCCGTACTGCCCTTGCGCCGGCACTACGCAAAAACTCAGCACCCACCCCAGGCCCAGCATCGTTATAATTGCCGCTTTCATTTTCCGTCCCTTTCAAATATCTATGATAAATATATTATGATGGCACAGTCTCCGCGTCTGCGCCGGAACAAATTCTCGCCTTTCACTGATAAGATGCGCAGCAGGCCCCTGCTGTTCCGTAAATTTTTCCAATTTCGCCAACTAAGGCCCAGATAAGCCACGAAATTCACTTTTCTCCCCCAATCCCGACCGTCTGTTTCACTCTTTCACTGTCCATTACCATCAGACACCTTTCACGTCTGAAACACATATGCTTGTCCGCAAGTCCATCCAGTGCCGCTGCTATAACTGAGTGCACCCTACCCCCCGATTTATTACACTTCTTTTTCGGAATTTCGCAAATTTTTTTGCTATCTGCTTATAAGGTGCGCAAAAGGGGCGCGCTGTTCGGAAAATTTTCTTATTTTGCGTCCTGTGATGCGAAACCGGCTCGAATATCGTGCTTTTTCCCACATTTTTGCTCCCTCGAGCGCCCTGTCGTAATAGGCGCAACAAAGAAATCAGTGGAAAAAGCAGCTAATCCTCGAAGGCTTGGTCGGTATGAAAGGGGCTTGAAAGTATAATAGCTTACAAAAAGTTATGATATTACAGCTTCTTGACCAGCCTTTCTGCTTTTTACCTAATATAGTTCTACCACGCCCCTTCCTGCTTTGTCAACAAAAATTTTCAAAAATCCCGACATTTTTTTGCCCCAAAACCACGCGCACCCAGCCGGCCGCCCACATTTAGCCCACAGACCCACAAAACTAAAAGAGCTGCAAGCCCTCAGCACAGCCGAAGGTCCTGAATCGAAATGCCCCCGTTTTCACCCAAGAAGGTCTTTGTAATCCGCGCAGTACTGCTTCCTCTTGCACCCCCGACAATGACAGCCCCGCCACACACTATCGAACTGCTCCGCTATCTCCCCCACCATCCCCTTCTCGTCGGTAACAATCCCCCCCTCAAAATTCCTCTTGTCTTTGCTTTTTGCCCCTATCCCCGCACCCGTAAGGTTTGCGCTTCCCGTATAAGCCAGCTTACCGTCCACTATCACCGACTTAAAATGGACCCTCGGACACAAAATCCGTTCAATCCCCCCGATTAGATTCGGGTATCTGTCAAAATCCCTCCGAAAAGCTGCCCCCGGCTCCTTCGCATGCAGCAATCGCACCTCAACCTTCTTCTTCACTAAATCACTCAAGACCTCCAGAAATGGCCGTCTGCCCCCGTCCTTGTCCACATACATGTCCTTCAAATCGCTCGTCGCCAGCCAGACATGCCTCTTCGCCCCGGGTACCCACCCGCAAATCACCCTCTCATATATCTCTCTGTCCCTGATAAACTCCAGCATTTACCCAAAACCCGATTCCACCCTGCCAAATACTAAATGCCGCATTTCAGCAGAGGCGATTTTTACCTTCTTATCGCCGTTTTCTGCAAATTTTGTAAAAATTTACTAAAAATTCCAAAAAAAAATGAAACACTTTGCCCCTTTTAGGGCACTTATATATAAACACATTTGCTTGCGCCTCTCCAGTCGAGTTGAGAAGACTCCTCCAGGCTGGAGAGGCTTTTTTTATGCCTCTCGCACCCCCTAAAACGCCCTAATTTCACCGATTTATTAACCAAGATGCCCCTCATTTCGGCCGATACTACCCTATTGCCAAAAAACTTTAGGCAGCGAAGAATATGACCTTTAACACGCTAAACCAGCTAATCGACCAAAATAGTCAGCATTCTGTAAACTTTCCCGCGGACACCGAAATCCTGTTCTCCAATCACAAGAACGTCTACAAGCCCAGAATAGAAAAAAGACAGCGAAAGCTGCTGAAGAAAATAACGTTCCTTCCGTCCTTCCTGCACCAGGATGAGAGAGTACTCCAGGTCACAACTGGCTGTTCGCCCGTCTCCTTCGGCGAACAGATATTGACCGGCGCCATCGTATTCGTTATGAAACGCTCCCTCTTTGTCTTTACCGACAGACGAGTCTTCCACATACCGACAAAGTCCGACTTCTCTTATCGCGGCTCAATAGCACAAATCCTTTATGCCGACTGTCAAAAAATCTACACCAAGGGACGAACGCTCATCGCCGAATACAAAAATGGCACGAAGGAAAGATTTACCTGCATAGCGAGCAGAGAAAAATCCAAGATAAAGGCCCTGCTCAAATCCGTCTCTCTCGACGGCCAACAGAGCCCCGCTCAACATAGAACCCACCTTTGCCCGCGATGCACAAACCCCCTCGTCGAAAACAGCTTCACCTGTCCGGCCTGCCGCTTTCACTTCAAGAGCAAGGCCCGCGCCAGAAAGCTCTCTATCATTTATCCGGGCGGCGGATACTTCTACACCCGCCATCACTGCTTCGGCGTCGCCGATGCACTCGTCGAAACCTACCTCTTGCTCTTGTTACTCTTCTCGCTCATCGGCGCAATCGCCGGTGCCCCCGGCGGCATCTTCGTCTCGTTCTTTTTCGCTGCGATATTGACTATCGAAAAATCAATCACCATCTACCACGCGAACCGTTATGTCGCCGAGTACATACCCGTCCAGCGCGATGTCCAACCCGACAGGACCTGCGCACCACAGACTGCTCATGACGAGCAGTGCAGCCACGCGCCAACCGCCACTGCTGCCGACGACCAACAGAACCTGAGCCAAGTCCTCTCCGCTCGCTAAAAACTAACTCCAAAGCCCAGCATACTGACCTCCGCTCATTGTCCGTGTGACCACTCTCACAGTCTGCTAAAACCTCCCCCCTCTATTCCTCCTCAGCCGGAACAAAACTAACCTTAACAACCAGCTCCGCACGAAGACCTTCCTCAGGCCCTACCCAAAGGTTCTTGACCTTATATGGCAGCCGTAACCCCTTTTTCCCTGAAACATCCTCTCTCTTTCCCCTTATCCTGAGCAAATTAACCTTCTCCCCGTAAAGCGTCGCACTGCCCGGCGCTGAAACCTCTTCCACCTCCCCAGCCCCTTCCAGCTCAAAATCTATCTCTGACTTATTCCGTATCTGAATATACGCCGACCCCTTGCCTTTAATCGTGACGTCAGGATTAATTATCTCAATCGACCCCTCAAATATCGGCCGCAGATACTTCTCCTCACCAATTAAGTTTTTCCGCCAGTAAACAACTGTCCGCCTGCTCAAAAGCGCGTCTTTAATAGCTTCTTCGCTCCTCTCTTTCGCTAAGACTAACGTCATCGCCCTGTGCTCACCCGCAGCAAAATCATAGTTCAGGCCCGTGGGACTGTGAACATCCGAATTACCAAGCATCGTCAATTTCTTCTCCAAAGCCCACTTATGCGCCAGAGGATAGTACTCATCGTCGTTCACAATCTCTATCCCGTGCATCCAACCCTTCTTGTACAATTCCGTATGCTCCTCGTACCAGATGGATTTCCCCTCTGGATGCTGCCCCTTCCATCCCGGATGGTTCCAGAACACAAAACCCTTCTGCTCAACCGCCGCCTTTATCGCGTCCCGCCATTCTTCAACATCCAGCGCATTAGCATCCTTCAGGAAAGTCGCGTTAAAATGTCCCGGCGGCATATCTCGGGTGATCTCTGCTCCCTTGACAATCACCAGCCCAAGCGACTCCGCACTGCCACGCGCTATCTCGTACGACCTGTTCAAATTTGTCCGTACGTCCTTTTCGTGCGCATGATACTCCACATGTTCTGTTAGCGAAAACGCATCCAGCCCCTCTCGCCACGCCTCTTCCGGCCGAATCGTCGGCCAGACCCTCCCATCAGAAAAAATCGTATGCATGTGAAAATCACACGCCAACGTCAAATACCCCCCCACGTCCGGTATCTTGACCTCGTCCCTTACCCTCGGCCCACAGACCCCTTCCACCGCAAAAACCAAACACAAAACAGTACAGATCAAAACCACCGACATCAGCCGCTTACCAAAAAATTCCACCTTCATATAAACCTCCTGTAAACAAAAATACTTTTCCTCCGCATTCTACACGTTAAATCCAAAAATGAAAAACACTTTCTCAAATCTGCGCACTCCCCGCCCCGTTTTGAATCTTGGATTTGGGTCATTCGGATTTGTCTCGGATTTTGAAATTCGTGCTTTGAATGTCTCCGCCTCGTCGCGTCAGTGACTAACCGCAGCTCAGGCGTGTACTCCCGCCCCGATGTGACTTCTCAACAGCTCCGCTATCTCCTCCTGCTTTTCCTTCACCGCCGCGTCCATCGCCGTCCTGCACCACTTGTCCTTCACCTCCACGTCCGCACCCGCCGAGAGCAATAGCTTAACTATCCGCCTCCGGCCCCGCGCCGCCGCACGATGCAGTGCCGTATGCCCTTTCCTGCTCGCCGCATGCACCTCGGCGCCGTGACAAAGTAAAAACTTAACAACCTCAACCTCCTTGCCTGCCGCCCGATGCAGCGGCGTATGTCCCTTGCTGTTCGCTGCGTTCACTTCCGCCCCATTCGCAACAAGAAATTCAACTATATCCCTATGCCCTTCCTGCGCCGCGTTGTGAAGTGCCGTCGCCCCCTCATTGTCCTTCCCGCTTATCTCCGCCCCATTGCCCGCCAATAGCTCAACCACCCCCTTGTGTCCCTCTCGCGCCGCCACATGAAGCGCTGTCTCACCCCTGCCGCACCTGCTGTTTACCTCCGCACCGTTCCCGATAAGTAGCGAGCCCACTCCGCTTTGTCCCTCGCTCGCCACCACATGCAAAAGCGTCCTCCCGCACTTGTCCTTTGCGTTCGCGTCCGCACCCGCACCTACCAAAACCTCCGCTATCTCCCGCTGACCACGCGCTGCCGCACTGTGCAGGGCAGTATGTCCCTTGTTGCTCTCCGCGTGAACGTCCGCCCCCAACGCAAGCAGAACCTCCACTACCTCTCTATGTCCCCGCGCCGCCCGGTGCAACGGCGTATGCCCCTTGTGGCTTACCGTGTTCACCTCCGCCCCGCTTGCAACCAGCACTTCCACTGTCTGCCGCCATCCGTTGCCCGCCGCCTTGTGCAGCGCAGTCTCACCGCCCTTGTCCCGCAGGCCAGCAAACTCAGGCCGCTTCGACAGAATCCATCTCACCCCCGTTAAGTCTCCCTTCTCTGCCGCTCTACGAATATCGAAACTCCACCCGTACTTCACCCACCCTAATACCTCCTCCAACGCACTAACTAATCTCTCAGCTCCCATAATTCAGGCTTCCTCACCGCCCAACCACCTTTTGGCTTCTGACTCCTGACTTCTCCCTTTTACTTATATCGCCCTTTTCCCTGCCTGACTTATTACTTTTCAACCGATTTCCCCCTTCGTAAACCGTCCCTGACCACCCAAAGTCTCAAAAAACACCCGTTTTTTAAAAAAAATTCTTTTTACTTTAAAAAATCCTTGCATCCCCCTCGCATTCCTGCCATCCTTTGTATAAACCCCGGGAAAAAGCAGCGTGAAATCGTGAAGTGGTTCAAAATCACAATGTCGCTCTCGGAGGTCGCGGGCGGTGAACCTGCAAGATTGCGCCGGCAGTTCACCGACCTCTTAATGGCCGCCGAGGACACACGTGACATGGCCCTCTTCTCCAAAGACTCCTCCTCAACCGAATTCTACCTCTGTTGCTCTCGACACTCTATTCCTTACCTCCGTCTAATCACCGACTCCTACGAATGCCCTCCCTGCGATAAACCAAAACACCAAAACCTTGCCCTCATCGCCGGAGACGCCTCCCACCTCAGCAAACTCCTCCGGTCACGCTCCTGAAAATCCACCTGACCGTCCCGTTCTCCCCGCCAGGACGCCGGCTCCGCCTGTCTTGTCGGACGACACTTTAGCAAAATACGCGCTACGCTCGACGAACATTCTTCTTCCTCTCCAGGGCCGACGGCTTCTCTCTAATAAACGTAATACCTCTGCCCGTAACTATCTCCATCTTCTCCATGATAAATTCGATATGTTGCAGCAGGGCCCACGCGGAATTCTGCCATCGCATCTGATAACCTCTTTGGTGAGCTTGCTTCTCCATCTTAAGACGCCTGCCCTTGCTAAAAACCAGATAGTCAAGAGCACCGGCTATCTGTTTTACTGAGTCCTCTCCGGCATCGACAAGAATACCTCTTGCGTACCTGCCGATTACAAGACCCTCCGGACAAAACTCGTTTGAATGAACCAGCTCCAAGGCGTAACGAAATTTCGTCGTCACCGCAACTCGACCCGACCCTAAAGTGTCCGCCAGCACGCCGCTGGATATTTGCTGCATGTTCAGATAAGGCAGAATCATCGCGTTCGTCGCCCCGTAAAGCTTCATCAAAGTACCCTCATCCAGGAACCTCTCAAGAAAAACTATGTCATACTTCCCGAAATCCACACCACAAAGCTCTTTGACCCTGCACCACTTCAAATTCGATTCTTCAAGGACCTTGGTCAATGCCCCCTCATACCGGCGCAATTTCGCCCCGCCTTCTGCCATAACCAGGTCAGGATGATATTCCCCGGCGATTACATACACTATATTGCTTCTTTGCTCGTCCGTGCATGACTCGTGTATAAACCGGCTGTACGCGCGAATCCCGTACTCGATACCCTTGTCCGGCGACAGGAGACCCAGTGTCGTCAATAGCAATCTGCCTTCCAGACCGTATGATTCCTTGATTGTCAGCCGGTCGTACGAGGATGGGTTGTGCATCCTGATGCCGTGGTCTATATGCTTGACCTTTTCATGCTCAACACCGTACTTATCTGATTCGAGTATTCTTACCGCGCTTTCTGTTGTCACTATCACCCCATCACTGTATTCTGCCAGCCCCTTTAATACCTTCTGCTGATGCTCATTAGGCTTGTCAACGACGGTATGTAAATAAACTAAAGTTGTCAGCTTCTCCTCCGCAAAGGCCTTGGCCATAGCCACAAAATTCGTCCCCTCACAATCGTTACCCTTTTCATCAGGGTCGAGTCCGTATTCATGCTGAAGGATAACAACAGTCGGGTCCGGGCTTTCGCTGGCCCGCGCCGATATAGCCGTTATCGCGCGACCCCAGCTCTTGGGGTCGTACTGGTCGATAACAATGTCAACCGGAACACTGTAAGCTTTGCTGTCCTTGTCAATCGCAGCAACATGAACGGCGTTTACTTCCTCGCTAAAATACTCTAGGGCATTCGTCAAGTCACGCGAAAACGTCCCTATCCCGCATTTCCGCGGCGGATACGTACTCACAATTCGAATATTATAAGGCATAGCGATTCCTTACTTCCCGTCCTGTCTTGTTCTTCCAGTCACACCGGTACCGTCATGACAAAATAACCTACGGCCACCGCCAAAAAAGAGCAAGATTTTTCTCGTCCCTCATAAAACTAAACAAATCGAAGCGTCTTTCGCCGCCGCTAATTCCGGTCTTCTGTAAGCTACATCCCCGCCAGCCAGCTATCGCCGAACTCCCCCAAATCGAAAGTATTGACATTGCCGTCTTCGGTAAAGTCGGCCCCGTCGCACAGGCCACAACCAACGTCCATCCAGTAAGCAGCAAACATCGCAAAGTCATCAAAGTCTACATCACCATCATCATCTATATCAGGTGTGGCAGGTGCAGCATCTGGCGCGATTTTCATGAATCCAAAGGCGAAGGAACCAACCGTACCGTAAAAACAATCTGTGTCTGTAAAAACAATATAGCCGCCGTCAGTGGTCAGGCCGAGATATTCAGCTGAAGTGTTACCAACATCGGCTTGGGGTGGGTAAACATCTTGCCATAGCAGGTTCCCACTGCCGTCTGTTTTTACCAGATAAGCCTTCCATTCATCCGAACAACCGGCTGGGTGACCACATGCAGAATAGGTATATTCGTCTCCCGAACCGCCTGCTATAATATATCCGCCATCGGGAGTCTGCCTGACACCATAGGCCTCATCGTGAATGTAATTGGCGTTATAGCCCCTGGGCTCACCGAAAGTCTTGTGCCACTCTTCGCTGCCGCTGCTATTAACCTTTACCAGATAGTAATCCCAGTTCGCAACTCCATAAGACGTGGTATGTCCGGCAAGGATGTAACCACCATCTGAAGTCAAATCAAAATCATAACAATGCTCATCGCCACTGCCTCCATAGTGATAACTGTTGGTCTCAATTCCGTTGCTGTCGGTCTTTATGAGAACCGCGTCCTGGTGGTCACCGCCGTCAAAGTACCATGCTGTTGAACAAAGGGCATAGCCGCTGCCGTCCTGGCGAACCTTTGTGCCCTGAGCAGCGGATAGCAGTTCGCTCCATTGCAAGTTTCCGCTCGAATCCGTCTTCATTATGAAGCCGTCTCCTTCATCTACAATAAAAACATAACCCACTTCCGGACAATTAGTGTATCCGGTGGCAATGATTGAGCCGTCGCCGAGTATTTCAATACCTCGGATGCAACAGTTTTGAGAACCCAAATAGTATTTCGGCCAACCCGAGACGATATTGCCTGTGGTTTTATTAAGTTTTACCAAGGCCCTTTTTTGATTGGTGGAATCATACAGTCCTCCGCCGCAGATGAAACCGTCTGAAACTTCAGCTACACAAATGCCTATGTCATATTGGTTACTAGTCCCAATGATTTTCTGCCATTCTTTGTTGCCGTTTGCATATGTCTTAATAACTAACATCTGAGTGTAATCGCTACTTCCTGATTCCCAGGTCTGCCCTATACTGATATAGCCGCCGTCGCTGGTCTGCATACCCTCATGGACATGGTTTCCATAACTAGTACCATGTCCTTTATGCCACTGCATTGCAGGAGGGTCAACAGCATATAGAGTCGAACCTGTGAGTAACGAAAGAACTACCACTAATGACACTAATCGCTTAAACATAATAAATCACCCTTTTCAATCCTTAAACCTTTTCTACTTTCCAAGGAGCCAATCTTTTGTAAACTCATCCAGGTCATACAAATCAACGTTGCCATCAACGTGTATATCTGCACCGCCGCACAGTCCGCAACCAGTTTCCATCCAGTACGCAGCAAACATCGCAAAATCATCAAAGTCCACATCGTTGTCATCATCTATATCAGGTGTCGGCGGCTCAGTATATGTTAGACTTACGTAGTCGAACGCGGCCCTCGAAGCTGGGTCACCTGTGTTACGCACAGAGATGCCGAGTTTCTGACCAATAGCGGCAGGATAATCGTTCGCATTGAATGTCACCTCGATAGGCGTCTGCGCGACTACCGGCCAGTCATCAACCCAATAAAGGCGGCGGATTCCCAACCTGTCTACGCCTGAGCCGGTATACTCATCTGTATAGTCATAACCCATATAGTATTTGCCGTTCTCTTCCCAGACATGTGGATGACCCGGATTCGCTTGTCCGCCGTCGGCGCCGAGAATTAAGGTATTGCCATACTCACTCTCACTGGAATCCCACTCGGTCATAGCTATACCGTCCTTGTCGTAAAATGGTCCGGTCGGACTGCTGCCCCGCCCCATCCGAATCGTATAGTTCAAAGCTAAATGGCCGTAGCTGCCGAACAGATACCAGTAACCGTTGTGTTTATAAAGGGCCGGGCCTTCAAACCAGTCGCTTGACCATTCATCACCGTTCCAGTATGCAACTTCGGTATGATACTCAGGATGCCCGTCAAACTCTTTGTTCGAAGGGTGATTAATCAACATCCCGTCATTCGGGTCCATCTCACAAACCCAGAAAGTTCCACCTCCCCAGGACATCCACAACCTGCCCGTCGAGTCATCGTAGTAAAGATGAGAGTCAATTACCCATGGGTCCTCATATCCATCATGATATAAAACTACCGTGTTACTGCTGCTCCAGTCGTAATTGGGCGGACTGCCGGAGGCGGTGATAAAACTTATTTCGGAATAGAAAGGAGGCGCATCTTCGTAATATGTGAAGGATACTGCTTTAAAACCCTGCGGTGTTATAATGGGGCTAACCGCCATGTCCGTTTCGTAATCACTGTCATTGTAGCGTGTCCAGCTGTCAAGCAATGGGTCCTCACTGGCCAACTGATAGAAGATGTTCTCTGAAAACGCCACCCTGTATCCCTGGTCAATCCATACATTTCCGCCGTCGTCGTTGCTGTAATTTCGCGGGTCACCCAGCAGGCGTACCGGATTAACGTCTGCTGTAACAGAGGTAATTTCCGTCGAACCATAGTAGAATCTGACCTCAGCCGTAGTAGTAGCGGTATTACCTGCGCTATTTTTGCTCCTGGCCCACACCCTGAGTGTATATGCCTCACCGGCAGCTATGTTGTGGTCGGTCAGCTGGTAAGTGTACGATTCGCCGCCGGCGCCGAAGGCATACCACTCACCGTCCACCGGGCTGTAGTACTCATTCTTTTCTATACCGCTGCCGCTACCGGAAGACCCGCCCCAGCCATCGATTCCGGACCAGTCGGTAATCAGGGTCCCTGTTCCGGGTAGTTCGAAACTCGGATTGACCACCGTAATCGGCAGCTCGCTGCATTCCGTCGGCGTGCACAGCACCAACAATATCGCCACACCGAAAACCACCCAACCAGCTCTAACTGAAGCGATTCCTAACGACCTCAAACGCTCCTCCTTCAAAAGATGCACTAAAACCTTCCTCCCTGACTTACTCCCCTGATTATATCACTTCCACTCCGCAAAATCAACCCTCTTCCCGCCTTTCCCGCTCGAGATGCACCTTCGCGATGCGCCAATTTTTACTCTTTTCCGTAAAACACTCTCTCCGTCAGCACCGGCCAGCCTTCATCATCCCAAACCAGCACACGTGCATCCATCTTGGGTTTTCCGTTGTCCCGCCCATCGTAAAAATGATAAGTAAAAATATACCTTTTCTCCCCCTCAGAATCAGTATAGGCAAATATCCCGGCATGCCCTGGACCGATGAACCGCCCCTGCGTTTCTAAAAACAAGCTCCCGCCGCCTTCAGCCATATCGTGTCCCTCTTTATCGATGTAACGCCCGCTGGCCCTCCGCGACCGTCCCACACGAATCTCATAAGTGCTCTCGACACCACTGCAGCATATCCCCCAGTTTACGAACAGGTAGTAATAATCCCTATACCTGAAGATATAAGGTGCTTCGATACGCCCGCAGGTAAAATCTTCTTCCCGCTCTTCGTCTTCTGCTGTCTGGTTGTAAAACCCCAGCTCCGATGCTACATGATAAAAAGCCGGATTGTCTTGCTTCCACCCTTCCTCGCGCGCCCTCTTGTCTTTGATATGACCCGTTGTCGCGTCCAGTTCGACAACCCAGATGCCCGACCAGTGAGACCCGTACACCATCCACAGCGTGTCCCCTTTCCCCTCAAACACCGCAGGGTCAATCGCAAACGGCTCGTCCTCATAATCCCGGTCGCAGACAAGAACCGGCTCACCATCGTCAATCCATACCAGGTTAGGCGCCTCTCCGATAGCGGTAGCTCGACCTATGCGTCCGATATCTTTGCCATCCGAATCGTCCGCCACTGAATAGTACAGCACCCGCGCAAACGGCGCATGGGGAGCCCAGAAGCCTTTATGTCCCGGCACATAGTCCGCGATCCACGCTGGCTTGTCGTCCGCGCCGAAAATATCCTCACCGGATACCCATTCATCGCTGCCCGGCGCCAGATAACTGCACCGTATATGCCTGCCCGTCGCATAAGTCATCAAATACCCCCCGTCCTCCACAATCCCGGATGGGTCGTGCAGTCTGATATCGCCCTTCAACAGCTCCTGTTCACTCCTCCTTGCCTCTCTAACATCCCGGCAGGCCTTACGCCCTTCTTTCGTGACAGCCCTTTCAGCGCAGCCCGCCGACAAAAAAACAACGATAGCTATAATCAATCGAACCAACATACATACACCTCGCCTAATGCCTTATCTGTACTGTTCGTGCCCGTCATTACATAATTACAACAAAATCACCGCTCATCCTCATCCCATCCAAGGACGTTTGCGGTTTTTTGTTCCTGCGATGACCCTTTGGGCAATTTCCGCATCCTCCTTTACCTGAAAGTCAAACATCCCTAAACAGATAAAATCTGCGCCGTTCTCGAACGCATACTTAAGTCCTTCCTCTACGCCGATGGCCCCCGCCGCCAGAACCTTAAACGCTATCCACGGAACCTTCACATCCTGCATAAACGCAACCGTCTCCTCGTGACCGTCGCACCACAGGTTATCGTGAAACTCCCCGTATTTGTTGGACCACTCCACCCACATCTCCATGTATTTTCTGTTCCCTTTTGGATGAGCAGACCAGTATCGGTCATGATGAAATGTCTTAAAATAAAAGTCCGGCGCCAGCCCTTCTTTTTCACAGAACATAATCGGCTCCAAGCGATGCGCGCCTATCCCCACCGGAATATTGTATTTCTTCATTATCTCGAACGCCTTGATGATATTGTCCTGCTTCTTCTCATAATACCAGATGTCACTCGCGCCTCCCCACAGATACGCCGCCGACGCCCCTAACTCCAGATGCTTTACCAGCAGTTCTTCATACTTGTCAATGTCCGTGGTGATAACATCGGCAATCCATACCATTTTGCCGCCCCACTCGTCCCAGTATTTTCTCAGCCTGAACTGCTCGAAATTATGGTCTTTCAGAACGATTGCGTTGATTCCATATTCCTCGCACTTCTTCAGCGTCATAAAGATTCTCTCTTCCGTGTTGTAATTCGTCGCAAGCGCGCTCACGTAATCCAAATCCCTCGCGTGCATATTCATACTAATCAGATTGCTCCCGCTTATCACTCGGCCCATCGTAAGGTTCCCGATTCGCCCGACCGGCATATCCTTTTGCTTGGCAGCCACACTCGCGTCATTTAAGTTCATCGTCTTGAGCCTCGCGTATTCCTGTTTATATGAGTCAGGCAGCGCCAGGGTCGTAGCCCCGGATATAGCGTCCAATTTCTTTCGCAATCCTTTTACAAATGGATATGTAAATACCCCAAGCACCGGCAACCCGCCTAAAGTACTGAGTATCTCTCGCCGGCTGAGCTTCTTGCCTGAATCCGTCTCCTCTCCACCCGCTCTCTTGCGAAAAACAAGCTCTCTTATTTTCCCTAACCCGAAGGCCGTATCCGTCGGGAACAAAAACAGAACCGCAAACGCCGCCATCTCAATCAGAAGTTTATTAACGATAAATGAGTACTCCCCGCCAACAGGACTTGCACCCATAACCGCAAACGGAGGATTCGCTAAGTAATATAAAGACAAAAGCAAAAACCCGCACAGGCTGGCAATTCGTCCAAAGACCCCCAAAATCAAAGCCAGTCCAATCAGTATCAATCCCCAGACATTGACTATATCAACAACCGCTAAAACAGCCTTCGTCTCCGCCATCCACCTAAACGCCCCGCCTAAGACCCACTCAGAGTTCATCAGATACGAATAAGAAGACCACGACCTGTCAGCTAACTTTATCATCCCCTGATAGAAAAAGTGACTCCCGCAAACTAGCCGCAGTACCACCAAAAACCCCGCCTGACTCTTGCTAAGCTTCATCGCACACCTCTCAACTAACATTTTCCTTATTTAAACTTGCCCAGCTATGTCGCCGGGGCTTCTTCCTGATAGAATACCAAACATCTCCTCCGAACTCAACCGCCCTCGCCAATCTCAGATGTCATCTCTGAAAGCGCAGCAAAGTCGAAGGACCTGGCCACCAAACGCAAATAATAAACCAACCCTTGTCACCTCCGACGAAACCACATTGACTGTACCCATCACGAAAAACAGCCGGGGCCTATGCCGAACTAATCAGCATAGGCCCCGAATTGATGCAAACTCAATTGGTTATGCCCAACTACAATAGGCTCGTTACGGCCATAGTGTTGGACCCTCGAGCCACTTATCAGCTAAAACGTCATAGTCCCCAAAGTTGATAATATCAGGGTTGCTCGGGTAGTAATTGGCGTCAGCCGCCGGGTCGGGTACCCTCGGAACAAGATTGGTGGTTTTTTCCAGTGGGTCATAAAAACTCGTCGATAAGCCGGCCAGGCCCAGAACTTCACCGGCACTTAGGCTCCTGTCGTAGATACGGACATCATCAACCTTACCGTCCATTATCCTGGTGCTGCTTGGCTCCGGGTCCCGACCAACAAATGCATTAGCGTCCCACTCATCTGGCCCATGGTAGTCCACGTTTGTCGCCGAGTCCCATGTCGTTCCATCGCTCATATAAAGCGTCGCCTGTTCTTCCTCGACCACCAGGGACGTAAACGTCCATTGGCCGTCTGGAATGGTTAACCCGGAATCATACCACCACCACCAGCCGTCCCAATGGTAGCTCAAATTGTGACTGGTCTTCAGGCCGTCTCGAAAACCAATCCCGCTGGTCGTGTTGGCTCCTCGGCAGAATACTATGCCGGTCCAGTCTGGCTGGTCGCCCGCTCGCTTTACCCACGCCGATATCGTCGCTGTATTCGTATTGAGATTTAGTACTGGAATCTCAACATAATCGGTTCCATCAAAGTTCATCGAATAATTTGGGTCGCACGCGTCGACCACTGGTGCCCCGTCGCTGTCCCATGTTGGGTTATTCGGTGCGCCGGGGAAGATTCCGTTGTGGCTGCTCCCTAAGTTGCCGTCATTGTTGATGGTGCTGCCTGCGCCCTCGTCAAACCTGTACCAGACCTGCGGAGCGTCAGCCGGCGGTGCCGCCACGACTAAACCATCGCTCAGCAGCCAGTCTGCCGCCATCACAGCCAGGTCCAGACCGTCTGTAACGCAGTCGCCGGTGAAGTCGGTTGCAATCAGTTCAGTCCGGCAGTAAGGCGGCCACAGCTCGATATCGTCAAACCATACCGTACCCGAACCACCCTTCCCCGCACCTGTCTGGGCATATCCGCCAAATCCAATATGGACCGTGTACACATTCGTCAGGACAACTCCGGCACTGTTGAAGTCTTCCAGGTCGATATGCCACTCGTGCCATTCTTCCTCGGCTACATCGCAAGGATCGCCGTCGTATATCACAATACCGCTGTTGCTGCTCGCATCTTCTAATTGCACCCACATCTTATCATCAGTGCTGACAGCGTTTCCTGCTTGACCGCGGAACGCCAGCCGAAGGGCCTTCATACCGCTGAGAGTCCAGTCCGGGCCGATGTCCAAATCAGCTATATTGGCGTCCGCCACCGAACCTAACGCTTTGCCGCCGCTCGTGTACGAATAATTGTCGTAGTCAAACCTCAACGAGTTGCCGTCGCGAACTATATTAACATCCTTCTCAACGGAGACGTCACACCCGGTCCCGTTGACCCAGTAATCGTCCCACACGTTCCACAGCGCGGTTTGGTTCACGTATGAGTCGAAATCCTCCACGACGGCGTGGTCATCCGCCGTGAAGCTCCAGACACTGCCCGGCCACTGGACCCCGCCGGCGCTGTTGACCTCGTCAATACGCCAGAAATAAGTTTCGTCGAATGTGTAGGGATAGTTGCTGTCGGGAGTATAGGTGGTGGTTGCAAGGGCCTGTCGGCCTTTATACTCGTCAGATGACGTATTGGCGTTTGCCACCGCCGTCTCGTCCGTCCCGAAGTATACATCGTGTTGCGCTGCATTCGTTCCCGCTGACCAGCTGATAAGACTGAACTCGGCCGGCTGAACTCTTTTTGCCTTGTCAAAAGGATTCGGGTTGTATGCAAGGTTCGGGTCCACTGCCGCGGCCGACACCGTCGTCATCCCCGCGTTCGTCACGTCATAATCTATCTTCACCAGAGCGCGAAGCCCCGCCTCGGAAGGATAATTGACGTCATCTGTGATAATATCGCCGCTGTTAACGTCATACGCGGTGATACTGCCCCTTGCCACAAGCGTCGGCAAAGTCGCACTGTAGCCGGGGGCATCCCTGCGGACGCCGTCAGTATTGACAATAGCGGTATCGTACTCCGCGTCAAAAAGCCAGCCGTTGGCCACCGTCAGGTCGGTATCACATGTCAGTACACCATCGCTGATATTCAGATGGCTCAAAGGACCCATGGCAAAATCGCCGCAGTGGATGGTCCCGCCGTGCAGATTTATGCGGCCGGCACCGCCGGATTCAGAAAACGCTCCGACGTAAATGTAGTCCCCCGTATACGTACCGCCGGTCATATTGAAAGTGCCATGGCTGTTGGTGTTCCACCCGAGCCACAGCCCGCCGAAAACATTTACATCGCCGGCGCTCATATTCATAACACCGTTGGAATCGTTCACGAATGCGAACCAAAGACCCTCCCACGTACCTTCACCGTAACCGGTCACAGTTACCTCCCCTCCGCTCAAGTCGAATCGGTAGTTGCCCGGCTCATAGCCGCCGGGGTCAATCCAGCCGCCTACCGTCAACGTCCCGCCCGTCATCGTCAGCACCGATTCAACGCTGGCAGGCGGTGAGGTCCAGTAACCCATTTCCACGTAGTCGGCCACTGCGTCAATATCGGCCTGGATAACCGGGCCGTTGCCATCATCGCTGTAGTCATCGATGACGGCAATCTCATTGGCCGCTGGAACTCTATCTAGGTCCCAGTTCGACGCCGTGCTCCACAGCTGGTCACCCCCGCCCTCGTTATTGTCCCACGTCACTTCCGTCTGCTGGGCACGGACACTGCCCGCGAGGCCCAGCACCAGGACAAGAGCAATTAGAAATGAAAACCACTTAAACATCGCACTACCTCCTGACAAAAATAAAACCTTAAAACTTTTTTCTTTGGCTGCACGCCAAAACAATATATTTTTCAACAGCCGCGAACCTTCGCACAACGAGTGCGACCAACCTTCACATAGTTACTTTTAATAATTCGCACCTGCCCAAAAAACTCCAATACGGGATGTTTCACCCTGCCTCACAAAAGCGAAAAATCACCTTGTTTATTTTAGGGGTGTGTTACAAATTTTAAGGGCGTGTTACAAATCCTAAGAGGGTGTTACAAATTGTAGGAGTCAGTCTTACTTACTACTTGATATGATAACACTTTCACTTCATTAATGCAACCCCTTTTTGCGCATAAATCTTACCATTTCGCGCACAAAATCACCCCCAGCCTTCAGTTTGGGCTTGTCCAGTATTTCAATCTCGCTTGCCCCGGACAGGATTGGGCAACAAAAAACTTTGATAACAGCCTCGTAAAAAGGCATAAGCCCTCTCACACACACCATAAAACACATTCGCAGATAAGTCCCCAAACCTCCCAACCGCCGTCCCCCAAAAACCCCCGTCGCCCTCTGTCATCCTTAGCGAAGCCGAAAATCATCCTTAGCGAAGTCAAAAATCATCCTAAGCGAAGCCGAAGGACCCGGCCTTCAGATACAAATAATAAATCGAAATGCCAATTCTCTCCCCGACCGGCCGCGCTCACAACACACTCTCATCGTGCTTCTTTTACGCTTGACTCCTAAAGACAAACTCGAGACACTGCTGATGCATTAAAAGCAAACACCAGCCGGACAATAGGTGACTCGATGAACCAGAGAAATGGCCGTTATTTAACAACATCCATGCCCTTTGCCAGATTATGGCTCTTCGCTGCGTTAGTACTGTTAGTGGCGGTCGTACTGTGGAGCTGCTCCGGATTAACCGCCCGCCCCATTCGCAATGTCATCCTGATAAGTATCGACACCTGCCGCGCCGATTACCTCAGCTGCTATGGTTACCCCCGAAAAACAACTCCCAACATCGACGCAATTGCCGACACGGCCGCGTTATTTGAAAATGTGATTTCGCCCGTCCCGGTGACCCTCCCGTCACACTGCTCAATGATGACAGGTACAATTCCCCCCTATCACGGCGTCCATGACAACGACAATTACTGGCTTGACGGTCGCAACATCACCCTTGCCGAAGTCTTCAAACAAAATGGCTTTGCCACCGCTGCATTTGTAAGCGCATTCGTCCTCGACTCCCAGTTCGCCCTCGACCAGGGCTTCGACTCTTACTATGACAATTTTGACCTGCAGCTGGCCCACTTAGAAGCCAGTGAACGCCGCGCTGACCAGACGACCCGTCTGGCCCTTGATTGGCTCGACAATCACAGCGAAGACAAGTTCTTCCTCTTCGTGCACTACTACGACCCCCACTCCGACTACGAGCCGCCCGAGCCCTTTGCCTCGAAATTCTCCGACAATCTCTACGCTGGCGAAATTGCCTATACCGACCATTACATCGCCAACCTCATCGAAAAATTAAAGTCACTCGGGATATTTGACTCCTCGCTGATTATCATCACTTCTGACCACGGCGAGATGCTCGGAGAGCACGGCGAAGATGAGCATGGCTACTTTATATATCAAAGTGCCCTGAAGGTTCCCCTGATTTTCAGGCTCCCCGGACAGCGCAAACCCCAAAGAATAAAAGACCCGGTCGGCTTGATTGATATCGTCCCGACGGTATGTTCTCTGCTTGGCGTTGAGCCGCCCGCGCCGCTTCACGGCCGAGACCTCTCGGTCTATCTGCGAGGCGATACTATTTCACCCCCGCAGAGATTCATCTACGCCGAATCACTTTATCCCACGAAATATGGTGGCAATTCCCTGCTTGGTGTCGTCGGTGACCGCTACAAGTACATCCAGACCACACGCCCGGAGCTCTATGACATTCAGCTCGACCCTGCCGAATCCGAAAACTTGATACCCTTGCGCCCCGACTTGGCCCGCATGTTGCGCGGACAATTGAAACAGACGCTCGAAGAGAACGTCCGCAAACTTAAATCAGGCGTCATGCCTGTACCCGACGAAGAAACTATCAGGCGGCTCCAATCACTTGGATATGTCACGGGCCCTGTCAGCGAAGAATTTGACTTCGACTCCGACAGGCAGGACCCAAAGGACTTGCTCGACTTCTACATGTCCAACGCGAAACTCCATCGCCTCGTGATGCACCAACGCCTCGATGAAGCCAGGGTCCTGGGCGAGCAGCTCATTCTGCAGCGCCCAGACTATTACGGAATCCATTACATCCTCGGCAAGATCGCCGCCTTACAGGGCGACACGCAAAAGGCCGTGCCCTACATGCTCAGAAGTCTCCAGCTAAATCCCAATCAGCCCGGCCTGCACAACCATCTCGCTATGATACGCACTCACCAGAATCGCCATAATGAAGCAATCGACCATTTTACCAAATCGGTTGCGCTCAATCCGAACCAGGTGGGCCCGCGCTTCGCATGGGCCACCGTACTCGAGCGGCAGGGCAAACTGGGCGCCGCCGTCGCCCACTACAATGCGGTTTTAGAGCTCGACCCCACAACATTCGCTGCCCACAACAATCTTGGTAGTGTCCTTCTCAGGCAGGGCAAATATGACCAGGCCGCCGCCCACTGCACCAAAGCCCTACAGATTAATCCGCAGCTTCCGGAGGCTTACTACAACCTCGGCAACATTCGATTCCAGCAGGCCGACTTCGAACACGCCGTCATCAACTACCAAAAGGCCCTGTCATTAAGGCCTGACTGGCCCCAGGCCCAGGAAAATCTCAGTATCGCAAAGAGCCGAATGCAAACACCCTGAGACTAGTCAGTCTATGTCGCTTCTGCTTCCGACTAAGGGATTTGCGACCCCAAAATCAGGCAAGCCCTTACAGCGTCTTCACTCCTCGGCACATCGCCACCCCCAAACATACGCGCGTAACCCCTATCTAATGTCTGTTTCTTTGACCAATGCGCAAAATGGTAAGATTTAAACGCGAGATAGGCTTTACTTAAATTTGAAAAACTGATAAGATAATAATGAACAGTCGAACTGAACCGAACATAACATCGCTTTCGCGTATATTTATCTGTGTACGCTCACACCCTGAGAAAATAGGGGACTGTCCCGAATGAATAGAACAAGAGCATTTACCTTGGTAGAACTTCTGGTGGTTATAGCCATCATCGCTCTGCTCATGTCAGTACTGATGCCCGCTTTGAGCAAGGCCCGGGCGCAGGCCAAAACACTCTTCTGCAGGAACAACCTCAAGCAGCTTTTTACAGCCCTCAATCTCTATCATATAGACAGCGATAACAAGACTCTTGTATCGCAGGGCGGCGGCGACTTTTGGTTCACACAGATTGCCCCGTATATGGGAGACCGCGAATACAGAGACGACCCCGAAAAAACCCTCCGAGGCGCCATGAAGGTACTCTTCTGCCCCGATACCAAGGACCCGCTGTTCAGACGCAATTGGGGTACTGCTAACAACCGTTGGCGCTATCATGTCTCCAATTTTGGGGCTGAGGGTAGCTACGCCCTCAATGGATGGATCGGCGGCTGGAGTTGGGAAGAAATGGTCGCTTACGGGATGTTCGCAGAGGAAGATGAGGCCACTTCGTTTAGAGACAGCATGCCCGGCCGGGCTGATGTACCCATCTTTAGCGATAGTGTCTGGGTCGATGCCTTCCCGGAGCATACTCAGGTTGTACCCTTTAACCTCCAGGACCCCCTCGACGATTTTGGCTTCGGACGGGTCTGTATCGACAGGCACAAATTGGCCATAAACCTCTCATTCGCTGACGGCCACGCCGCCCACGTAAAGCTCGAAGACCTCTGGACACTCAGATGGAACAAGCTTTTTGAACCCACCCAGATCCAGGTCCCCGCCCCATAACACCGTTGTCCGCTAAATTATCAATTATCATTCATCCCTGCTCTTTCCGCTCGCCCGTAGCTTCCGCCATTTCTGATGCCACGCCTTGACACACCCATAAATGTCATGTTACGATGCCACCGACAAACTCGTTGGCACGATGAGACCCCAATACTAAGGAATGACACATGCCCCGGGAAGAACACGTGTTGGTTGTCGACCGAAAAGTCGTTGAGCAGGTCGGGATGTTTAATGGACTCGCATTTGATGTCGACCGCTATCTCCGCAAGCTCTTTGTTCCCGGCGTTCCCCGCTTCATACCAAGGTCGCAGGCCGAAGCCGACCCCTCCTGCAAGCAGCTCATTCCATACGTCATCATGAGTAATGACGGCAGGTACCTCACCTACGTTAGGGGCTCGCGGGCCGGAGAGACCCGCCTTCTCGGCCTGCGCTCCATCGGCATAGGAGGCCATATAAACCCCGTCGATAATGAAGTGCCTTTGTTCGATACGAATTTCCGCGAGATGTACGACACGGCCGTTAAACGTGAAGTCGCTGAGGAAGTCTCCGTACAAGCCGGCTACACCGACCGCGTCGTTGCCCTGCTAAATGACGACTCCAACGAAGTCGGAAGCGTCCACCTCGGTATCGTCCACTATTGGATTTTGGATGCCCCCAACGTGAAAAAGCGCGAACAGATGATTACACAGATGACCTTCATGACACCCGCCGAGTTGCAGCAGGTTCGTGACACCCTGGAGACCTGGTCACAGTTGTGCCTGAGCGGTCTTGACGAGATGGCAAAACGTACCCGCGCCGCCAACTTTACCCCCTGAGATGGCCCCGGTCTGCCTCCTCCTTATCACTTCATCCTCCCCCAATACCACACAAAAACTATTTATAAACCTCAAGCTCTAGGCAGGCAGTTCTGAACACGCCTTCAGTCACCAGACCCTTGTCGGAGTACGCCCCGTAGATAAGCGCCCTGACCTTTGATGTCTTTATGGGCCCGAATTCGTGCGACACCTTGGCCAGAGTATTATCCCTGACCTCTGTCCCGCCAATGTCTTTCCAGCCTTCCTCTTGCCAGTATTGAAGCTCATAGTGATAGGCCAAATAGATTAATTTGCTTTTTTTGATTTGCTCCGGATTTAGATAAAATGCCGGATAGACAACTATCCTGCTTATCTCCTGCTCCTTTCCAAAATCAACACCAAACCACGCCTTCTGTGGTGACCTCGCGGGGGGGTTCGTCGCCGCCGCGTCGGCATCCGTGTTGTTGCCGAGACTCAGGTCATTTAATCTGTCCAGGTTTCTTATCTCCACGCCGCTCTCAAAAGCCCCCGCTATCGGCTCTGCGCGAAAGGCCAGATTGTCAATACCGCCCTCGGCGCCGACTTTGTAAAGCGTGGCTTCATCTGTGCCGCTCCCTCCCGACATGACCTTTGCAAAGAATGGGTTTCTGTCAAAATCCCCCGAGGGACCCCATTTGCTCTTCAGCAGATACACCTCCTGCCCCCGCGATTCTGCAAATTCTATAATCTCCCTCGTGTTTTTCAGCAGGACCGTATTTAGCCCTTTCGCCCTCTTCACCGTGGCTCTCACTTCAGGCCTGAAATAATTGCTTATACATGTCTGCCTTCTGGTAAGGCTGCGGATAAAATCGCCCGTAAACCAGTTGCAAACAATTACGGCGTCTTTTGAGGCATAGCCATTTATCCAGTCCGCCGCCCTGTATTCACCCACAGTTGCGGAAGGAGGCCAGTTGCCCCACGTCTTGCTCTTGGAAATAAAAATGCCCAGCCCCAGTGATATTATGATTATCAATGCGACGGACCCAAGCTTTCTCAGCGCCTCGTCTTTTACTCTGGCCGCCCTCATCGCCAACGGCCCGTAGACCCTGTATATAAAATATCCTGACAGAATCGAACAGGCGAAGGCAGGCAGCAGAAAATACCTGTAGAATTTTTGTGTGAAAGAGGGAACCCCCAACGGCAGAACAAGAATATAGACTATATATACAACATAAAACAGCAGCACAAAAACTCTCAATTCATCAAACGGGTTCTCAAGCCTTCTCCATAAGCCTCCGGGCGTGCCTGCTCGCCGGCCTTTGTTCTTATATCTTCTCGCCGCCCGGCCCTCCTGCAAATCTCTGCCGTCATCCTTCAGCTTTATAAAGAAAACAACCAGCCCGACCAGAGAGAGCCATATCTGGGCCATCCCCACATTTTTTACAGCCTGCCCCCAGGTATCTAACTGTCCAAGCCCTCTCTGCAGGCCCCCGCTTCCCTCCGTCTCTGTCGCAAACAGGCCATTTGCCATCGACACCCCCATATACGTATTTGCCCATAATATAATAAACAAAAAGAAAATCACCGCCGACAGGAGTACACATCCGACAAGCTTCACCCTCTCTCCGTGTTTCTTTACTAGGATGTAAATGGCATAAAGGCCGAACAAAGGAACAAGAAACGCCGCCGGAATAGGGTTATGGATAAATATAGACGTAAAGAACAGCCCAAACAAAAAGGCAGTTGAAATCTTCCCTCTTGAGTCGGTCATTAAAAAGACAAAAAAAAGAATCGTAATGGGAACATACCCGAGCCCCCACGGCTCGCTGAAACCAATATTCGTCCTTATTATATGAACAGGGCTCGCGGCTATAAATCCGGCCGACACCAGCCCTACAAACGCATTGACCCCGAACAGATATTTCGCAAGAAGATACGTCGTAATTATGCTGAAGCTCCCTAACAAAATTGAGCCGAACTTCCATAAATACCACGGGTCAATCCCCGACCAGATAGATATCACCGCGGCAAGAACATAGCAGCCCTGCGGCTCCACTACCGGTATCTCCCCTTCAATGTAAGGGTCCCACCGTGACAGCATCCCTGTCTCAACTATCCCGACAGTCCTTACGTGGTGACGATACGGGTCCGCATCCAGCAGTTTGTTAGGGTGGCGAAGCGTGTTTTTAAGTCTAAGGTGCATCCCCAGACCGAATATGCAAACCAGCAAAATAAAGACGGTCGAGCCTTTCTTAAAATCAGAAAACCCAAAGTTAAAATACCGCCCGCTTCTTCCATTCTGCTTAACTACCCGCCAAAACGCAATCAATAGCAGCACGCCCAATAATGATATTGTGAAAATCCATACATTTGTTTGACTTAGCTTTACACCAAAGCCAGCATTCAGCGATACAAAGCCAAACGTAAAGATTGACATCCCAAGAGCAATCGCCACGATGGTAACATCTAATAAACCCCTGATTCTCTCCCTCAGAGATGGCACAATACCTTCGATAAACAGATACCCCGCGGCCACAAAAATGCCCAGGGGAATCAGGGCTCGAAGGATAAGACCTGCCCCGTCATGACCAGTCATTATCTCTGCTGTCATCTCTTCTCTTTCCAGCTTCCATCTAAAAGCACCGACCAGATTACTACAGAAATGCCAAAAAGTCAAAAACAACCCCCGAAAACCCTGCTCCCTGTCATCCTGAGCGCAGTCGAAGGAGCTGGCCTCCGCATATAATTAACCTCATGCAACCCGCAACTCCCCGCACCCCACGTGGTGCAAGGCAAACCCCGACAAAGCCCATTGATATATAGGGATTTCCCCGATAGGAAAATCAGGCTGCGCCCCGATAGACGATTCTTTCTATTTTGTATCTAATGTTCTCATCAGAAAAACAAATGAAAGCAGGCGGCCTTTGGTTACCGCCGCGCAAGTTTTGTAAACCTTAATTAAGGAGACGTGACAATGAAAAATGCGATTTTACTAATGATTGTGGCAGTAGGTTTGATGCTGGTGCAGTGTGGATGTGAATCGGGCGGTCAGGCCAGGACGGGTTTTTTGACCGACTATTCGCGTCTGAGGGCGGTATCCGATACAAGCCTGCGGTATGTGAACAAGGGGGCTTTGGCCGGATATTCGGGTTTTATCGTCGATCGGGTGGACGTTCACTTTCATTCGGGCGCAAAAGGTATTGAGGAGAAGAGCAAGGGGGAACTGACCGAGCAGGACCTTGCGGACCTGACGAACTATTTCCACGCTGCGATTGTCAAGGCCATCTCAAATGCCGGTGACAAAGTTGTTCATCAGCCGGCAACAAGTGTAGCAAGGATTCGCGTGGCCCTGACAGACATCGAAAAGACCGGAGCGCTCAGTGTACTGCCACAGGCAAGCCTGCTCGGTGTCGACCTTGGCGGCGTCTCGATGGAAGCCGAGATCGTCGATTCTATGACGGGTGAGCAGATTGCTGCCGTCCTGGAGACACAGAAAGGCAGCCGAGTACCATTTTCCAATCTGGGCGAATGGACAACCGCCAAAAATATTATGGACGACTGGGCAAAAAGACTTCAGAAAAACCTTAAGTAAGGAGACGTGACAATGAAAAAAGTAATTCTGTTATTGATTGTGACAAGCTGTGTAGTGTTTGGAGCGGCGGCGGTTCGAGCTGCCGACATCGTCCACGATGCCGAGTACTACATCCTCGAAGCGCAGCACGGCGAAAAATGGGCCGCCCAGGACAAGGAAATCGACGCTAAGCTCGCTAAGCTTCGCAAAAAGTATGGCAGGCCGCCGAACATCGTCCACTTCATGTGGGACGACCAACCGGTGATGGCATTCGGCGACCCGATTTATCAAAAAATCCGCGGTTACTCGACCCCGAACCTCAACAAGCTGGCGGCCGAGGGTATGCTTTTCGCCCGGATGTATACGGAGAACGGCTGCACGCCCAGCCGCGCGGCTTCACTGACAGGACAGCTTGCCGTACGCACGGGCCACTACGAGATTGGCTTCCCCGTTGAATACACGGGATTGCCAGCCGAGAACGTGACCATCGCCGAAGTCCTCTCGAAGGCCGGCTACGCCACCGCTCTTTACGGCAAACTGCACCAGGGCGACATCGAGGAGGCCTATCCCCACAACCAGGGCTTCGACGAGGCCTTCTGGGGCGTCTATAACCAGGTCTTCAGTCTCTGGCACGCTCAGGGCGAGGCGGTCAACGCAGTAATTGGCCTCCATGAGGAGCTATTGGCTAAGAATCCCTACAAGCTTGACGAGA
This sequence comes from uncultured Pirellulales bacterium, assembly GCA_964513655.1. GTDB lineage: Bacteria > Planctomycetota > Phycisphaerae > Sedimentisphaerales > Anaerobacaceae. The sequence continues at coordinate 81,654 of CAZENQ010000003.1, read as the reverse complement.
CTTTCGTCCAGCATGGCTACGTAGGCTATCTCGAAGGCAAAAAAGGCGAGCCGGCCGCCGAGTGGGGTGCGTCAAGGACACCCAAGGACTACGAGATGTTTGACATGGAGGCCCGGAAGCGCGCTCTCGATTTCATTCGTCGCAGCGCCAACGCCGACAAGCCCTTCTATGTCGCTTGGTGGCCCCAATGGCTGTCCTTTATTCCAAAGCCGAAGAAGACCTCACTCCAACGTGGTCTCGTCGGCGACGCCTACGAGAACTTCCTCGATCCCGCTGTCGGTGCGCTGGTCAAGACTTTGCAGGATTTGGGCATCGCCGAGAACACACTCGTCATCGCCATGGCCGACAACGGGCCCATGACCCATAATCCACCTCCTGGAGGCGGTCTTGGCGAGGGTATGTTTCGCGGCGGTAAAGGTGACTTTACCGAGGGCGGCGTGCGTGTCTGCGCCTCGGCATGGTGGCCCGGCATGATCGAACCGGGCCAGGTTGTTGGTGACATCATTCATCAGACCGACCTGTTTACCACCTTCGCCCGCTTGGCCGGCGCTACTAAGTACATCCCCACCGACCGTGTCATCGACGGCATCGACCAGACGGCCCTGCTGCTCAACGGCGAGGGCCACAGCCGACGCGACTACGTCTTCATCTACGCGGGTCCCAATCTGGCGGCTACTGTCAAGATGCACTATAAGAGGCACTGGTTTGCTGCTGACCCGCTACAGGCGGCCAGTGGCATCGGGGCCGCCTACTTCGACCTGTATAACGATCACCGCGAGCACACCCCACTGTTGATTAATATGCTTCACATGAAGGAGCCCTTCAATCGCATGCGGGCGCGACACGAGCTATGGATCAAGAAGTATCCGCATCTCGAGGAGCCGCGCGGACCGGCCTACACCGGCATCTCCAACGCGAGGCCTGAGACCATAGCCTTGTCCAAACCGCCCGCGGCGATGAAGAATCTGCCTTACGATATGCTCGAATATATCCAGCAACTTGACGACCTGCCGTTCGACCCGACCGGCGAGCCGGACATCGGCCGATAGGCAGGCCGTTGGAAAAGTCCAATACTGTTATGGGCTGCCCCGCCGGTTCCTCGGCCCCGGCGGGACGGACTTTATATACACTGATGCTTGAAGGGAATTGACCGATGACTGTTCGAAGCTCAATCATGGGCACCGCAATCTTGGCGTGCCTGCTTCCCCGCCTGCCTTATATGACGCGAATGGACTATTTTCTCCTCGCAAGCACCGTACTGGTGTTCTTGGCGCTGATGGAGGTGGTCTTGACGACCTTTCTTGCCCACCACAAACGGGCGCCACTGGCACGCAAAGTCGACCGCCTGGCTCGTCTCGCTTTTCCGGCGGCTTTTCTGTTCGTGTTCGCCATTGGAGGAAGTGCTCAAATAGTTGACCGGCACCGATGGCTTTTGGTTACCGCCGTTAAATTTTGGTAAACCTTAATTAAGGAGAACGGAAAATGAAAAAGATTGTAATATTTTGCCTGATCTCGAGCGTGGTTATCCCAACATTGAGCTTTGCCCAAAACGAAGAGCGGATTAATACAGGGCAGGATTTTACCAGGCCTTTGACGCGATTTGATGTTCGGTATCAATATCAGAAGTTGTCCGGTGATCTCGAGCAAAACTTACTGTTATTACGTGTGGACAAGCCGATACCGCTGGACGGCGGAAAAGCGGGCATCTTCCAGCTGCGTGCAGATATGCCGTTCCTGTATGGCGATGTTCCCGGTACGGACAATCCCAACGGGGACTATGAATTTGGAACAGGTGATTTGTTTACGCAGTTCATTTATATCCCGCCGCCTGATGCCAGTGCAGAGCTGCCATGAGATGCCTGGGGTTTTGGTGCGGGATTCCTGTGGCCTACGGCCAGCCAGGCCCAGTTCGGAGCCGAGAAATACCAGGTGTTTCCCCTGGTCGGCTTCAAATGGAATAAAGACGACTGGTCACCCGGCAGTTTTATGACTCTTCTCGGCCGGTATTATATGGACTTCGCGGACTATTCCGGCGGCGATGACCGGGATGATATCGCCACCTTGGAGATCAACCCCATCATCCACTACATGATCCCCAGGGACTGGGAGATGCCGTTTGACTTTATCACCCTGTGGTCGCTGGAGGGAGTAAAATTCAATTTTGAGGATGGTACTGAAAAACAAAGCGGCGACATTTTCTTCCCCTTTGAGATAGCGCTCGGCAAGATGCTCAATAAGTCGACCGTTTTCTCGCTGGAGTTCTCCACCCCGATCTACAAGGACGACACCTTTGACCTGTACGACTGGAAACTCGGGGCACGAATAGGATTTTTCTTTTAAAAGACACTCTCAAATGAATACGGATTTAAAGCTCTCCCGCCATCACGTACCTTCTCCGGCGGGACGGCCTTTGCTGTGGAGCACGATAACGTGAAAACCCGTTTGACAAACGCTTGACCATAGGGAAAGTGATCCATCAGGCGAAAATGTGTAGCAGACAGACCAATTCAACTATGAGGCACAAGCTAGCATGGGTGTCGATTGGCATCGCGGTAATTGCCGTCGCCGCACTTCTCGTGTGGAGAATCAACGCTTCTATGCGCCCACAGCCTACGGCGTCAGGCGGGGTCGTCCCGCAGACGCCTGCCATCCAGCCCGCGGGTTTCAAGATCCTCGTAGGCCGCTGGGTCCGGACAGACACGCCCTACGTGATTGAAATAAAAGCCGCTAATGACGACGGCACGCTGCAGGCGGCGTACTACAACCCGCGCTCAATCAATGTCTCACGTGCCGAGGCCCGCGACAAGAACGGCAAAACGCAGGTTTTCCTGGAACTCCGCGACATCAACTACCCCGGCTCTAATTATACCCTTACCTATGACCGGGCGAAGGACATGTTGCAGGGCGTTTACTTCCAGGCCGTCCTGCGCCAGAGCTTCAACGTAGCCTTTCGTCGCCTGCGCCCCCCAGCTGAAAATTAACTTCATTAAGATAAGGAGTCAAGAATATGAAAACGAAAAACATGCTAATTGTTGTTATGGCCTATGTGGTCGTGTCCCTTATTCAGACCGGCTGTAACTCGGACAAGCAGGAGACGCCCGCACAACGTCCGTCGCCGGAACCACGCGAGGTGTGGGGCTTCGTGAGCGTTACTGCCACAGTCGAGGCCGTCGACCTGCAAAGACGCGAACTCACCCTAAGAGGCCCGCGAGGCAATGTGCTGACCCTTGATGTTGACGAACGGGTCAGGCGACTCAATGAGATCGAGGTAGGTGACCACGTCACGGCTGGCTACTACATCTCCCTGGCCACGGAAATCCGCGAGCCGACGCCCGAGGAAAAAGAGGCGCCCCTGACCGTGGTCGCAGGCGCAGCCAAGGCACCGCCCGGAACATCTCCGGCCGCCGGTGGACTACAGCGAATCAAGGCCATCGTGACCGTCGAGAATATTGACCATGTTGCGCAGACCGTTACGGTCAAGGGACCCTTGGGCAACTACCTCACCGTCCGGGTCCTCGATCCTGACCGGCTGCAGAAGCTGCGACTGGGCGATACCGTCATCGTCACCTACACCGAGGCCCTTGCCGTTTCGGTCGAGAAGGCGAAATGAAAAAAAGATTAATTATGAACCGTTTTTGTAAAGGAAATTTCTGACTCATATGTTTATTGATGGTCGGTTTTCTGCTGCCGGCATATGGTCAAGACAAGCAAGAGCAGCAGAAAACGGTAGAAGAGGCCCGGAAGGAGCAGAATAATGAATACAATAGTCTTACGAAGTCTTCTCATAGCCGTTATGTTATTGCCTTTATGTGGCTGCGGAGGTATTGGTCCGGCGACCGTGGCCCGCGACAGGTTCGCTTACACCGATGCCATCTCAGAGTCCTGGAAGCGCCAGATGCTCCTTAACATGGTCAAGATGCGATACGCCGACGCACCGGTCTTTTTGGAGGTGGGCTCTATTATCAATCAGTATCTTCTGGAAACTGAGTTGCACGGCAGCCTTTCATGGAATGCCTTTTTACCTACAGACAGTCAAAGTGTCGGTGGTCGCGGAAGATACGCCGACCGTCCGACCATCACCTACCAGCCGCTCATGGGCGAGAAGTTCACGCGCAGTCTGATGACCCCGATTCCCCCCGCCGGGGTATTGTCTCTTGTTCAGGCCGGCTGGCGGGCTGATTTGGTATTCAGAATCCTCGTCCAGTCAGTCAACGGCTTGCATAACCGTGCCGGCGGTAGGATGGAAGCACAGGCGGCTGACCCCAATTTCTACCGCTTTACTGCTTCGCTGCTAAAGATTCAAAAATCATTGGCTGTGGGAACGCGCATTCAGCAAACAGAAAACAAGAAACAGGCTAATCTGATTTTTATTTATAAAAAAGATATCGCTCCCGACACGGAGACAGAGATCGACACTGTCAAGAAATTGCTTGGTATCGATCCGGACCGCCGCCAGTTCAAGGTCGTTTATGGTGCCCTGCCTATCAACGACCAGGAAATAGCGATGCTAAGCCGCTCGATGCTGGAAATATTTTTTGAACTGGGTTCTTACATTGAGGTTCCCGAAACGCATGTCGCCCAGCAGCGGGCGACGCCCAACCTTGCTAAGGATGCTGACACAGCCGCTGGCGTGATGCCGCTTATGCGTGTTCAGAGCGATACCAAGGAACCTGACGATGCTTACGTAGCGGTGCGATATCGCGACCACTGGTTTTGGCTCGATGACCAGGACTTAAAATCAAAGCGTATGTTCAGTTTCCTGATGTTTCTGTTTTCTATGGCCGAAACCGGTGAACCCGCACAGAAACCCGTCCTCACAATCCCAACCGGCTAAATACTAACGACGAGTTTACCCAGACCGAACCGAAGCGCCATCAAAGATATGTAGGGTGGGGCTTGCCCCACCAATTTCGCTTCTTAATTCCGCTTTAGCGATTCTCCCGAACCCCTAATCCCCAACCCCTAACCCCTAATTATGCCCCCTCCCCGCACCTCTAACCTTTACCCGCTCCCCCTGTCATTCCGTGCTTGATGCGGAATCTCAAAACCCTATTACCGCTGACCCGTCAGTTATCTTCTACGCACGACGCACAACTAACACTACCGCAGCGGACACGGGTTGCTTACGAAATTCTGCCCGAATAAGCCTCGCCATACCGCGTTCGCGATCGACCTGTCCGCCACATTTATTATGCCGTCACTGTTCACGTCGCAGTCTCGAAAGGTATAAGTCCCGACCGAGCCCAGCCGCCAGAAAGCATTCGCTATCGAACGGTCCGCGACATTTATTATGCCGTCATTATTGACGTCGCCAAGAAGTGCTATCCCGAACTCCGCCCCCGCGGAAAATCTGAAACTCCGGTATCTTGAAGGCTATGCTTAATTAGTCTTATAGTCCCGACTTAAGCGCCTCTATAATCCCCTTTATACCCTCGACATGTTCCTCCCAGTCATCCTCGCCTATCTCTTCCTTCATTTCCTCTGCGAGCAATTCCTCGAATGACTTTATTAACCGCTCAGTATAAGCATCCTCGTCCTCAAACGTCTCGGCCTCGGTCACCTGTTGCTCGTACCAGATTGCTGTGGCCGGTGCCCTCAGGTAGAGCGGTTCACCAAGGGCCAGCGCCATTCCCCCGCCCATTCCGCCGCCGCCCATACTCCGCGCGAAGCCTCTTGGCCGACCTCTCTTCCAGAGCCAGTCCTCACAGAACCTACCAAGGTCATTGTTATCGATAGAGTCGTTATCTATGAGGTCGTACAGGTCGTTGTAACCCTCGTTGGTGTCATTCATGCCCCAGAACTCGGCGAACATCGCATAATCGACGAAGTTCACATTTCCGTCATTGTTGAAATCGGCGGGACTCCAATAAAATTCATCCGCACCCATATCAACGACGGGCGCATCACCGTTGTTCGTGTCGTTAACCTCCGGGTGGTCAAGCCGGCGCTCCTCACCGTCAATGTCGGTTTCGCCCCACTCAATATCCTCATTTGTTCCCACATCGATACACGGTGAGTTCGCATCCAGATGATAATCATTTGCCTCCGCGTCAACAAACCGCGGATTGTTCGCGTCACCACATATATTTCCTGTCCTGCTCGCATCATTGCAGTCCTCGATACAACTGTAGGTCGCGCTCAGGTTCAAACTCAAATCGTCCCCGTCATGTCCCCATATAATACAGTTGGTAATATGGTGAGTGGTGGTTGAAGCACGTATCCCATAATTGGCGTTATCCACAATAGTGTTGTTGCGGACAACGGTTTGTGCCCCACTGTTTCTCAAGTATATTCCATCATCGTTGCCAGAAGCGCCATTGTCATATATCCAGTTGTTCGTTATGATTGAGTTGCTTTCGTAGGTATATATGCCGTGGTACCCGTTTCCCTGAATAATGCACTTACTTATCGTCAAGCCCGATGACTCCGCATGCACCCCCTCCCCGTTCCCCGTAATCTTGCAGTTCGTGATGCCCGGCGAACCGTTCTCACAAGAGATACCATACCACGTGCCGTTTGTTATCGTAAAGCCGTCAATAACAGCAGTTCCGTTCACGTCCACGGCTGTCACCACGTAGGACACGCCGTTGCCATCCAGAATACTTTCGTTCGCAATCCAGTTACGCTGCTTTAGAGAGACTTCACCCCCGGCGAACCCGCCGTAAATGGCCACCCCTTCAAGTAAACTATATGTCGCCCCGGTACCACTTGGCACCGATGGCTCATAAGTTCCCACAGCTACCCAGATTTCATTACAGTCGCAGTTTTGTGCGTAGTCTAGAGCGTCCTGCAGGTCGATAAAGGCATACTCCCACGATACTCCGTTGTTCTGGTCCGTTGGCGCATTAACATCCACATATATAACAGCTCCCCCACACCAGTAGCATACGGGGACGTTTACTTCGGCCGTGTTGTAGCTGGAGTCGCTTTCCATTTCACACTGGTTCGTAATTATCCCCTCACGCTTCGCCAACTCACTTACCCTCACGCTAAGACTAACAGAACCCGAATCACTTCCATTCAGGTCGCTAATGTTCCACGTCACGGTGTGGGTATCGGAATCATAAGTATTAGGCCCTGTAGCCGAGTTAAAATCCACCTCCTCCGGCAGGTAATCGATAATCTCAACATCGTTAACACTGTACCCGTTCGCGTCATAGCTAATCGTATACGTTACATAATCATCCGGCGAGACACAGTTACCGTCGAAATCGGCCGTCTTCGTTAATTCCAGAAGACCATCCTTGGCGTCAAAGGCCAACGGCGCAAACTCTGCGGTATGAGTACTGTTGCCAGAGTATGCCGAAACATACCTGTCGCTCACTATCTTCCACAACCCGTTACCCGGATTTATGTCTTGAGATTCTCCCTTATTTAGCGTGTAGCTGTTAACATCGGCTCCTGTTTCCGAGTCATACAACTTGATGTGCGTCCTATTGGTATGCGCAACCACATACAAATATCCGCCGGTCAGTGTTGACCCTATAAGCTCTCTGTCCATCCTGCCCACCCCTGTACCGTCCCTGTCCGGGATAAACACACCTTGCTCGTAGGCGCTTGTCCGCACCTTCCACGGCTGGACACTCACCGTAACCGTCTTATCGCTCGCAATGGTAAAATACCGGTCGTTACCGTCAGGATAGCTCAGTACGCACGGCTCCCCGCCATCCAGTGTTCCCGACCATATTACGTCGTCCGTGTTACTATCCTTAATGCTTACAGACGTCTCATCATCGTATGCAATCACCGTTAAATCCACGTTATCAGATTCCCTGTCGCTGACGTACGTGTAGAATTTCGTGCCGCTCCATCCCCCGTCCGCCGAAGGCACAAAGTACCCGTGGTCATAACACGTCAGCACAGATACCGGTTTGTCCGCCATAACGTGAATGTATTTCCCATCCAGCTCCGTAGATGCCCAGTGCTCCCCGTCATTCAGGTCGAAGGGAGCATCGCAATTTACGTAATTGCCGTTAGGCTCCTGCTGCTGTACGGTCACCTCCGTATCGTCCTCGTATGCAAAAACGATAAACTTACCAATAGTGTCTGGTACATAGGTATAAAATTCCGTGCTCACACCCAATCCATTCGCGTCCATCGCATAGTAGCCGCTGACCCCCGCAGTGTTCGCGTCACCCATCAAAACTGCAAACCTATTTGAGCCTGTTACTTCGTAGACTTGCTTCGTGGTGAAAAACTCCGCTCTTGCATGCTCGCCTTTCTGTAATATGACATCATCTCCTGACGGCCATAACAATTGGCCACTCGTATTGTAGATTTGCACTTGCGTTCCATCCTCATAGCTAAAGAAGATAATATCTTTCGTGGTAAACACATATGATTTGTACTCTAAGGCTTCTGCTGTTGCTGCCACCGTCGTAACGATAAGAAATAGGAAAATGAGGATAAGTTTCTTTCCGCGCCACATGTCTCGGCCTCCGTAATTGAAGTTGTTGTAAATCCTCCTACTTTTTTCTTGTGACCAAGAGCATCCCAGCCCCAAGAAATAATATGGTTGCTGGTTCAGGAATTAGCATCAGATGGGAATACGTGTCAACCGGAGCCCCCCCCGGCTCGTCCGACGCGTACAAGTCTAAACTGAAAGGTGAGTTGTTAAGCCAGAACCCAGTCAGCTGACCGCCGCCATAAGAACCAGCCAGTGGATTGTAGTCGAATCCATACCCGTAAACATTTGTCGTGCTCGTTGCCCTGAGGTAGTCACTGATTGTCCCACCGTGCAGATTCGACGGGTTGGAACTACCAACATCCAGCACAGCTAAAGTGCCCCCGAAAACATTAGCTGTCCCAGAACTACTCACTCCCATGCCTGAAATCACGCTCCCCCCACTAAGGTTGACAGTGCCGCTACCCGTACAAATTATCGCCTCCAGGCTTCCGCCGGAGATATTCACTATGCTAAAATCATACGCTGTAAGCTGGAAAGTCACTGAGCCTCCCGTCATGTCTACTGTCGCATTGTTATACACCCCAACGGCGGTATAAACGTCTCCATCCTCAATGACTCCGTCCTCATAAAATGCTATTGTAGTCCCGAATGCTTGGGCGCCCCAAAATAACAACCAGACCCCCATGATTGCCCCGATTCTCGCTCTCATAATTTGTTTCCTTTTCCGCATTCTTGCCCCTAAAAGCTGAATTATCCAATTATCGCGCATTATACCATAACCCCTCGCTTTCGTCAAGTATTTTCTTTCACATTCACATACGTATAGAACTCCGTGCTTACACCCAGACCGTTGGCGTCCATCGCATAGTAACCACACACTCCCTGAGTATTCGCGTCGCCCATCAAAACCGCAAACTTATCTGAACCGCTGACTTTGTAAACACCTTGAGAAACCTCATTGTCAACGAGCCTATGCTCGCCCTCATCGAGGGTAATCGAACTGCTACCGTCAATCTGGATGAGCGTTCCGTTCGAGTCATAGACTTGTAGTTCAGTGTCGTCTTTGTAACTGAATATAATCATGTCCTGTGTCGTGAACACGTATGAGTTGGACCCTAAAGCTTTGGTGGTAGCGCAAATAGACACGAGGATAATCCATGATACGCTAACCTGAATAAGTTTCTCTCCAAGCGACATTTTTTCTCCCTTAAGGCTCTTTCAAATTCAGAGGTTACCTCGTCTCCTAACGAGTACTAAACCCAACGCAAGTAGGCTCACTGTTGTCGGCTCTGGGATAACATTAACTGTGATATTGTCATATTGGAACATGGCGATGTCATCCTCTAACCTCAGTTCGGTCAGATTCGTAAATCCTTGCAACGTAAATGTCTCGAAACCGAACACACCATCCAAGGTAAGCGACGTGGACACTGTTGAACTGTCACCCTTGGTTCCTACCAGAACAGCACTCACAGACGATGCGTCTGGCCGAATTTCGCTAAGGTCGAGTGACACCAAGTCAAACACAAGACCATCTCTTTCGGTCAATAAAGTATTACTAGTCCCTCCCATCTGCATATGAAATAAAGCCGTGGACCCAGCGAAGTGTTCATCATCGGAATGGTAGTGATACAATCCCCCAGTAGGATACGCTTCAAAACCAAAGCCTTGTTCTGTATATGACACGCCAAGCCCGCTGTATCCCGTTCCAGAGGTCGTTAAACTCTCAAAGTCAAGTGTAACTGTGTTAGCATCTGCCACTGAGGCCCCAAGGAAGATTGCCACTGCTACCACAATTCGCCCCATCTTAGCTCTCATAATTGCCGTCCTTTCCGCATTCTTGCCCCTAAAACCCAAATTACCCAATTATTGCGTATTATATCATAACCGCTCATCTTCGTCAAGTATTTTTTCGCCCCCTCACCGACCAAAAAACCTACACCACAACCACCGCGCAAACCATAACCCGGCCGAAAATCGATTTACCCTTCACGCTGTCCTCCAACGCCCTTCTTCCCTCTATTTCGGGTGTTAACATTGTTTTCCGCCCCTCCTTGAGCCTCATTTCCAGCTTTCGCACCATTATAACCCAAATCCCCATCCACTACAACAACAATTTCCCCCCCAACTCTACCATATCAACGCATTTACACATTTACTCGTCCACCCATTCGCCGCTCGAAACTCCGCCCAAAATCTGTCGCAAACTGACAGGAAATTTGTCAATATGCGACAATTTCCCCCAAGATATACACTAGTTTAAATAGTGTATATTGCGCCCCGGCCCCCGCCCGGCCAATTTTTGACCCCTCCAAACCCCCCATTTTAACGCTAAAATTTTCCTAAATTTTCACACTTTGAAACACTTTCAAACACTTATTCGAGCGCAATTCCACCCCTTTTTCTGAGTTTTTCCAAAATTTTCACACTTTGAAACACTTTGTCGAACGTTTCCAGACTCCCCAACCCCCATTTTTAGCCCAAAAACAAGGGTGCCCACGCCCACCTGAATTCCTCCACCACCATTTTTTCGCCAAAAATCCGCCCCGCCCCACTTAATTTCTTGCAAATTCTCCCCCGCCACGGTACATTACTACAGCCGACCCGGCCGAAAAACCGATAACTACAAAAGAACGTAAGCCCTTATAATAAAACAACTTGGAGAGGTGTCCGAGCGGCTTAAGGAGCCGGTTTCGAAAACCGGTGTGCCCATAAGGGTACCGCGGGTTCGAATCCCGCCCTCTCCGTTTTTCCCTAACCTTCTATCCCTTTGTCTCACAACCACTTACGCAACTCAAACCCTCACCATTAGCCGGGATGAGAACACGCCTGACGCGAAGCGACAGTACGCGGGTTTGACACGCCGAAGGCGGGCCGCGAAGCGAATCCCGCCCTCTCCGTTTTTCCCTAACCTTCTATCCCCTTGTTTTACAAAGACTTACGCGACCCCCTGGATTATCCCCCGACAGCCCTTGCAATACCCTCAAGACCAGGTATAATTCTCCAAAACGCTGTCCCACCCTGTCCTTCCGACACCTATGCCGGGATAATCCGTACCTTATGTCAAACTCATAACTCTATAAAATAAGGATACTTATGAAAGCACTCGTCCTGAAAAAATACAACGACTTAGTCTATGAAGACATGCCCGAGCCCGAAATCGGCCCCGACGACGTCCTCATCCAGGTCAAAGCCTGCGGAATTTGCGGCTCCGACATCCACGGCATGGACGGCTCAACCGGCAGACGCCTGCCGCCAATCGTTATGGGCCACGAAGCTTCCGGCATCATCGCTAAGCTCGGCAAAAAAGTCCAGAACTGGAAAACCGGCGACCGCGTAACCTTCGATTCCACAGTATCTTGCGGCAATTGCCACTTCTGCCAAAAAGGAAAAATAAACCTCTGCGACAACCGGAAAGTCCTCGGCGTTTCGTGCGAAGAATACCGATGCGATGGTGCATTTGCCGAATATGTTGCCGTCCCGGACCGTATACTGTACCGCCTGCCCGAAGCCATTAGCTTCGAACAGGCAACTTTTACCGAGCCGCTCTCGGTCGCCACTCACGCAGTTAATAGAACGCCCAAATCGCCTAACGACACGGCCGTAGTGGTTGGCTCGGGCATGGTCGGCCTGTTGGTTGTGCAGGCCCTTCGAGCCGCAGGATGCGCCAAGATTATAGCCGTCGATATCGACCAGAGCCGCCTCGACCTCGCCTGTAAACTCGGTGCTGATATGGGCTTAAGAGCCGACCAATGCGATGTCAGCAAAGAGGTAATGCAAAGTACAGACAATCTTGGTGCCGACATTGCATTAGAAGTTGTAGGGCTTACTGAGACGGTAAAAACAGCTGAGGCGGTCCTCCGCAAAGGCGGCGCACTTACCTTAGTTGGGAATTTCTCACCAACAGTGGATTGGCCGTTGCAGTCGGTAGTAACGCGTGAGATTTCCGTCTACGGTTCGTATATTTCCTGTGGGGAGTACCCTGTGTGCCTGGAAATGATGGCACGCGGAGCAATTAATGTGGATGCCCTGATAAGCGCTACGGCCCCGCTGGCAGAGGGCGCAGCGTGGTTCAAACGCCTGTACGACAAGGAACCGGGACTGCTGAAGGTCATTCTCATTCTATAAGCAGGCTGTTCAGAAGAGCTTACAAAACGAACAAGCTAATGACCCAAATCACGACTACAGAGGTGACTCCCAGGATAAGAGTATTGAAGGTATGGAGCTTGTAGCCGGTCTTGACGTCCATTTTCGTCATCTGGGTGAACACCCAGAAGAAACTGTCATTTGCGTGGGAGACTACCATTGAGCCGGCACCTATAGATAGTACTACCAAGGCTTTAGCCGCTCCGCCCTCAAAACCCAAAGGCCCCATTAGCGGCGCCATTAAAGACGCCGTGGTTATTAACGCCACTGTTGACGAGCCCTGAGCCGTTTTAATCGCGGCCGAAATGATAAACGGAAGCCAGATACCTAAATTGGCATTCGACAGGGACTCACCAATTACACTGGCTATGGGGGAATTTCGCAGAATCATGCCAAATGAGCCCCCGGCTCCAGTAATCATTATTATTATAGCTGCGTTTACCAGTGCTTGTCCGACCCACCCGGTAGTCGATAACATCTGCCTGTCAAGCTTCTTGGGCAGTCTAAATGCCAGCAGAACCCCTATCAGCAACGCAATCACCGGTGCTCCTACAAAACCAACACCGTTTCTTAACAGGCCGTCGCCAAATGGTTGAGTTGGAAAATCGGAAATGGATTTTAAGACAATCAGTAGAATTGGCACTACAATCGGAATAAAGGCCTTAGAAGCTGAGGGGGCGTGTTTGATTTTCTCCAGAACCTGCTCTTCCGAAAGTTCAGGATTGGGGTCGATGTAAGTCTTTGAAGCCACTCTTGTTGCGAATAGCCAGCCTGCGATAAGAGCAAATACGCTGACAACCATGCCCAATACAATAACTAGGCCGAGGTCGGCATCGAGGATGCCGGCAGCGGCGATAGGACCCGGAGTAGGGGGCACAAGACAATGCGTGGCGATAAGGCCGGCGGCCAAGGCTATTGCCGGGCCTGCCAAAGAGATTTTCGCCTCTTTGGAAAGTGCCTTATTGAGCGGTGTAAGGATAACGAAACCGGAGTCGGCGAAGACCGGAATTGAAACAAAGTACCCGATAATGGACATTGCCAGCGGAACATGCTTTTCACCGATAATCTTTAGAATCTTCGCAGCCATCGCGAAAGCACCGCCAGAATGCTCGAGGAATGTCCCAATTATAACCCCGGCGATGATTACGATTCCAATACTGCCGATGGTTCCGCCGAAGCCATCATTGATTGATTTGACAATGTTTGGAAGGGGCATGCCTGAGAGCAGGCCAAACGCAACCGCCACAAACAATAGAGCGAGGAAAGGATGAAAGTGGTATTTACTCGTTGAGATGACAATAAACAGTATGCTCACTACTAAAATGACTATCAGCCACATGTATGGAATTCCTTCATTAGCAAGGACAGTTTTTTGCCTCGATGCATCATTTCACCACTAAGGCGGCGCATGCCTGGTCATTTTTGGCGTCTAACTTCGGTTTTAGCTGATTTTTCGTAGAACTGAATAATCCCGCCATGGTCATCGCCGGCCTTGCCATCGACCTTAAGAGCCTGCATAACCTCCATCACGCCGCTCGCCAGAGGCACCGGCACGCCGAGCTGGTGGGCTGTATCCAACGCGTTTTGCAAATCCTTTATATGCAGCTCTATTCTGAAACCGGGTTTGAAGTTACCGTCGAGGGCCAGAGGGACCTTTGCATCGAGTACGGTGCTGCCGGCCAGTCCGCCTCGAATCGCCTTGTAAACCTTTTCGGGGTCGACGCCAGCCTTGGTCGCCAGAACCATTGCCTCGGACATTGCTGCGATATTGAGCGCAACGATAATCTGATTGGCCAGCTTGGTAGTATTGCCGCTGCCGATGCCGCCGACCAGAACGGCCGAGGCCCCCATTACCTTTAGAATGTCCTCAACCTGGTCGAAGACGTCTTTTTTGCCGCCGACCATGATTGAGAGTGTTCCATCTATGGCCTTTGGCTCGCCGCCGCTGACGGGCGCATCAAGCATCTCGACGCCTTTTTCTTGGGCTTTGGCGGCGACCTCTTTGGAGACGAGCGGGGCAATCGAGCTCATATCGATTAAAATCGTGCCCGGCTTTGCACCGCCTAAAACACCGTGCTGCCCCAATACAGCTTCCTTCACTTCAGGAGAGTTTGGCAGCATTGTAATTATAACTTCGCTTTTTTTGGCAACATCCTCGCTACATCTGCCTTCTTCGGCGCCCGCTGCTACGACCTCCTTTACCGGCTCAGGCCTGATGTCATAGACCGTCAAGCTGTAGCCGGCCTTTAGCAGATTCATTGCCATGGGCTTGCCCATGATGCCCAATCCAACAAAGCCTATTTTTTTCTTCGCCATAAGTTACTCCTTTCTGCCCCCAACCCAAGACCCGGTCGCTGTCTTATCTCTTAACTTACTGAAACAGTATTCCACAATTTCAGCGTTTTTTGCCCTGCGGGCGCGAGAAAAAATCTTTGAACGGCGCTTTCGGCAGTTGCATCACGTCCGCAATTGCACATATCAGGTGAGTGGCTAACTCTACAAACTGTTTAAACCGGTTCTCGTTGGACTTTAGCTTAATTTTAATAATGATCGATGTGTTCTGATTGTTTTTCGTGTTACGTTCCCTCCTTCCTTATTATATCGCTGTCCGACGCAAGAATCTTTCTCACAGCCTTTATGATTGCGGTCTCGGTAAGGCCGTAGTGTTCCAAAAGCTGCTCATAGTCCAGAGCCGATTGGCCGAAGCAGTCTTTTATAGCAATAGCTTCCATTGGTGTGGCCCGCCCTCTCAGAATGAAGGCTATCACGCTGGCAAGTCCACCTATTATGGAATGTTCCTCGACGGTGACGATTCCCTTTACCCCCGCGGCCAGTTCTTCAATGGCTTTTTCATCAATTGGCTTCATGGTACTTACATTGACGACCCGAAGCGATATTCCGTCTTTTTCCAGCGTTTCCGCGGCCTTTATCGCTTTAAAGACCATATAACCGTGTGCAAAGACCGCGATATCTTTGCCCTGGCGTATTACGTATGGTTTGCCAATCTCGAACTCGGGGTCCTCCGGAACAACATCAGGCATTTCATTTCTATTGATGCGAATATATACTGGCCCATCATATTCTACAGCCGCCCTTACCATCTTTCTTGTTTCAATACCATCAGCAGGTATCAGCACGGTCATATTTGGAATGGCACGCATAATGGCAATATCTTCTATCCCCTGATGAGTCGCACCATCGCCAAAATCCGAAATCCCGCAGCTTGAACCGATAATCTTGACATTTACCTTGCCGATGCAGACACTTACCCGGATTTGGTCGTATGGCCTGCCTGCGGCAAAGACAGCAAAAGAGTTAGCAAATGCAATCTTGCCGCTCAGAGCCAGACCGACCGCGGTGGAGATCATATTCTGCTCTCCGATACCCATCTCAAAGAAACGCTCCGGAAACTCATGTTCAAAAAGGCGTGTCATGGTAGATTTACTTAAATCAGCGTCAAGGGCCACAATACGCTCGTTCTCTCGGCCCAGCTCCACAAGTGTTTCGCCATAAACGATTCTGCAATTCTGCATTGCCATTCTATTATTTCTCCTCAGTCTTCAAACAGTTTGCGGGCTGTCTGGTATTGTTCCTCTGTCATTATCCCGTGATGGAAGTCCGCCTTGCCTTCGGCAAAGGGCACACCCTTTCCCTTAACGGTATTAGCAATAATCATCACGGGCTTGCCCTTGACTTCGTCGGCCTTATCCAGAGCATCCACAACTTGTCTTATGTCGTGCCCATCGACTTCTATTACATGCCAGCCGAATGCCTTCCACTTTTCCGGATGCGGGTTTGTATCGTAACGCTCAACGATGGGGCCGGTCGCCTGGACCTCGTTCTTATCGAGGATGGCTGTGAGGTTGTCCAGCTTATAGTAAGCGGCCGCCATTGAGGCCTCCCATATCTGTCCTCCGGCAATCTCGCCATCCCCCACTACGCAGTAAACGTGGTACTCTTTCTTATCAAGTTTGCCTGCCAGTGCGATTCCACAGGAGATGCTCAGTCCCTGGCCGAGTGAGCCGGTGTTCGCCTCAATGCCCGGCATTCTTAACATTTCGGGATGTCCCTGCACTATTGTGCCAAGCTCTTTTAACGTCTCTAATTCTTTCTTAGGAAAGTATCCACATTCGGCCAGGGCCGCATACTGCGTCAGTGCCGCATGTCCCTTACTCAGCAGGAGTCTGTCTCTGTCAGGCCATTGGGGATTGGCGGGGTCATGCCGCATTTTGTGGAAGTACAATGCCGCAACGATTTCGGCAATCGAGCACGAACCTCCCAGATGGCCGGGCTTGCCCGCCCCAATCATCATCACAATGTCATAACGAAGCTTTTTGGCTATTTTTTCAAGTTCCGCCACTTTTTCATCGGTAATCGACATAACTACTTATCCTCACAGAAGTTCCACGCAGTTTTCGATTCTCAAGTGCTATAAAGGTTGATAATGATAGCGTGTTGTGTGGAAATGTGCAATCTTTTTTTGGTGTGGCCTTGTCAAGATAGCCGTAAGCACCTATTTACGCTATAGAACTACATGGTGAGGTATTCTCTTGCGAGGTGCTGTGCGGCCGAGTGGAGAAGCTGGCGGGAATTTGCAAGTGCATAATCAAGGGACATGTCTTTTGTTCTGCAGCCGATGGCGGTGGTGATTCCGAGTTTTTGATATTCCTGTTGTGGCACGGAGACCTCGCCTGCTATGACGGCAATGCGGGTATGTGATTTTGAGGCCATTGCTGCGATTCCAGAGACGACTTTTCCGTAGAGGGACTGGTTGTCGAAAGAGCCTTCCCCGGTAATTATCCAGTCGGCAGATTTCAGCTCTGCGCGAAGGTTGCTTCGGGCCATTACCGTCTCAATACCGGATACGAGGGCAGCATTCATAAAAGCCAAGGCACCCGCGGCCAGTCCGCCGGCCGCTCCTGCACCGGGGACGTTATTGATGTCGCGAGTCAGTTGTTCCTGAACGAGGACAGTAAGATGCCGAAGACCTTTTTCGAGTTGTTCTACCATCTGGACACTTGCGCCCTTTTGTGGCCCGTAAACTCTGGCAGCGCCGTGCTCACCGCATAGGGGATTGTCGACGTCGCAGAGGACCTCCAGCGGAGGGAGTTTAAGATTCTTGGGTTCGATTATTTTATCGATTAGCTCAAGAGCCGCTCCGCCATGCGGAACCAGGTTTCCTTCGGTGTCGAGGAACTCCCAGTCCATCGCCATTGCGGCACCGAGCCCGCCATCGACGGTTGCGCTTCCGCCCACGGCGAGAAGGATTTTTTGTGCACCGTAATCCAGAGCGGCCTTTATCAGTTGGCCGGTACCATAAGTGGTGGTCTTCAAGGGATTCATCTGCTCTGGGGAGAGTAGTTCGAGTCCGCTTGCTGAGGCCATCTCGACAAGGGCTGTTTTGTCGGAATCGAACCAGGCAAAGCCGGCTTCGACCTGCATGTCGGGTAGGGGGCCCATTACTCTCTGTGGAATCCATCGGCCGCTGGCAGCTCTTATCATTGCTTGCGCGGTGCCTTCACCGCCGTCGGCCATTGGTTTTATTACCAGCTCGGCACTTGGCACACATTCGGCTACTGACTCTGCGACGATTTCACATGCCTGGTTGGCACTGAGAGTACCTTTGAACGAATCCATTGCGATAATTATTTTCATAGCTTCTCAGATAGCTGTCATTGCCCAATTGATTCGCACTCCTGCAAGGCCGAAAATTATAATAATTTTGCGGATTGTTCAACTGAAAGGTTAAAATATTTGTCATGACCAAGGCAGATTGTGATATTCGAATAGGGACCTCAGGGTGGCATTACAATCACTGGTCAGGGGTGTTTTATCCCGCTGGTCTGCCCAAGAACAAGTGGTTTGAGCACTATGCGGGGCATTTCGACACCGTGGAAATCAACAACACCTTCTATCAGCTTCCAAAACAGCAGACCTTTGAGCTCTGGCACAGACAAGCACGTGAGAATTTCGTCTATACGGTAAAGGCCAATCGCTATATCACTCATATTAAGAGGTTAAAAGAACCCGCAGGGCCGCTTGAGCGATTTTTCAAAGGGGCGAATTTGCTGAAAGAAAAGCTGGGGCCTGTTCTGTATCAACTGCCGCCAAGTTTTCATAAAGACCTTGCCCGGCTGAGAACTTTTTTGAAGGCTTTGCCCCAAGAGTGCTTAGCAATCTTTGAATTCAGGCACAAAAGCTGGTTTTCGGAAGATACTTACGAACTGCTCGACAAATTTAAGGCGGGCTTTTGTGTTCACGATATGCCGGGAATGAAAGTACCCCGCGTTGTCATAGGTGGCGTCATCTACCTTCGTTTCCACGGCACGACCGGCCGATACTCAGGAAACTACACCAAAGCCAACCTTCAGAAGTGGGCAGATTGGGTCAAGGAGAATATACAAAACGTCCGTAGTGTCTACGCTTACTTCAATAATGACTTCGGGGGATATGCTGTTGGCAATGCTAAACAGCTGAGAGAGCTTCTGCTCAGGTGAGTACGTTCAGGCCTTTTTGTATGGCGTATTGGCGGACGGCGTCATACTCCTTTAGTGTGGGTCGGCGGTTTATTTTGGCGTTTGATGACGCTTTGAAGCAGGGGCGGTACTGGTCCATTATGTTGATTGCAGTGTGTGTGCTGATTTGCTCTGCTAAAAAGTCTATGACCTCGAAGCTGCCTGCCAGGTTGTTCGGCAGGACCAAATGTCTGACAAGGAGCCCTCGAGTAGCCAGGCCTTTTTCTGTTTGAAGGTCTCCTACCTGACGGTGCATTTCTTTGACAGCGGCGCGGTTTAGCTGGGGGTAATCAGATGCACCTGAGAGTTCCTTGGCGACCTCGGAGCCCGAATACTTCATATCAGGCATGTAAATATCCACGAGGCCGGCAAGCAGCTTTAGCGTTTCAACCGAATCGTACCCTCCTGTATTATAGACTATCGGCAGGGTCAGGCCGTCCTTTCTTGCCAGTTCAGCAGCCGCCATAGCCGGCACAACAACATGCGTGGGAGTAACAAAATTAATATTACTGCAGGCGTGACTTTGCAGTTCGAGCATAAACTGGGCCAATTGCTCAATTGTTACCGCCCGGCCGTGTCGATGATGACTGATATCGAAGTTTTGGCAGAAAATACAGCCTAAGTTACAGCCGGCAAAGAAGATGGTGCCTGAGCCGCCAGGGCCGACAAGCTCTCTTTCCTCGCCGAAATGTGGCCCTACGGAACTGACCACTGGGCTATCGCCTATTCCACAAAAGCCTATTTCGCCTTCGCTGCGATTGACCTTGCAATCGCGCGGGCAAAGCGTGCAGGGATTCATACGCTCGGCCATTTGCTGAACGGATTTACTGAAAGGCCCTAAATTGTCTGGCAGAGGAGTCATAATTTGGCTTTGTTTTCGGATATCACACCCATTACATAACAGCTAAAAGCTCTGGTATTACCACCCAATTGAGCTGCCACCGGTTCTCCTCGGAGCGGTTCAGGCATACGATACCACTATTTTTGAACGCCACCGTATCGGCTGATTCGGACCCGGTTAAAAGCAGTGACGTCAGCTTGCTCAAGAACGGCAGATGCCCAACAATCATAACATCCTGCCGTAGATGATTAAGTTCATCGCTGAGAGCGGTAACATCATCGGTTGGCCCAAGGTCGTCACGGACGGATTCGGCTTGGTTTATCTTGATAACCTCGGCCAAAAGCTCTGTGGTCTGGGCAGCGCGTCTTTTTCCGCTGTGCCATAGATAATCTGCAGACAGGTGCAAAGGCTTGACAAATGCGGCGACCTTCTGCAGCTCTTGGCGTCCCTCTTCGGTCAGCGCTCGCTCAGGGTCCAGCTCTTTCGGAGCTGCTTTTGCGTGTTGGACAAGGTACAACTTCATCTTTGACCTCCTTTCGACAGTCTTTAAGCAGCATTATTATAGCAAAACCTTTTGGTCTAATGTACCTGCTTTTTGACTGTTTAATCTTCTTGCAATTTTGTCTCTTGGAGTGTATAGGTTATCCGAGTTACTTAGTTTGGAGATTTGTGTTCGGTGCGGATAGCTTTGGGACAATTTAACGCTGTAGTGGGTGATTTGGCCGGCAATGCCGCAAAGATGCGCAGAATCTACAGTGAGGCCCTTCAGGCGGGCGCGGACCTGGTGGTTTTTCCGGAGTTGGCTGTCTGTGGGTACCCACCGGAGGACTTGTTACACAAGGAGCATTTCTTAAAGGACTGCCGCTCAGCGGTCGAGAAACTTGCCGCCGAGTGCTCGGAAAAGACAGTGATAGTTGGCTTTGCCGAGAGCCATCGGGGGAACAGCTACAATTCCGCTGCTGCGATACAAAACGGCAATATAAGCAAAATATACCGCAAAGGCCTGCTGCCGAATTACGGCGTGTTCGATGAACAAAGGTATTTCCGGGCGGGAACCGAGCCGGTGATAATCAATTTAGGTGGCCTGGATATCGCGATTACCATTTGCGCCGATATCTGGGACATCCAGTGGCTGGCCAATTTCCTCAAAGACATCGACGAAATTCAGATGATTCTGAATATCTCGGCCTCACCCTTTCATGTGGGCAAGTTTGAGAAGAGAAAAGAGTTAGTCAGCCAATGTGCGAAAAAATTCGGTTGTGCGGTCTGCTACTGCAACCTTGTCGGTGGACAGGACGAACTGGTTTTTGACGGACGAAGCATGTTCGCAGGCTCGTCCGGCAGGATTGTTGCTGAAGCTAGGGCGTTTGAGGAGGATTTATTAGTTGCTGATATCAGCACTAATAGGGATGGTGCTATTGAGGTGAAGCCACTACAGGCGACTGCTGCCCAACCGACAGGGCAGCTTGATGAGGTCTATGGAGCGCTTGTTTTGGGGACAAGGGATTATACCCAGAAGAACGGTTTTGCGAAGACACTTTTAGGTCTTAGCGGCGGTATAGATTCTTCGGTAACCGCTGCTATTGCTGTCGCGGCCTTGGGCGCGGAAAATGTGATTGGCATTACAATGCCCTCGAAATTTAACAGCCCCGAGACAATAGCTGATGCCGAGAACGTAGCAAAGAATCTGGGGATTGAGTTTTTAACTGTTCCGATTGAGGCAATACTAAAGCAGTTCGACCAGTTGTTGGAATCGGTCCCGGGCTGGGACAACAAGGGGATTGCCTACGAGAATCTGCAGGCCAGAATCCGCGGCAGTATTCTGATGTCACTAAGTAACCAGTTCGGTTTTTTGGTGCTGACGACAGGCAACAAGTCTGAGACGGCAGTTGGCTACGCCACTCTTTACGGAGACACAGCCGGTGGCTTTGCTGTGATAAAGGATGTTCCCAAGACCATGGTCTACAAACTGGCTGAATACATAAACAAGATAAACAAGCGGCAAGTCATACCGCAAGATGTACTGAGGCGGCCGCCCACAGCCGAGCTGAGGCCCGGGCAGAAAGACAGCGATGCTCTGCCGGATTATGATTTGCTTGATAAAATCCTCAAGGGCTACGTGGAGGAGGACAAATCCGCGCACCAGCTTGTAGGATCCGGTCTCAACCGGAAAGTTGTCCAGAGTGTGATTCGCATGGTTGACCGCAATGAGTATAAGAGAAGGCAATCGCCGCCGGGGGTAAAAATCACGCCAAAGGCCTTTGGCAAAGACAGAAGACTGCCGATCACAAATCGTTATAGCCCTTGTGAGGATACAATGTAACTTTTCCTGCTACGCCCCTGCAAGTCAATAAAATTAAAGGGCCTGCTAATGAAAATCGACATATTGTTAGCGTTCCATTTTGCGATTTAATGAAAAATAATAACCTTTAAGTAACGGATACAGGCGATTTCAATGGCTCTGGCGCGGCGACAAAAAGTGATTTTTATTTCTCTGCTACTTTATTGGTCGGCAATATTTATACTTGCGCATATACCGGTCCCGCAATTCTTTCATGGTGCCCAAGTATCGGACAAAACTCTTCACTACATTGCTTATTTTGTATTGGTTTTTCTGCTATGGTTTGCCATCAGTCCGGACAGGAAGGTAAAATGGAACAGGGCGGCGGTGTGGTGGGTGCTTTTTGTGGTGGTTTGTTATGGGGTTCTTGATGAGTGGCTACAGGGGTATGTGGGCCGCAACGCTGATGTTATGGATTTTTTTGCGGATTTGGCAGGTGCGCTAACAGGATTGGTTTTGCTTACGTTTTTTTCCTTTTGGCCTGCGACCCTTGCGGTAACGGGTGCTACTATCTTTGTTTTAACGAATTTCATGAGGGGCGGTCTGGCTGATGTGCTGCCGGTGACAAACGCAGTATTTCATCTGTTTGTCTACGGCCTTTTTACTCTGCTGTGGACTGGATACATGAAGTACTTGCTGCCGATAAAAGCACCTGAGCCCAAATGGCTGATAGGTGCATTATCACTGCCGATTGCCCTTTTGTTGGCGGTGGAACTATTCTCCGCGCTTGCTGGCAATGATTTCAGACTTTCGCATGTAATGATCTCTTTAGCAGGAATTGCCGTTGTTATTATTGCGATTTACCTTGTTGCTTTATCTCATCGAGGTTCCACTCAAGAATTGCCGCCCTATTGACGCTTAATGCCTTTGAAAGGTGTGTATAACGGATCGCCTATCAAGACCATTTGCCACGAATTAAACGGCTTTGTGTAATAGTACGCTTCAACAAGACAGCGGCCGTTGAACAACTCTAGGAAAAATTCTTTCGGCTCAGGAAATGAGTGCAGATACGGCTCGGAGACCGCTCCCATTGTAGCGGTTATCCCGTCCGCGAGCATTGCCGGGCACCACTGGCCGCTGTTCGGGTCACGAAGATCGACCGCTTCGAGGCTTGATATATGATAACCTATTGCGCCATCGATGAAATCGAAGGCATCAACGTATTTTTCCAAACTATACCAGCCGCAATAAATAGCCGTTTGAGGACAGGCCGCCGGCTGAAACAGTTTCTCCATCTGTTCTTCTTTGACAGCCAGCTCTGTTCGAAATCTTGCCAGTACCGCCAAATCCCGCAGAGATTGGTCAAAGTAGCCAAACGAATAAGGCTTGTTGTCTTTTGCAATTCCCCTTGAATCGATGTAAGCAACACCGTTTAGCCCTGCTTTTTCTGCTGCCATCGACTTATCGACAAGACCCTGGGCTATCTTGAAATTTGGCCCATCAAGGCGAGAGACCATAAGCGTGTTAAAACGCAGGCCCAACACATTATCCTTTAATTTATTCGGCTGCCATCGATATAACTGGTAGTCACCGAACAGTATCATTGACAGTTCGCTGTCTACGCTGGCTGCTGTTTCTCTGCCCGTTATATAATCAATCTTGGATTGCAGTTTGGTCAGCGTGCGTTTAATCCCTCCAATGTCTTTGGAGTTGTTCGCTGCGCCGCTTTTCTCAAACTGTTCAAGTGTCTGGTTCAGGTCTGCCTTCTGTTTGGTCAGTTCCTCTAACCTTTCTTTTTTGTCGCTCAATGCTCCTCTTGGCCCCACTTTGAAAGGTACACCATAAGTCATCAACAGGCATCTGATTTTATCGGCGAACTCAGGGTCGGACATTTTTCTGCGTATCGGCTCAGCAAGTTTTTTTTCATAGTCGGCTCTGGTGACTGTATCGGTAAGGCTCGCCCCTAAAGGCAAGGTAAGAATATTTTCTATAGGAACATGTCGGCGTTCACAGTAGTATTGGGCAAGCCGAACAGAAGCTGTTACCTCGCTGTTTGCCACCACCAAGATTTGGTTGGGCTCGAGCGCGAAAGTGACCCTACAGCACACAAAAGTCAGCAGGATAGCTTTGCTGGTTCTTACTATCATCTCCCATGTGCTCTCTGATGTAGAAAATAATTAACCCCCGCTCCTGACGGGGGTTGTCTGAAAAACTCGAAACAACGAACTGTCATTCTAACTATCGTCTGTACAAGGACTACGGTAAATCAACGGGGCAATTTTCAATCGGCTGGTCGTAATCTTCAAGCCAGCAGGCGTTCGGGTTACTCTTGAAGGCCATAAATCGCCCGCTATCTTTGTCATCGTATGCCCTGTGATATCTCATATAAACCATATCATCCGTTTTGCCGACGAATTCTATTTTGCCGCTTGAATGGGACATTACATAGCGAACGCGTTTTGCCAGTCCGGATACGCGCGACTTGGCTTGTTCTACAATTTCGTATCCTTGTTCGATGGGCACCGTGTAGGCCCTATTGCCCAGTGCCGGGCGGCACTGGAAGATATAGTAGGGAGCAGCACCAATAAAGGACAGTTTCCCAAGAAGCTCTGCCATGACATCAGGATTATCATTTACTCCTTTTATCAGAGGTGTCTGGTTTGTGACGATAGCACCTGACTTTTGCAGCAGGGTAATACCCTCGACTGCCACATCAGTTAGTTCCCTTGGATGGACAAAGTGAGTTACTACGTAGATTTTCTTTCGAGGCGTGCTGTACTTTTCTATCATTTCCAACAAGGTCGGGTCGTCAATAACTCGGTATGGATTAAAAACCGGCGTCTTCGTTCCGATGCGAATTATCTGAACATGGTCAATTTCACGCAGCGGTCGGATAATGTTCTCGAGCTTTGAGGTTGTCATCACCAGCGGGTCTCCTCCCGTCAACAGCACGTTGGTCACTTCGTGATGCTGCTCTATGTATTGCAGTGCACCCGGCAGGTCCCGCAGATAATCCTTTTGAGATTCTATGAAGACGCGTTTACGGAAACAATACCGGCATATACCGTCACAAACATTACTTACCAGGAGCACGGCGGTGGAATTATATTTGTGCTCGAGGCCGGGCATAATCGTATAGGCTTTTTCGTCCGAAGGGTCAAGCTGGCCCCATTCGTCAAGCTCCCGTGCATGTGGAATTATGATTGTGCGTATCGGGTCATTCGGGTCATTCCAGTCGAGAAGCGATAGGTAGTAGTCATTGCTGCGGAAAGAAAACTTGTCAGTGACTTTCTTCAGTGCGGCCAGTTCCTGCTCGTTTAACTGCTCTATCTGCTCTACTTTTGTGACGTATTTAACCTTAGTGGCTGTTTTCTGTTCCATTTAACTTGCTCCGGCTGTCTGTTGACCTTATATATTATTTCCTCTCTCCTCTTGTAGATTCGGTTTCTGAATATCTCCTCTCATATATGCTTTTTCGTCCAAACACCTGTGCAATAGTCGCTAGGATTATCTTTATATCGGTCGAAAAGTCTGCTGTTTCCACATATTTTACATCAAGTTCCAGTTTCTGCTCGCGTGTCAGTCCCCCCCGGCCGGATATTTGGGCTAGGCCCGTCAAACCCGGCTTAACGAGCAGTCTTTTCTTCTGCCTTTCATTCCATTCGGCCATCTGTGAGACATACAGCGGCCGCGGCCCAACAATACTCATATCACCTTTCAGTACGTTAAATAATTGCGGCAGTTCGTCGAGCGAATATTCTCGCAGAAACCTTCCTACTTTTGTGAGTCTTGGGTCTTCACCTGACTTTGGACTCGGCCCAAATGGGTCAGCATCGGCCCTCATCGTCCGAAATTTATAAAAAACAAACGGCTTACCACCCTTACCCGCTCTTTCCTGCCTGAAAATAGCCGGCCCCTTGCTTGAGAGCCTTATGGCTATGACTATAACCACAAAAACCGGCAATAAAACTAATATTGCCGGAAGCGAAATCAGTAGGTCAAAAATCCTCTTAAGAAGTTTTCCCATCTGTCTTTATGTTGTTTTGACCACGTAAATATTGCTGACCACGCCGTGACTATCAATCTGCCCAACAAGCTCAAAGCCGCGCTTCAAATACAATTCGTTTGCTGGCTTATTATCGGCCCCAACGAGCACTTTTACTTTTTCTATGCCTCTTTTTGCACATTCGGCAAGGCCTTTCTGCAGCAATTGTCTGCCCAATCCCTTTCCCTGACTTTCAGGTGCAACAACAATTGCAAGTAATTCTGCAAAAGGTAAATCCATTTTCTTTACTCTGCTGGGGTAAAACAATGTTTCGAAGACTTTTTTCATTTGTTGCAGGGAAAACATCTTACCTGCTAATAGTAAGGCAAATCGCAGGCCTTTTCTTAAAATAACAAATTTATAAAGCGAATTTAGATTTGCAGTGAACGCTACAAACCCAAGCACTCTGTCTCCTTCCTCTGTGACGAAGCCGAAACTATCCTTACTTTGTGCAATCGCTTCATATAATGACGTTACGAAATCAACGCCCAGCGAACTGATAAAGCCTGTGCTGATACCCTGAATATGAAGTGTGGCTGTGTCTCTGGCATGCTCCTGTTTGATATCAGTTATTATCATATTTTTTATCAAGCAGTTTTTTGTATGTGTTAAGAACAATACTACAGACACGGCGCTCATCAAATTCCCGCTGCGCCTTTTCATACCCTGCCTGTCTTATTTTCTTGCAAAGTTCTCTGTCGGCGGCCAATTTCTTAGAACTTCTAACAAAATGAAAGAATATTAACCGGTATAACCGATAACATGAGTAACCGAAACCCAGTTACAAGGAGGTTACTCATGGCAAAACCAATATTAGATGACGAGTTATGGAAACTCATAGAACCACTAATACCAAAAAACAAGAGAAGATTTCGGTATCCAGGCCGGAAACCAATCTCCGATCGGGCGACCTTGACTGGTATCCTGTTTGTCCTCAAGACAGGCATTCCCTGGGAACACCTTCCAAAGGAAATGGGCTGCGGCAGTGGAATGACCTGCTGGCGGCGACTGAGAGATTGGCAAAAAGCCGGCGTGTGGGACAAAATACACGGCCTGCTACTGAACAAATTACGGCATGCCGACATACTAGATTTTTCCCGAGCCGTTGCAGATTCGGCATCGGTTCGGGCGGTTTTTGGGGGGCGAAAACGGGGCCGAATCCAACGGATAGACGGAAATTGGGCTCGAAACATCACCTCATTACCGATGCCAACGGTATCCCGTTTGCGGTGAAACTGACCGGTGCCAATCGCCATGACATTACCCAGTTGCTGCCACTTGTACAGGCTATCCCAAAGATAGCAGGCAAAAGAGGACGCCCACGTAGCAAGCCTGACTGTGTGCAAGGTGACCGCGCTTATGACTCCCAACCCCATCGAAAGATTTTGAGATTTCTTAAGATCGTACCTGTGCTGGCCAGACGAAGAACAGCTAACGGTAGCGGTTTGGGTAAAACTCGCTGGGTCGTTGAACGTACTCTGTCTTGGCTGCATCAATTTCGCAGGTTGCGGGTTCGCTATGAGCGCCGATCTGATATTCATGAAGCATTCCTCTCGATAGGTTGTATTCTCATATGTTGGAGCCAGTTAAATTCATTTTGTTAGAAGTTCTTAATTGCCGAAGCTAAAGCACCCCTGTCACCTAAGGGCACGAGCAATCCTGTTATCCCATCTTCAACAACTTGTCTGTAGCCGCGAATACTGGTTGCTACTATTGGCAAACAGGTATTTTTGAGCAGTAAAATTTGTAAAGTTTTTCAACTATTTTGGTTTCAGAGTAATGTTCTATGATTCTTTTTAGGCCATGTGCACCCATTGCTTTTCTTAATTCAGAGTTTTTGAGCAGTATTATGATTTTTTCTGCCATAGCAGCGATATCGTCAAAATCGGTCAGAAATCCTGTTTCGCCATCGACTACTATTTCCCGCGTGCCTGATACATCAGTGGCAACGACGGGTTTTTGGAGAGCCATGGCTTCCATGATGGAACGTGGTAGCCCTTCTTTTTCTGAACAGAGAACAAGAATATCACTTGCGGCAATTAATCCAAGAGGTCTATCTGAGAATCCGACAATATTAATACAATCTTGTAAGTGCATTTCGGATACGAGCTTGTGCAAATAGCCTTCAAGTATTCCTGTTCCTGCCACTACGCAGGATATTTTTAGATTGCTTTGTTTGAGTTTTTCTACGACCCTGACGAAGTTATCAACGCGTTTCACGGGTTCAAATCGGCTAAGGAGAACAAGTCTAAGGCCCTCACATGGATAATCTCCCAGGGCGCTCCGTAATTGACTGGGTGCTGTTTTATTAATATGTTCAATATCTACGCCATTGCCTTCGACAAAAACACGCTCAGGTCTGCTCATAAGCTTGATGGTTTGATTTAAATCCCTTGTATTTTGAGTGAAAGCGTAATTCCTAAATCTGCAGGCAACTTGTTCTAAAAATTTGTAAATAAAATATTTGATTTTGTTTTGCCCTTCAAAAAAAGGAAGGCCATGGTATGTATGACAAACAAGGGGGATTCTTGCCATCCTGGCAGCGATTGCAGTAATCATACCTGCCTTGGCTGTATGAGAATGTACGATGTCAAAATTTTTATTTTTTAGGATTTTATAAAGCGCCCAAATGCTCTTGATATCAGAAAAAGGTTTGATGCTGCGAGCAATTTCAACTGTTATATGTCTGACTGTAGGCTTGCGAGAAGTTTTGATAAGTGGACTGGACGAAATGGCTTTTATTTCCAGATTTCCATATTCATTAAGCAACCTGAGCTTGGTGTGGAGAATCGTGACTATTGACTGGTAAGTCGTGGCAATGTGAGCAATTTTAATGGTTTGGGCTTGATTTTTCATGGCAAGGGACTTTTTACAAATTTTTATGCCAGATTTCTAATGACAGTAAGGCCCAAAGGATTTTCGCCCTTTTCTCGTCCGAGATTTTTATTTTTTTATACAGTAGATCCGATACAAATTTTCTTTTTATGAAATTCTGGCAATAGCAGTTTCCATCTAAATAACCGAAAACTATATCTTTAAGATCATTCTCTATCCATTTTTTGAGTGGTACCTCGAATCCTCTTTTGGGTTGGTTAATTAATTCTTTTGGTAAATATTTTTTTGCCAATTCCCGTAATATATACTTTGTTGTTTTGTTTGCTACCTTGTATCTATCCGGCAATCTCGGTACATACTCAAGCAGATCTTTGCTTAAGAAAGGACATCTTAACACAAGTGAATTAGCCATGGCTGCAATGTCCATTTTTACAAATAGGGGTCCACAAAGCAGTGTGTTAAAATCCATAGTCATAATCTTTCTTAGGCCAGATACCCCTGAGTTGTTTATAAATTCAAAGTCTTTCCGGGCATCGTCGAGGTAACTGTCATCTGTTAGTATATTCTCCTGGAATCCTTCCATCAAATCAGTCGTCGCGCTGTAGTAGCACGTTACGCCTTTTTTACCTGCCAACTGACTAAGACGATATAAATAATTGTATATTGACTTCTTGTCGTGAGAAATGGGAAATACGAAATTCGCGATATTCGCTAACCACTTGACAACGAAGGGCAAGCCAAAAAAATCGACCCTGGTAAACGGGACATAGCGTCTGTACCCACCAAAAATCTCATCCCCTCCGTCACCATTCAAAACAAGTTTAAGATACTTCTTTGCTTCCCTGCTAACATAGTAGCTGGGAACCGCAGAGTTATCGGCGAACGGTTCTCCATAGTTGAGCAGTATCTTTTCCAAATCATCTTGCAGGTTATCAAACGAGATACTTAGCTCTGTGTGATCCGTGTCATATTTTTCGGCCACCAGTCTTGCAAGTGGGGTCTCATCATAAGAGCCTTCAAACGAAACGGTAAACGTTTTCAGTTTTTTCTTACAGCGCGAAGCTATCGCCGTTATCAGCGAACTATCGATTCCACCGCTCAAAAACGCTCCCACTTCCAGGTCTGAACCTTCGAGCCTGCTCTTGACCGATTGTTGCAGCAGATGCTCGACCTGTCGCAAAGCTGAATCAAACGATACTTCCAAGGGGTTACTATAGTAATCAAAAACATTCCACCACTTTTCCACTTTAATGTTTAGGGCATTTATGTTGACCTTTGCAAAAGTTCCCGCCTCTACTGCAGTGATGTTTTTGTAGGGAGTGTTCGTTTTATAGAAAAAACCGGTCCTTACATAGTTATAGATTTTTTCACTATCAATCTGCAGCTTTATTGCTTCCCTGATTGCATTAAGTTCGCTTGCAAATAACAAGCTGTCTGCGTCCTTATAGATATAGAGCGGCTTTCCGCCAACTCTATCACGTGCAAGGAAAATCTCCCCCTTTTCTTTGTCCAGAATAGCAAACGCAAACATGCCATCAAGCATATCCAGGCACTTTTCTTTATATTTTGCGTAAAGGTGTAGCAGGGTTTCTGCGTCGCTCTGTGTGGAAAAGGTGTCTTCTAAATTTTTTCTAAGCTCTAAATGGTTATAAAGCGCCCCATCAAACACTATTGTATAGGGGCCGTAATGCATCGGCTGCTTTCCCATTTTTATGTCTTGGATAGCTAACCTGGTATGAACAAAGGCAACATTTTGATGGTAAAATTTGCTTTGCTCGTCTGGACCCCGGTGTAAGAGGCTTTTTTGGGCTTCGTTTAGATTATACTTTTTATAATTTATTGCACCTGCTATACCACACATATTGCACCTGCTATACCCCACATGATTATCAAAAGTGTAAATCAACTACGTGCATATAAGATCTTCAATAAATTTTACATATTGCTGATATAAAACTTTTTGTTCATAAGCATTTATTGCCAGGTTGCGCGAATTTACTTGCATTATTCGAAGTCTACTTAAATCGCTGACAACTTCATTTATGGCCCTTGAACAATCATCAACATTCCCGGCTTCATAATCCAGCCCACAGTTGTTTTGTTTTAGAATCTGGCTGCATTCGCCCGGCATGGTATTTAAAACAGCAAGACCACCGGCGAAGTAATGAAACAGCCTGTATGGAAGAAAAATTCTTGTTTCCGGCCAGCTTGCATTAAAACCTATGTCGCATTGAGTTAATAAATAAGCAAGCTTTTCCATGCTTAAAAAGCCAGTTTGCATTATCTTAGTTGTATTGTATCTTCCTATAGCGTCTTTAACCAGGTCAGAAAGATACCCAGCACCTACAATAAACAATTTGGAAGGCGCCTTAAGAGATTTGTATACTTCGGCGAAGGCATGAATTGGAGTTAAAAAGTCGTGATTTCTTGTTATGCTCCCAGCGTAAATAAACCATATTTCGCCTTTAGGTTTTTTGAATTCAGCACAAATTCCTGCTGATGCAGCATTATTGAACAATTGATAATCCACTCCTAATGGAATAACTGCAAATGGTTTTTTCTTTCCCCCCAGTTGTTGTGAGTGGTTCAGGTATTCTTCTGCAGTACAGGTGTATGCATCAGCTAATTGATAGGCCTTTTTACTTGCCGTATGCCATGGCCGTAAAAGTAAGGAAGCGAATGGCCGCAGAAATTTTGGGAATATAGGGTAAAACACTTCCGGCCATATATCCTGAGTATCTACAATAAGTTTGACGTAGTTTTCCTTTGCATATTTAGCAGCCTCTTGGGCCAGCATTAAAGGCGGAGTACTGGCAATAATAACATCAGGTCTCAGAGGTAATTTCCTCGACATCTTAGAGAAGTTTTTCGCTAACAGATAATGATTTAATACCCGTTTCAAGCTCACATTTTTCTTATAAGCAATTGCATCCATAAACTGGATTTCTATACCAACATTCTTACATACCTGTGTTATTCTCTTTTCATCAAGAAATCGCTTGAACCGATGATTGAAGTTACTCGTCCACCACAGGACTTTATGTCCGTTGCAGGCAAATGCTCTGGCCAGACTGGCATAGCGTACTTCAGGAATTTCTGGATCTCCTGGTAAAGGGTCAAATGGATTTACCAGCCATAACCGCATTTTATTTGCCCACCAGATTTGCTATGCTTTTCATGATACTTTTGGCAAGTTCATCCCAATTTTTTGCAAATTTATTGTTATCTGCAAGTTGTCTTTTGCCCCTTATGGTCAACGTTTGTCTTAACTCCTTTCTCTGTGTTATTCTCATCAAAGCTCTGAAGATTGATTCTATGTCAAATGGGTTATAATAAGTTGCGGCGTCACAGCATACATAGCGAGCAAAATCAAGATCCGGTGCCATCACTGGCAATCCCATTGCCATCGCTTCAAGATATGGCAGGCATAACGTTTCTGCTAAAGTCGGTAACCAGAGAACATGGCAATGCAAATAATACCCCAACACCTCCTCGCGTGCCAGAGAACCAACGTTTATAACGATGTTCTTCACACCGTTTCTCTGAATTTGCTCAAGGAATGATTTTGCTCCGGGGTAGTCGTCCGGTTCTATCGTAGTGATAAACTTAATTTTCTTATCTTCTAGCTGGTCTTTGAATTGGTCGTATAGTGAGATAATAATTCGAGGATTTCTGTGTGCAAGGTACCGGGTCAGTATCAGAATATAGAAATTGTCTGATGAACTATCAATAACCGACGGAGGCTTTGTTGTACTAGAAGGATTTATATCTGAAGGTACGGGCCAAGGTAGTATTTTAATCTGGTCTTCCGGATAGGGGAAGGTCTTGGCGAATCTTTGCTTCATGATTGGAGTTTGTGTTAATACGAGGTTTGTTGTCGGCAGTGATTTCGTGATTTGTCTTTTTAGTAAATTGAATCTTAGTCTGTCTTTGGTAGTTATCTGGGGATAGTGTTTTTTGCTATATACAGGATAGGCCGTGTGGAAAAGCATAGCCTGAGGAACAGGGGCATTTGAAATACCTTCATTAGTGCAGCTGAGTATAACATCAGGCTCATATTTTTTTATGATCTTGATAAGTTTAACTCTGTCAAACCAGTATCTCTTTACAAAGGAGTGGTTATCTTGGTATATAAACAATTCGCTATCAGCTGGTAATGATATTTGCTCATAACCACAATTTGCAGGGCATACAAATAAAAAATTTTCTTTTTGCGTGACGTCTTTGATTCTGCTTATAATATTGCGCACACCTAGCATCGAACCGCCAACACGACAGCTATGTGCTATGATAGCTATTTTTGTTTTTCGCATTCTGTCTATGCAGTTTCTAGACTTGCTTACTTTATGTTTTTTTCTATCAAAGTAGAAATCGCTTGGGCCATTTTCCCAGCTCCATTATCGATACAATTTCTCTCGGCTTGTTTTAAGCCTTTGGTGATAAGCCTTTTTCTTAGCTTTGTATCTAAAATAGAATCTTCAATGGCCTCAGCTAATTTTCTATGATCTCTTGGTGGTATTAGTATGCCGCTATCACCATGTCCTAAAATTTCGGGAATACCTCCTACTGACGTTCCAATAATTACTAATCCTTGGCTCATTCCCTCTATAGTAACTAGCCCTAGTGCCTCTGTATGAGAAGGAAGCACTAATGTATCGCACTGTCTGATTCTTTCGAATAACTCTTTTCCCCACTTTAGATATCCCAACCACTTAATAGAATTCGTGATGCCTGCATTTTTCGCTAAAAGTTCAAGTTCGCTCTTGATTGGACCATTGCCAACAATCCACAGTTCAATAGGCATTTTTTTTACGACCTCTGCAATAGCCCGCAACAAAGTGTCAACTCCTTTTTCCGGCATTAATCTCCCAACATACACAACGCGAGCAGGACGGTGAGGGTCAAAACAAGGAGTATCGATTATCATATCCTTAGTGAGGCGAGATTCGTTACATACAAGATCACCGCAGTCTTCGTCTCCATATATTTCCCTTAGAGCGTCTGATACAAAAAAGGCTTTATCTGATCGAGATGCAATCCTTTTGCAATAATTTGCCAGCAATCCAGCCATAAATTTTAATTTAGGGAGAATTAACGGGATAGAGATTTGTGGATCAGTTACCTGTAAAGATGTTACGATTTGATTGCTTCGTACTAAATGGTAGGCTAAACACGAGAATAACATCGGAATTCTCAACAGCACGATGTTCGATCTCAAAACTTCCCTCTTCAATTTTAAAAAATTAGCCGCTAATAATATTGGCCATTGAATAGGATTTTGGAAACCAACCGAAGGACCTGTTATAGTCACCTTGCAATTACCAACTCGAGTAGGAAAAGGGAGTAAATTGTTTATGTTTTCCTTATGTTGAATTCTTGTCCAAAGGATAAATTCTGTTATCCGCGGCAGTCTTTCGAGCATATATTCTATAGCATAATTAACTGAATAATAAAATCTACCATCCTCACCTTTATAAGCAAGGTCATCTGTTATATAAAGAAATATCATCTAAGTAATTCGACCCGATTAATATTGAAGTGCAATGAGACATGTACAAAAAATTAAGTATTTCGCTAAGATTCCAAAAATTCTCGAATTCTTGGCAGTATCACCTCGCGGCCATAATGTTGATTAATATATTTTACTAACTTTTCTTGAGGAGCAATCTTAAGTTTCTTGTCCAGAAATCCCTTTATCTTTTCCCCAAGCACCTCAACATTGTCAGCGGGCACTATGTAATCAGGAAGAATAGGTTTCAGTAATTCGGGAAGAGCTGCCACATCAGTGCTTATCACTGGCAGGCCGTATGCCAGTGATTCTAAAACGGGAAGTCCAAAACATTCAAGACGGCGAGTCGGCATAATGAAAATATCTGAGGCTTCATAGTACATCTTCAGAAAATTGTCATTAATCCTACCTAAAAAGGTAATATTCTTAGAAACTCCTAACGAGCGTACTAAATCCTTCAGACTCTTTTCCTGAGGGCCAGAGCCGGCTATCACATAATAGAGCCTTTGTTTTTCTTTTAATATTGAGGCCACAGCTTTGATAGCTACGTCTAATCCCATACGTGGGATCAATCGGCGGACTGAGAATAGCACACTTGCATCCTGTGACAAATCCAGTTTATTTCTTGCTTCCGTTTTACTTTGTTTTCTATGGAAGCCATCGCGACACCAGTGGGGTATGACCGAAACCTTGTCGCCAACACCATAAAAGTTATTAATTGTATCTTTAGTAAAATTTGATAACGTGTGTATCTTGTCGACTTTTATAAGCAAGTTCCCCTCCAATCTTCTTAAAAGATGCTTCCCCAGACACCACTTGATTTTCCCGGCAACACCGGTATACAGCCAGAAAGCTTTTTGTTCTAAAAGCAGCGGAGAGTGAACAGTATAGACATACTTCGGTCCCTTGCCAAGAACACGGTAAACAATCTTACCAAACAGTGGAATATGGATATGCACCAGATCCCATTTTTTCATAGGCAAATACTTCTCGGCGACTTTTAAACCTGCGGTTTCCTGTTTATAAAGCTTTAAGGGGTCCAGCGAAATTGTTTTTGGATAAGCAAATCTTATTACTTGTACACCGTCGTATTCGGAAAACTCAGCGGTTTCATCGGTTAGTTTGCGGCAAAATATAGTGACGCAGTGCCCTTGATCTCGCATCATTTGGGCGATATCCCATGCTACCCGGCCCGCACCACTTGGCTGGTCGGGGAAAAATATGTCAACGGCAACGAGATAATTCATCATTAACTCTCCCCCGCGACCGTTTCAGTCAAATATTGCTCAAGGGTAAGTTCGCTATGCCCAGCTTCACCGACGACAAGTCTTACGGCCTGATATAGGATAAACCCTAAGATTAATCTATACACCATATCACGCCAATGTTCGATAAAAGAAACACGGGACGCCCAGAGTATCGATGGAGCGAAGATGCTAAAGTATATAAACGCTTTGACTTTTGATACAGACCAAGCTCGTCTCAGGATCACGATGAACAAGCTATGCAATAATCCAATGGCAATACCACCAAGAAACATAAACGGGTAACCACCCAAAATCCAAAATGAACCTAATAATGAAACTCCTATCGAGGTTTTTCCCGGGATAATACACATCCCGTAATTTAACAGCATCAAACTGCCCCGGTAGTAAGGCTTATAATAAAACCTTTGAAGAATCAATGCTTCCAACATCTCCTTTGGATAACGCGCAGGCGAAAAATGCCGATACGGGACTCTCGACGGCGTCTGTGAAATGATAACATGCCCACCTGTAAAGAATAGGCGGCCAAATGTGGCAAACACCTCTGGGCGTTCCTTTGTTATCGACCGCCATTCCTTCAGTACTTGAAGGCGATACCCGAAACCTTCTTCATAACCAATTGTGCCTAATAAAATACGCGTTGTATTACCTACTACAAGATAGATCGGAAATGCAAAAATAAGGCTGACTGCCAAAATCAGCTTCGTCTTACGCTTCATCTTACTGAAAAAAAGCATCCCGAAGAATAACATCAGAACACAAAAAATCGCAATTCCGCGAGCGTTCCCAGCCGTAAAAAATAGAACCGCAACTGTCAGGACCGAAAACATCAATATCTTTACAACCTTTGATATATCCTTTATTAAAGCACCAGCGATGAAAAGCAGACTATTAAGGTAATGAAACAGCCCCTCAACTAAATAGTCCAAGACTCCCGGAAATTTCACAACCATCGAAACTGCATTTGATGTTATGATTGAAAGGCCAAGAATAGTCGTAATATTCGCAAATCGGCGGGGGTGCAAAACTTCAACTCCTTCACTCGGCCGCTCGTTCCTTAACGCTCGGAAAATGATTAAATAATAGCCCGCAAAGAACAGAGCCACGCTTAATTGCAATTTGACTCCCGCGTCAAAGTAGGATACGTAACCCGTCAACGTCCCGTAATGGGCTGCTGGATAAAAGATAGCAAAGTATAAAATAGCAACCGGCCAACCAAGTAGCAAGATTGGAGCGAATAGAAACGGAACCATTGCTGCGATAGACCCTTTTCGAAGGAACCTCCATAATCCAAATCCGATAAACACGCAGTTAAAGTAAGCTAGGAAGCATGTCGCGATCCTGTCTGACGCAACTTTCAGTGCGATAACAGCAGGCATTCCTATCGCAAATATTAGCAATAGCCACTTAAGCCAGCGATAGCTCGCCAGATAATATCCCTGCTCAAAGTCCTCAAGCAAAAACTCTTCCGTTTGTATGTAGTCTTCGCACATAAAAATTCAAGCCGTTAATTCATCTTTAGCGGCCCCTAATGCGCATACCTCAGTCGCATCAATCTGGTTAGAGTCGTACACTCAAGCGCAAAGGTCCTCGCCCAAATACTGCTCTTTTAACTAACACTGCCGCAGAATATAAAACTCCGAAGCCCATTAAGGCAAAAAGGTAGGCCCCCGCAATGAATCGCACCCATAATCCGCAAGAATGCTCTGCCAAACCACCTCTTATTATCTCATCAAATATCCTCTTCGCCCAGGCCTCTAATTCTCCTGGACTTACAGACCATCTGGGTATACCCGATGCCAAAAGCCTCTTGGCCTGTTGCGCACCAAGTTCTTCCAATGAACAAACAAGCGGCTCGCCGCTAAGCATATCAATAAATTGCTTAACCTTGTCTTCATAATTGATTGAAAGCAGCCTTCTACCGGTGCGCACGGCCAGAATATTAACATGAAGCCGCTCGGCCGCAACAAATTTCGCCGCTTGAATCCATTCGATACTTTCATTCAAGCTTTTCGGCTCCACTATCCTGGTTGCAGCCTGCTCTCGCGCATCCCAGTCATCCACTACCCTCTTATAGTAATCCGTGTCAGGTTTTTCTGCTGATAGCAA
Source organism: uncultured Pirellulales bacterium (assembly GCA_964513655.1). GTDB lineage: Bacteria > Planctomycetota > Phycisphaerae > Sedimentisphaerales > Anaerobacaceae. The sequence goes on along the minus strand of CAZENQ010000003.1, from coordinate 43,701 downwards.
CACCAAGCCACCCACACCCTGTAGTAATTCCCGACAGAACTCGCTCAGCTTTTCCCTGTCGATTGGTGGTCGCTCACGGACATTTATAAGCGCATAATCTCTGTCCACACTTCCTTCGTAGGCGTGGATTTTGGCCAAGTATGCCAAATCCGGCCCCGTTCGAATGTGATTGCACCTCGTTAGTTCCTTCAGCCGCTCAGCTGATCCCTTATCCCGGCAATAAAGAGCTCCTGCATGAGTACATACAAACCGTGCCACCTGCCTCAACCACCATCTGCTAACCTCGCGTACACCTAAACCAACAAACACATATCGCCGACCGGCCAAAATCGCCCATAGCGCGTCTATGCAGTAACGCGGTATAGAACTCCACGAATAGTAATCTGCGATTAGGCCACCCCCGCCAATAACCACTAAGCTACTATCACTCACGGCTCGCAGATGCCCGCAAAGATTCTGAAAATATTCTGGCTCCGGCCAATAGCCTTCGACGTACTTCCCATCCAAACCCGTATATCTCCTGCTTACTTCTGCGCTGCGAGTCATGATATAAACCGTGTTCGCCGCGTGCGCTTCTCTCAGTCTGTTAACAACACATTTACACAACAGCTCATCACCCAAGTTCGGTGCCCCAAAATAACCAACACTGTAAAAGTTCATCTTTACCACACTACACCATAATGCCATCCCGCCGGGTGCTACTCATCACAGCTTAAATTTGGAAAAACAGCCGTAAGACACTGTCGCATCCGATTATCATTACCATAGCTGCTCTTTATGCATCTCTCGCGCCCCGCTTTCGCTATCCTCTCTCTCTCCGCATCATGTGCCAGGTAGTATCTTATCTTGTTCTGCATCTCCTCTGTGCTGTCAAAAAACTCAGCTTCTTTACCCTCCTCAAAATACTCAACATGCTCGTCCGTGCGCTCCGCCAACATAAATGTTCCACAAGCGGGAATCTCGAAAGTGCGAGTTGTAGCTGTTTCCGGCTTGGACTTTGATAATAAGCCGAGCCCAATTTTTGCACAGCATATGGCCTTCGCATAATCTTTGTGCCACACTCCGCTGCCTCGGACTACCTTACGAAGCCACGGGTGAAAAAAGAAATATCGTTGCCATGGACCCCAAACCGCCATATTCACCCCTGTATCAAGGACCGACCTAACGCAGCGCCGATAGAATGGCTCATAACGGCCAATAAAGCAAACATCACTTCTGAGATGACTGTACTCTGGTCCAGAGACGTCGTAAGGTCGCAACAATTCAAGGTTAACGCCCTGCGGGATATTAACCACATTGCGGGCATTGTATTTCTTGTAATGCGCCACTTCCCACGGCTTTGACGTAATAAGCACATCGTACACTGGGATGCTTTTAATAAAATGGCGCGTCCGATTCTCAAGAATCTGAGCATCCGGTGTGTAATGCAGCACACACGCATCGCCACCTTTCTTAAGTTCTTGTACAGTACCTGGGTAAAGCCACACACCCTTCGAAACCCATACAAGCTCATAATCAACGGTGTTCGCAAATTTCACCAAATCCCGGTTCAGGGCAGGAACAGCTGGCCCCCAGGCCAGCCGATTATGAAATGACAGGACTATCCGATTGCCCTGTCTGTTATATGGGTCAAAGTTAAATGTAGTTACAGTATGCCCCATCTTTCGAAGTGCCCCTAATCGCTCCAAGCCGGTGCTGCCCTTGAAAAGACCACCTGCATAAAGTACTCTCAGAGTCTTCTTATTCTTTGCAGACATTAAACATCCCTCTTAAGCTTAAGGTAACTAAAAACTACAACTGGTATTGATAGTCTCAAAAATACCGGATTGAATCCTTCCTCAGCCATCGGCCGACATGGTCTACCCACTCTTCAGAGGGCGCAACCTTCCACCGAATTTCGCAATTAACCAGTAGAACTCCTGGCGAAAGTTGCTATCGAGTATACTCAGTAAAGTTATGCAAACTGCCGAATAAACCACACCGCAGCCAATAAACCACAACAAATTTTCTCGGACAACATACTGCCGCATCAGAATGGCAAGTACCACCGCCACTGTTAAACCGCTGGCAAATCTAAGCAAATCTGTGTAAAAATCTTTGGCTGTCAAATTCAGCTTTTTTAGCCACTGCGAAGCAAAATAAATCGTTGTCGCAGCGCCGAAGCCGATAATTAAACTTATCGGCGAGCCAAGATAGCCAAATAACCATACTAATGGAATTAATAATCCAGCCCTTAGTGAGTACATAATTAAGCTTGCAATCGCAGGGCCTTTTATAACGCCCCTGGCAAAAAGTACTTTTGTTACAGCCAGAACAAAGATAATTGCTCCTAAACTAATGGACATAAGTAAATCGAACGTCATCCCGGCATACAATTTTGTTCCAACCCAAAGACTGACAAAGGTTTGGTTCAGCCCGACGTATAAACCAACACCAAGAATCAGAACGTAGCCGATAACGCGCAACATCCGCTGGGAAATTGTTGTGAATTTTACTCTGTCGCCTTCGCCGTATAAATGCGCAAGTCCCGGCATAAAAGCCACGTCGATTCTGTGCAGAAGCATTCTCAAAAGTTCCCACGCTCGGCGTGACAGAACGAAAATAGGCGTCACCTCCGGGCCCATAACCAACCCCACGACCAGAGCATCACATTGACCAAAAATGTGGAAACTAACCTGATTTAAAAAAGTCCAAGTTGTTAATTTCCCAACTTCTATGAAATCATCTTTTGACAAAGCGAAACGAATACGTAATCGGCGCAAACAATGATAAAGTATATCCAGCCAATTGAAAATTACCCAAATCACTCCCCTGACCGTCAGGCCGGCTGGGATCGATATCAGGCCGTAGCCGGAGACTAACATCCATACTGTTACAACAATACCTGTTACTGCCCCGGCCACATAAATACTGGTATATACTACGTTACGCTGCAAGCCCTGTTGGACAGCCCCTGCAGCGCCTGCAATAATTACCAGGCTGGCCATCACCCCGGACAGAGCAAAACTGCTGGATAAACTACCAGCCAGATTCCGCTCCAATTCGAAAAGTCGCGGTAAAAACGGAGCGAGTGTTAAACTAACCAGAAGTGGCAGAAAACCTACCACAACAAGACAAAGCAGGCCCGTTGCAATAGCTTTGCCCATTCGGTCAAAATCTTTTGCACCAAAGAATCTGGCTGTTCGCTGCCTGATGACGTCACTTAGCCCGGGGTCAACCAGTGTAAGCCAGGCGATAATGTTACCGGTGGATAACCAGGCACCGTATAATTTGAAATCGATATACTTAAGGTAGAGCGGTACTAATACAAAACCACTTACAATTGTTAAGCCGATAGTCACATATTGGAATACCAGATTCGCAATAGTCGCCTTGCGGCGACTAATCTTTTGCCTTGAGCCCCCATCGCGATTGTGTGTCTCTGGACTGGTCTTTTCTTCCATAACAAAGGCATTTTACTGTTTTGTGTCTATCCGAAGTTCTTTTTCGACAAATTGACCGGAGTCGGTTTTGGCAACGATTTTATTGGCTATCATTGTCAAGTCTTTGCTTCGCCAGCCATGAAGGGGATTTAGCCGATTTCCTCCCCAAGCGGTAAAACGCACTTCCGCCGCATCGTTAGCATTATAGCTAATCAAAACCACATTGGTCTTTGCCTTATCGATTTTTTTCTTTCCTTCTTTGGTTATCTCAAATGCATTCTCATCTTTATTAACCCTATAATCGACTCCCTGTTTTAATGCGGTTTTACCTGTGGCAGAGCTATTCGGCAAGGATATCGTTACATCGGAATCATTTCTGATAAAATGATTGAAATCATATAAGCCCCGCCGAATATCCCCCGGTGAGCCAACAAGAGGGTGTTTATCGTCAACTATCTTCAGGTTATGCGGGCCGTTTAATCTGAAGACATTGCCAATTAAAACAGCCCCATAAGCTTTTAACCTGGTTGCTGTGCCAATTTGAAAATGGTTACCCTGGATAATCATTCTGTTACCTACCATTGTATCAAACAGCGGTCTGTATTTATCAGGGCCTTCGCTCATGTTTGCAAAATTGACCATATTATTAGTAAATGACAGGCGGAAGCCAAAGAAGCTGACGCCACCCTTGGGATATTCTCTGATAAGTATCTGCGGCGTCGCAGGCTTATAGCCTGGCTCAAAGTGACAATTGTCTATCGTGACCTCATTGAACAAAAGGTCAAAATATACAACTTCCTCTCCCTTGGCTCCGGGCCCGGTTCCAAAAAGATTTGAGCTGAATTTATGTGAACCTCGTGTTTGTCCGTATTCATTCGTAATCAGCTTGCCTGTAAAAACCGACTTGGTGCCCCTGAAAAAATTGCTGCGATACACACATGCAAACGGTTGCGTCCCTCCACAGACTATATTGTAAGCATTATCAAAAGTGCACTGCTCTACAACAAGTAGGTCATTATTGCCTTCCACCACACTTTTGTCCGGCGAAGGCCGCAGACCCGGAAACACAATCCCTGCATAGGTGTTACAAATGCTGCAATTTTTTACAGAAGTCATCTGGCTGATATTACCTATTGCGATTCCACAAATCAGGTCCTTTTCGTTTTGGCCTTGAATACCAATCCCTTCGATATGCACCTGCATACCATTACTGATGCCAAGAACTGGGACAATATAAGGCTCTTTAACCAAACCATCTTTTTTCCTAACTTCAACAACCTTGCCAAGCTTGAAATTGTTCAAAACACAGATATTTGCACTGTAAGATTGCCCCCTGAAAGCACCCCGATTGGAGCCAATCACCGTGATTGATGCCTGCCTTAAATTATCAATATTTGGATTAGTAAGCCATACAGTCGACGCCACACCGTAATTGCCATTTGGAAAGTACATTGTGAGATTATTCGCCCGGCAATGCGTTGCGCAATCGTTTATGGCTTTGGAGTTGTCAGTGCCAACCCAACCTGCAGCAGTTTTCTTGGCATCCGGCTTTGCTCCAAATCGAGTTACATCTACAAGCTTCTGGGCTAAACATGGTTTGATAAACAGCGAAAAAAACGCAAATGCCAAATAGTAGTGTTTGTGTCGGTTAATCATTTTTTAGATTATTATATATTTTTAGTTAGCCATTTAGTGAATTCAGAGAGACCTATTGAGATTTCTGTTTTTGGGTTATATCCCAATTTTTTCTGCGCTTTTGTTATATCGGCGTATGTTTGATAGACATCCCCCGGCTGCATAGGGAGTCGATCGATAACCGCTTTTTTGCCAAGCGCTTCCTCAATTTTCCTTATAAGTTCATCAAGTCTTACTGGCCTTGACTCACCGAGATTGTAAATCTCATACCCTTCACAGTGCTGTATCGCGGCAACTACACCATCTATGATGTCATCGATATAGGTAAAATCGCGTCTCATCGAGCCGTCTCCAAAAACAGGTATCGGCTTACCTGCTTCTATTAACCGAGAAAACTTATGAATGGCCAGATCTGGTCTCTGCCTGGGACCATAAACGGTGAAGAATCTAAGGCACGTAATATCAATAGCATAAAGATGGCTGTATGTATGGCACAAGAGTTCGCTAGCTTTCTTCGTTGCCGCATAGGGCGAAATGGGAAAATCTACGTTGTCGGCCTCCGAAAAAGGAACCTTCTTATTGTTGCCATACACGCTTGAGCTGGAGCCAAAAATAAATTTCTTTACGCCAATCTTCTTGCTGGCCTCGAGCATCACCATTGTGCCATTTATATTCACATCTTGGTAGCTTAGTGGATCTGCAATTGATGGTCGCACACCGGCCTTCGCAGCTAGATGTACAATAGCCTCTATTTTGTCTTTAATTAGGATTGACTCGACACACTTAGTTTCGCGGATGTCACCTTCTACGAATTTAAAATTGGCGCGAAGCAGAAGCTCTGCGATGTTTCCTTCTTTTATGTCACGGCCGTAAAAGTCATCAAAATTGTCCAGTCCTGTCACGTGCGCTTCTCGTTCGGTCAACCTTTCACACAAATGCGAACCGATGAAACCTGCTGCCCCCGTTACTAAAACCCTTGCACCGGCGAGTGTCTTCATATGTTTTTTAGCTCCTCTTCTCTCTTCCTGTCTAGCAGCGTCTCATCGAGCTGCACACATCTTTGAAGTCGCTCCTTTAAATTTCGCTTAGGTGCACAGCGCAGTTCAAGCCTCGGCAATGATCCTGACGATTCTTTTTGCTGCCTTGCTATCCCAGAACTTCGGGCTTTTGGCGCTCGCGCTCCTATCCATGCTTCTTATTTCACGATAATTCATCGGAATATCCTCCGCGGTCAACAGCCAATCTTGATAAAGTTAGGCCGCGCACCGCACACACATATTATCCGTATCATTGGCCTGCTAAACCTGCTCCCGACTTGCTCGGTACCAGTTTATCGTTGCTTTCAGCCCCTCATCAAAAGAGGTCTTGGCCTCAAATCCGAAGTATTCTTTAGCCTTGGATGTATCCAGACATCGCCTCGGCTGGCCGTCCGGCTTGGAGCTGTCCCATCGAATCTCGCCGCCAAACCCCGTAAGCTTTACAATCTTTTCGGCGAGTTCCTTTATCGTTATCTCAAATCCGGCACCAATATTAACCGGCTCTGCCCCGTTGTAATGCTCCGTCGCTAACAAAATCCCCTCAGCGGCATCGGCCGCATAGATAAACTCGCGCGAGGCCTTGCCGGTACCCCAGCAGTCAATATGGTCCGAACCTGACTCAATCGCATCAACGCATTTTTTTATCAAGGCGGGTATAACGTGGCTGCTGGCAGGGTCAAAATTATCGCGGGGACCATAAAGATTTACCGGCAGCAGAAATATCGAATTAAAACCGTATTCAGCCCTGTAAGATTGCGATTGTACAAGCAGCATCTTCTTGGCCAGACCATACGGGGCGTTGGTCTCCTCCGGATATCCGTTCCAAAGGTCTTCTTCTTTAAACGGCACCGGCGTAAATTTCGGATATGCGCAAACCGTACCTATGGCGACCAACTTCTCGATATTCCGAAGTCTGCCCTGCTCTATTAGCTGGACCCCCATCATCAGGTTCTTGTAGAAAAACTCACCCGGATGTTCGCGATTGGCGCCGATGCCGCCGACAACCGCCGCAAGGTGGATAACAATGTCCGGCTTCATATAATCGTACATCCGAATGATATCATCCAGCTTAACCAGGTCATAGTCTTCTATCTTCGGCACCAAAATGTTCTTACAGCCCCGTTTTTGCAGACCTTCAACAACATAGCTGCCCAGAAAGCCGGCTCCGCCGGTAACAACAACTCGCTTGTCCTTAAAAAAACCGCCCATTATTATTCCTTCCCGTGGTCCCTTAGGATTTTCTCACGCTCAGCGAGCCTTATATCGGCATCAGTCATCATCTTCGCAAGCCCTTTGAATGTTACCTTGGGCTCCCACTTAAGGACCTTCCTGGCCTTGTTTGCATCACCCTGCAGAAAGTCGACTTCCGTCGGTCTGTAATATCGAGGGTCAATCTCAACATACTTCTGCCAGTCCAAATCAAGATAGCCAAACACTTCATCCAAAAACTCCCTCACGGAATGTGTCTCGCCTGTAGCGAGCACATAGTCATCGGCCGTGTCATGCTGGAGTATCAGCCACATGCCCTCAACGTAATCACCCGCAAAGCCCCAGTCACGCTTCGCGTCCAGGTTGCCTAAATACAATTTGTCCTGAAGGCCCAGCTTGATTCGCGCTGCCGCTCGTGTAATTTTTCTCGTAACAAACGTCTCGCCGCGTCTCGGCGATTCGTGATTAAACAAAATTCCGTTGCACGCAAACAGCCCGTATGCCTCCCGATAGTTAACCGTCTGCCAAAAGGCGTATACCTTCGCACAGCCGTATGGACTTCGAGGGTAAAACGGCGTCTTTTCGGTCTGTGGTGTTTCAACAATCTTGCCGTACATTTCGCTGCTGGAGGCCTGATAAAACTTCGCCAGCTTTTCCATGCCGCGAATCGCCTCAAGCAGCCGAAGCGTTCCCAAAGCGTCCGTATTAACCGTGTAGATGGGCGTATCGAAGCTTACCCGGACATGGCTTTGAGCACCAAGGTTATAGACCTCGTCCGGCTCAATCTCGTTCAAAATCGCCGACAGATTACCGCCGTCGGTCAAGTCCCCGTAAACCAGCTTGAGTCGCGGCTGCTCGTGCGGGTCTTTATACAAGTGGTCGATTCTGCCCGTGTGAAACGAAGAACTTCGCCGTACGACGCCCCATACTTCATAGCCTTTTTCCAACAGCAGCTCCGCAAGATACGAACCATCCTGTCCTGTAATACCGGTAACCAATGCTTTTTTCATTTTCTCGCCTCTTTAACAAACCCGTGTCATTCTGCCTGTTTGAAACTTTCGATAATCACCCGGAGTGTTTCCGTCAAACTTGCCTTGGGCTCCCAGCCAGTTGTGTCTTTTATTCGCTCTAGGTTCGGCACACGCCGCATCATATCCTCGATGGGCCTCCCATAGGCCTTCTCGTAAGGGACAAATTCCTTCTTGCTTTTGCTGCCGGTCATTTCAATAATTTTATCCGCAAGACTCTCAATGGTGATCTCTTCACTCGAGCCGATGTTATATATCTTACCACGCGCCTGCCTGCAGTTCATCAGGCCAATCACTGCCTCGACAACATCATCCACATAACAAAAGCATCGGCTTTGCTGGCCCGTGCCATATATCGAAACCGGCTCATTCTTTAGCGCTCTTTGAACGAAACGAGGCACTACCATCCCATATTGACCTGTCTGCCTCGGTCCGATTGTGTTAAAAAACCTGCCAATTATCACACCCAGTCCGTACTGTTGGTAAAAGGCCAGACCCAGGAATTCATCTATTGCCTTACTGCAGGCGTACGACCACCGGGAAAAACTCGTGCTGCCAAGCACGATGTCATCATCCTCGCGGAAGGGAACTGCCTCGTTCTTGCCATAGACCTCGCTGCTTGAAGCAATCAGAATTTCCCTGCTGAACTTATTGGCCGCCTCCAACACCACTTCCGTGCCGCTGATATTGGTTTCTATTGTATGGACCGGCCGCTCAGCTATCAGTTTGACACCGACAGCTGCTGCCAGGTGAAAAATCACTTCGCTCCGCTCTACCAGACTCTCTGTCAGGCTCACATCGAGGACATCTCCCTCGATAAAGTCAAACTTGGGCTGGCCTTTGAAACCTGCGATATTTTTCAAACTGCCGGTGCTGAGATTGTCAATGACCACTACCTCTTGTCCATCCTTTAGCAACCGCTCGGCCAGGTGGGAACCTATAAAACCTGCTCCGCCCGTGATAAGTGCTTTCACTATTCTCCTTTGAGACTATTTCCAAGCATTGGAAAGGATAATTCTATGGTCAATCATTAATTTCCTACAGACTCCGTCCCTGTGGGGCGCACCCCAAAAATAAACACGGCCTTCGCCCGTATCTGACTTCTTGGAACAATTTCTTCAGGCGATCAATCTCGATGGTGAGCCACAAGCGAAATCCCAATGTTTCGCCGTGCCGGGATGACCGCCAGCCTTGTTATAACGTAAGTATCGGCAAATAAAGGACATAGCTTTAGTAAAGACCGTCCTCCAACAACTTATTACAGCCGATTTTGCACAAAAACTATACGTGTCCAGCGTCCCATAAGTTCATACCACCGAACCGCCGAAACGGTTCCAAGAAGGGTGTTTGAGGCCACAAACTACCGGCTAAGCTCACATCCGGGGTAGCTGCAACAACTACCCCTCTCTCAATACCAAAAATGCGTTTTTTATCGGGCTTTTCTTAAAATGTCCTTTGCCAACGCACTTAGTCTCTCTAAAAGTCTGAGAATATTACCTTACAGGGAAGATGTGGCTTGTGAGATGAATCCTTTTTATTTTTTCTTTCTTGCTCTACTGCCCGTAGTATGAGCAACATGTCTTATCGGTTTCCCAGATGGTCACACAATGCAGCGCCGTTTCGCCGAATTTACCCACGATTCTTTCCCATGCAAAAGCGGCGATGTTCTCCACGGTCGGAATTGCCTCGGCAAAGTACGGCACGTCTGAGTTCAAGTTCTTGTGGTCAACCAGTCTTATAAATCCCTCGTCCACCACTCTTTCAAAATCACCTACAAGGAAACCGCCCTTGTCAGCCGGTTTCTTTACCGTGACCTCAACAATATAATTATGCCCGTGACCGGCCGGGTTTGCGCATTTACCAAAAACCTCGAAATTGCGTTCATCTGAAAAACTTTCGTTCCAGAGCTTGTGTGTCGCCGCAAACTCAAACTTCTCACTAAAATAAATCATCTCGCAATCCTCGCAGTCGACCGTTACTTTTCTAAAAGGATTCAACGCCAAACTTAATTCGCTCAGCTTAGCCGCCCCAAATTTATCAGCCAATCGCCCCCACGTCGATTTTAATAGTTCCGTTATTTCTAAAAGCCCGATATGCTTGCCCACTCGAAAATCGCTTCTTATTCGCTCCGAGAAAATAGGCACAATGTATTTCCGCACTCGCTCGTCAATGTCGAGCACGTTGGTGACAAATCCTGTGGTTGGCTCAACCTCACCAACCAGCTCTACATGCAGTTCGAAAAATATCGACAGTCCTTCACCTGACGGTTTTGACGTATAAGAGTTATGCCCCGTACTTTCCTCCGGCAAAAAAGGATTAATTGAAAAACGCACCAGCCTTGCCAGTTCATACATGCACAGCACCCCCTTACTTGTTGCCGTTGTGCATCAGGCCCAAAACCTCGCTGCGGCTTTTCGGGTCTTTTTTAAATATTCCCCGAAGCGACGATGTAACCATCACTGAGCCCGGTTTCTTAATGCCACGAATGGTCATACAGCTGTGCGAGGCTTCCAGCACCACTGCTACGCCCTTTGGTTTCAAGCTGTCCATTATAAAATCAGCTATCTGGTCCGTAAGCCGTTCCTGAACCTGTAGGCGGTGGGCAAAGCAATCAACCACACGGGCCAGCTTGCTCACCCCAAGAACCAGTCCCGATGGCAGGTACGCGACGTGGGCTGAGCCGATAAAAGGCATCAAGTGATGCTCGCAAATACTGTAAAAGGGTACGTCACGCAGCAAAACAATTTCGTCATATTTTTCTCTGAAAACACTCTGAAGATGCTGTTTCGGGTCCTCGCCCATTCCGGCCAGCAACTCGTCATACATCTCTGCCACACGCGCAGGCGTCCCCTTTACTCCCTCACGCTCGACATCTTCGCCGACAGCCGAAAGTATTTCCCTTACTGCTTTGATGATTCTTTCGATATCTACTTTTGCTCTTTTCTCTGCACTCATATTTTACTTTTTACCTTTTGCTTTTTGTGTCACAGGATTCATAAGATAAGTAGTTAGAAGCCGCACGCCGAATCCACTGGCACCCTCCGCAGAAAATTGCGTTGCCTCCTCAAAAATGTCTATGCCTGCCATATCCAAATGCGTCCACTTTCTGTCGGCCACAAACTGCCTTAAAAATGCCGCAGCCGTACACGCCCCTCCCCATTTGCTGCCTATGTTTTTCAAATCTGCTATCTTGCTCTTCATCTCTTTCGCATACTCATCGCCGCTCGGCATGGGCCAGACCTTCTCGCCGCTTTCCTCCGCCGCTATTTGCAATCGCTTTATTAGCTTCTCATCGTTACCCATCAGCCCGGCCATATACCTGCCAAGTGCAACCAAACAGGCGCCTGTCAGGGTCGCGATATCAATGATTGGGTCACACTTTTGCCTTACCGCGTAGGCAAGTCCGTCACAGAGCACCATTCTGCCTTCGGCGTCGGTATTCTGAACCTCAACGGTCTTCCCGCTGTAGGTTGTGATAATGTCACCTGGACGATAGCTTGCTCCGCCCGGCATATTTTCCGCCGCCGGAATTATCCCGTAAACGTTCACAGGCAGCCTCAGTTCCGCCGCGGCCTTCATTGTACCTAACACCGCGATACCGCCCGACTTATCAAGTTTCATCTGGTCCATCTTGGCTGCCCGTTTTATGCTTATCCCTCCAGAATCGAAAGTTATAGCCTTGCCCACCAGACCAACGGGAATCCTTTTGCCTGCTCCGTTGTACTTTAGAACAATAAACCTCGGCCCAGTTTGCGACCCGGACCCGACCGCAAGCACGCCACCCATTCCCTTTGCGGCCAATTGTTTTTCGTCGAACACCGTGCAGCTAAGGCCCGCAGTGCCTCTTGCCAGTTTCTTGGCCTCCGCCGCAAGCGCCGGTGGATTTATTACATTGCCGGGCCGGTTTGCTAAAGTCCGGGCGTAGCTTTGAGCTTTGCCGATAATCACCCCGCTCGAGAGTCCTTTGTTTAGTTTTCTTGTTTTCGCTGAATCGGAATCAACCAACTCCACGTTTAGCGAACCCAATCGCCCGTCTTCGCTCTCAGTTACAAACTCATCGTAGCGATAGCTGCCGAAATATGTCCCCTCTGCCATGACCCTGCCCATCGCTGTCAAATCAATGCGACCTTCAAGTGCCCTGTGCAACGCCAGGCTGACGGTTTTAATCTTCATCGCCACTGCCGTGTTCGCCGCATGAGCTGCCGCCCTGCGAACCGTGTCGAGTGTTGCCTTTTTCTTCTCACCTAAGCCGACTAACAGAACCCTTTTCGCTCCTATCTCATCGTTGCCGTAAACAATAGCGCTGCTTCCGTCCTTGCCTTTGAAATCACCTAACTTAATCAATCTTTCTATTGAACCGTGCAGTCCGCTATTGAGTTCTCTGCCTAACTTATCCAGCCCTTTGGCATCGGAAAACATGCCCACCGCAAGCAAATCCGTCCTGCACTTGCTGAAATCAACCGTCCGTGTTTTTAATTTGACACCAATAATCTCTTTCATATTTCAAGCCTTTTATCTTTTCTCCTTCGCCTTGCTCTTTACTCCTTTGCCTTGGTCCCTTTGCTTGGCTCTATATTTCAGGTAGTTTTCGATAAGTTCGTTAAGCTCCCCGTCCAGCACCGCTGCCACATTGCCTATCTGGAACTTGGTTCGGTGGTCCTTGACCATCTGGTAAGGCTGCATTACGTAGCTTCGTATCTGATTGCCCCAGGCAATTTCGCCTTTATCACCGTACAGTTTTGCCAGCTCCGCATCACGTTTTTGACGCTCACGCATATATAATCTCGCCTTGAGCACCTTCATTGCCTGTGCTCGGTTCTTGTGCTGGCTCCGCTCATTCTGGCATTGCACTACAATACCGGTCGGTTCGTGCGTAAGCCGCACCGCTGAGCTTGCCTTATTTACGTGCTGTCCTCCGGGCCCGCTGGCACGGTAAAAATCAATTCGCACATCCTTATCCTTTATCTCAACATCGATATCATCTTCAAACTCAGGGACACAATCTACTGCCGCAAAGCTTGTATGTCGTCGCTTATTTGAGTCGAACGGGCTTATCCTTACAAGACGATGCACACCGGTCTCGCACGAGAGCTTTCCGTACGCAAAAGGCCCCCTGACCCGCAGCGTCACCGACCGCACGCCAACCTCTTCGCCCGGCGTAATATCAAGCTCCTGGACTTTATATTTTTCTCTTTCGAAATAACGGCTGTACATCCTGAGCAGCATATTTGCCCAGTCACAGCTCTCCGTCCCCCCGGCACCGGCGTGTATACTGAAAAAGCAGTCCTTCATGTCCTCAGGACGGGATAACAACCCAGACAATTCGATCTGCTCGCACTTTCTTAGAATCGCACGTAAATCGTCCTCCAACTGTTCAAGCTCATCTTCATCTGACTCCAGTGCAAGCTCGAAAAGCTCGGCCAAATCCTCAGCCTCGCGCAGTAGTTCTTCAGCAGGTTCAATCACGGATTTAAGCGCGCTTAATTGAGACACTGTTCGTTGAGCGGCATCGGAGTTATCCCAAAAGCCCTCTTTGGCCATTTCCTTCTCAAGTTCTTGAAGACAAGTTTTTTTGTTGGACAAGTCAAAGCCAGTCCCGGATTTCCGCAACCCGGGCCAACAGGTCTGAAATAGCTGATTTTAGTTCCGTAGGCTCCATCTTTTAGATCTCACATTTCTGTTGTGGTAATTTTACAACTTACTCTTAAATCCCGGTTCCTGTTTCTTCTGTCTTGTTTTTATATCACATTCCACTAGGATATGCAACTAGGATGCCTTCGCTGTTTCTTGGGTGTCGTACAGCGGAGAATTTCTTAAAAGACTCCGTACAAGTTATCACAATCTTCCACCCAGTTTCCCAAAACCTATCGCCTCCGCCATACACTCGCGGCTGCATTTATCCATTCTCACATCGCCGCTGAAATAATTGCAAAACCACGTCCTGTGGGTTAGAATTGACAAAGTACGAGTCTGTCTTGGCAATAGTCCTTAGTGATTATAAGGCCTTGAAAATAAAAGACTTAAGCTCAAAACAACACTTTTTGCTAAATATTTCGCTTTTCGAACATTTTTTTTAATAAAATACTTGACAAGAGAACTATTCTGGTGTAGAATTGTATATAGAAGAGAGAGCCGATTTAAAGGAGTTATTATGGGACCGGATTTAGAAAGGGCGATTTTAGAAATAAGTCTCAGGATGCGGCTGCTAAAAGCCGTGCAGGAAGAGAAGTCACCTGCAGAGGCTCTGATTGAGCGGGATGTCATGATACTCGAGTTGCTCAATGAACGAGGCAAAATGACCGTTTCCGAAATTGCTGCGTCTGCCCCCAGTGCTAGCGACAGCACCATATCTACCACCATTACCAAACTCTGGCGCGACAGAGAGATGGTTTCCAAGACTATAAGCCCGGAAAACCAGCGGACAACTGTTGTTGAACTGACGGATAAGGGGAAAAAAGCAATTGAAGTCATAAATAAGCAGCGAGCCGAACGCTTTAAGGCACTGTTTCAGGCGATTGAAGTCACTGACAATGAAAAACAGGTCTTTCTTAATATATTGAATCGTGCGATACCTTTTTTTGACAAATATCTCGGACTCGATAAGGCTTCCAAAAAGTAACAGCACCGGTGGCTGTTGGCTCTGAGCCTAACATATATAAAAGTCTGTTAATTGATGTGTTTTTTGACTGATGGGTCAGGCCAAGCATACGGTTAGGTCAAACCGCAGGCCTGAAAAGACCGTCAGAGGAAGGAGACTTATCATGTTAGCTCCGACAAGCCAGAAAACGTTCAAAATCGCCCTGGTCGTGGTGGGTATGTTTTTGCTCTTACTCGCTGAGCCGGTCTTGGCCAGGAAAGGCGGCCAAAAAAACAGCGCACCACGCCGTGGCAGCACCAGAAGTCAGCAGGTTAGAAAGACCAGCCCTGCCACTGCACCTCGGACAAAAGTTGCCCAACGCTCACAACCTGCCCGGTCCAAACCTATGATGGGCCGCGCAAATCGGCAAAGTCGCCGAAATTTCAAAAGTACCAGTAAACCTAACTTGCGACAATCCTGGAGAGGAAATTCCTTTCGTCCAAAAGTCGGGACACCACCTGCGCCTTTTAACGCTTCCAAACATGCTGCAGGAAACTTTAACGCTGCTAAACGCGCCCGCGGCTCTTTCAGCGTAAAAAGGCCAACAGGACCGCGCTCCAATACCACCAGAAAGAGCACTGTAAAACCAAGTAATCTAAAAAGAGCGGACGCAGGCGCACGCCAGGCCAGGAAGGTCAATATACCGAAATCTTCGCCTGAGCGCGTGACAAAACCCATCAAGCCGGCCAAGCGCATAGACTCAGTTAAAACCGCACGCATAGCACCGTCCATCAAAAAGCCAAAACCGGCTGTTACCACTGTGTCAAAAATTACCGGCGACCGCAAGCCGCGAATCCAAAGCGGCAAAGTCGTGCAAAACAACACAGTGCCCTTAACCAAGCCCAAACGGGCTCGCATAGCACTAAAAAAGGACGCCAAAACTAAGCTGCCTCGCAAGAAAATACGTCTCAAAAGCGTTGACAGAATAAGGACTGCTTCACTAACAAAAGAATCCGCACCGCAGGGCCGAAAGCGTACTCCGGACGCCAGAGTGGGGGGCCGTACAAGAAACAGTATTGCCAGCGACACGACTGTTATTGCCGATTCAACCGAGCCGCTCCGCCTTAATAGACAAGGCCGTACTGGCAGACGACACAGACGAGCAGGAAGGGATTCGACCACCAGATATGAGGACCGCCACCATCGCACAAGACGCGTCCACCGCTATGAGCACGTCTACAGGGACCGCCATGACCGGATATGCCACAGAATAGTCTGGCCCAGGTATCGCTTTCCCGTCTACTATAATTGGGGCTCGCGCTTCACGTTCCGCTATGTTTACCCCTACCATCACCGTAGGTATGTCTTTGTCAGTCTCGGTGGATACTGGCCTGCACATTACAGATATTCGCGCTATTACTGGTACGGCTGTCACCCCTATGATTGGTATGGGTACTATCCTGTCGCTCGTGAGGTTGTAGGTGACACATATAATTACTACACTTACAATTACAGCTACGGCGAGAGCTATGCACCATCGGCATCGTATCAGTCAGCAGAAGGCGTTGGCGTAGTCGACCACACGACCTTCGCGGATGTCCGCGAGAGACTTGCCCAGCAGGCCGCGGAACCTAACGCGCCGACTCCCGCCGATACTTACTTCGAAGAGGCCGTTAAGGCTTTCGAGGAAGGCAACTATGATACCGCGGCGGAAAAATTTGCCGAAGCAATGGACTTGGCCCCGGAAGATCTGGTGCTCCCCTTTGCCTATGCGCAGACTCTCTTTGCCAATGGCCAATACTCAGAGGCGGCCGACGCTCTTCGGTCCGCTCTCGAGAACGTTTCACCCGAGGCCGAAGGTGTGTTTTACCCTCGCGGCCTCTATGCCGAAGACGAAGTCCTCTTACATCAAATTGACCTGCTTACCAAGGCAGCTGAACTTTACACATCTGACGCCGACCTGCAGCTTTTGCTGGGCTATCAGTTGCTCGGCATCGGCGAAATCGACGAAGCGCTCGAGCCGCTGCAGCAGGCCGGCTTGGATTTGGAAAATAAGGATTCTGCCGAAGTACTGCTTAACCTGTTGGAAAAAATCAAAACGGAGAAGCCCGAAAATGCTGACCAGTAAGTGTTCCGGAGAGCAGAGCAATGAAAAACGCATATTTGACAGGATTGCTTGTCGCCGTGATTTGCGCCGCTCTACCGGCCTCTGTCGTACGTGCCGCCGAATGGCAGGAGTTTGAAATCTCCGGCACGACCGGCAGCCAGCAGGCGCAGAAACCTGACATTTACGGCGATATTGTGGTCTGGCAGCAGCTTGTTGGCAGCGACTACGACATTTATGCCGCCGACATAACCAACCCCGAAAGTCCATCGGTATTTATTGTCGCCGCATATGCGGACGACCAGAATGAGCCGGCCATCTACGAAAACACCGTCGTCTGGCAGGGCTATGTCGCCGGGACCGGCTGGAATATTTACGGCACTGATGTAAGCAACCCTGCCGCTCTCTTCCCTATCTGCACTCTCGGTGATGACCAGCTTACCCCCGAGATTTACCAAAATACGGTCGTCTGGCAGGACAACTATGACGGCGACTGGGACATCTTCGCCGCGGATATCAACGACACCTGCTCCCCGCAGGAATTTCCTGTCGCTCCTTTTCTGGGTCACCAGCGTTCCCCTGCCGTTTACCAAAACATGGTCGTCTGGCAGGATAACCACAATGGCAGCTGGGAAATATACGGCGTGATACTTGATGGTCCTAAAGTCGCTCAGTGTGCGGCAGGTATGGCTGGTGACGTTAATAGTGATTGCAAGGTTGACTTCTATGATTTTGCCGAAATGGCGGCCAACTGGCTTGAATGCGGCTTGGAACCCCGGGAGGCCTGTTTGCAGTAATAATTGGCACTGCAAAAATCAAGCAGTGAAATATGAGTGTGGAAACGAATTATAGAATAAGTCAGTTCGACCCGTATGGAGGTGCAAAATGGCTAAGAATGTAATGACAATTCTGATAGTGGCAGTCGTAAGCTCAGGCTTAGTAATTTTTGCCGGCTGTGAAAGCGATGCTCAGACCGGTGCTGCTATCGGTGCCCTGGCTGGTGCCGGTATCGGCCAGCTCGCAGGCGGCGACACGGAAGCGACACTGATAGGAGCCGCGGTAGGCGGCGGCGCAGGCTATATGCTCGGCAATGAGCAGGATAAGCAAAAGGCCGCTGACGAGAGAGATAGAATCCGCCAGGACATGAACACCACCTTGGTCAAAGTCACCAACAGCAACGGCTCTATTATTCAGGTCCCGCTCAAAAAACAGGGCGTCGGCTACGTCGGCCCGAGAGGCGAGTACTACGCCAAGCTCCCAACCCAGGACCAGCTAAGACCAGTTTATGGATTTTAGAAACCGCAACACCGAACGGTAAAAGCCGGGGACTCAAGGCTGGCGTATAGTTCCGGAGTTCTCCGAAACGCCGTAGCGGCTTCATAACTTTCTGTCGAGTCTCCGGTAGCTGATCGCTTCTGCGATGTGTTCGGGTGCTATGTTCTCAGCACCGGCTAAGTCCGCTATCGTCCGCGCTACCTTGCAAATCTTATCGTGTGCCCTTGCGCTCAGCCCCAATTCCAGCATTGCCTGTTTGAGCATCTGCTCACATGCGGAATCCAGCTCGCAGAACTTGCGAACCTGCTTGTGGCTCATTCTCGCATTTGTCATAACTTTATTGTTGTCGAAGCGCCTCGCCTGAAACTCTCTCGCTTTCGTCACGTCCTGTCTTATCGTTGCTGAATCGAGCTGGCTTCGCTTCGACCGCAGCCTTGCGAAGCTTATTGCTGGCACATCAATGTGAATATCAATCCTGTCAATCAACGGCCCGGATATCCTCGACAGATACCGCTCTATCTGGCCCGGACTGCACCTGCACCTCCTCGCGTCGCTGCCGTAATATCCGCACGGACACGGGTTCATTGCCGCCACAAGCATAAATTGACATGGAAATCGGATAGTCCCTTTGGCACGTGACACGATAACAAAGCCGTCTTCCAATGGCTGGCGAATCATCTCGAGAATGCGCCTGGGAAATTCAGCAAATTCATCGAGAAACAATATTCCGAAGTGCGCCAGTGACAATTCGCCCGGCCGGGGGTTTGTACCCCCGCCGACCAGAGCAGGACCCGTCGCTGTGTGATGCGGCATTCGAACAGGACGAGTCGCCAATAATGCATTGTTCCTGTCCAAAAGACCCACTGCCGAATATACACACGTTGTTTCAATCGCCTCTTCCATGCACAAAGGCGGCAGAATGGTTGCTAATCTCTGCGACAACATCGTCTTGCCTGCTCCGGGAGGACCCATCATCATTATATTGTGACCCCCGGCGGCGGCAACCGTCAGCGCTCGCTTGACGCTTTCCTGTCCCCTGACATCTCCAAAATCCACTTCATAGTTTGATGCCCCGCTGAAAAGCTCATCGATATCAACGGTCGTTGTCTCAAGCGGTAACTGTCCGGAGAGAAAGCCCACCGCCTGGGCCAGTGAGCCGACACCATATACCTCGATGTCCTGAACAACCGCAGCCTCTTTGGCGTTGTCCAAAGGCACAATCATTCGCCCGAAACCCTTAGCCGAGGCCGTCGTCGCCATACTTAGTATGCCGTTAATAGGTCTTACCCTTCCGTCTAAGGCCAGCTCTCCGACAATGACAAAATCCTTGGGCGCAGAACCAACCAAAGCGCCCTGACCGATGAGTATCCCTAAAGCGATAGGCAAATCAAAGACCGGCCCTACCTTTTTGACATCTGCCGGCGCAAGGTTTATCAAGGACTGGGTCTTGGGATACCTGTAGCCGGAGTTGGTAACGGCACTCTTGACCCTTTCGACACTTTCTTTCACGGCGGTGTCCGGCAGACCCACAATAAGTGACTTCTCAAAGCCGCCCCGGGCAACATCAACCTCAACCTCACAGACTATACCCTCAATTCCTTCAATCGTAACGCTGTGCAATTTCGCTAACATGATTTTCCCCTGCTTTTAGATTTAGAATGATGTATTCTAAGTCCACCTTGGCCCGTCCGCAAGGTGATTTTGTGGTTTTTGGGCTGTTTGATGTACTTTTTGATTAATACCGCTCAGCATAGACTTGGAAAAAATGCAGTAAAAACGCGAAAATAGGAAAAAAACAAGCCCAAAACGAACTTTTATTGCCGCCAAGACTAATAAACGATATAATAATATAGTGTGACCGCGGACTATTTGTTGAACCGACGGTCGGGATTTTGAAAAGTGAATATGGGGGCGAATGGCTTCGACCGGATGGCGGAGAGCCACGTTGCATGTCCAGGACGCCGGTTGGCCTGGCTAATCATCCGGCAACAAAATTTAATTGGCAACTACCAGTTGCAAATGGCTGCTTAATTAAGCAGCCCGTCCTGCAGGACTTTGCCTGTGGGTACTGTAAGGGCGTAAGATAGCAGGCTGGCCGAGTCGGTTGTTCGGGCTGGCTTCGGCAAGAAACACCGAAATAGCTAAACCAAGAGCCTGTCGTTTGGCGCTTGGCAAGGCGAAAAAACAATAAAACGACTAAACATGTAGACACTTGTCTCAATGCATCTCGGGACGGGGGTTCGAATCCCCCCGCCTCCATTGGGTTAGCTCCCCCGGTGTGGGGATTCGAACCCTAAAAGGGTCTGGGAAAAGTATTTTCCCAGGTCGTCGGGGTGACAGGGAGCAATGCGACCGCCAGAGGGGCAGAGCCCCTATGGAAATTTGCGAAGCAAATTTGGGTTCAAGGGCGAAGCCCGGAATCCCCCCGCCTCCATTGTCTGCCAAATGTTCGGCTGCCATTTTTCCTATGCGCTCGCCATTTGTGACGATATTGGCTACACCCGGGGTCTTCGCTTCGATCGCAATGGTAACAGTTGGCAGACCATCCCGGCGTCGATTAGCAGTATGACTTTCGGAATCCCGGGCATTTACGCCATATAAAGCCACTTGGTAAGTATTTCGAGCAAATCTTCGTATTCTCAACACCTGCCTGCAGCAGGCGCCCAACAACGTAAATTGGCCGCTCGCGGCGTTCAAAAGTATTCGCAAAAAGGGCTAAGAATAACATAACGCAAAGTGGCAAACTGGCTGTCGCAACACGGGTTCTTGGGCTAAATTAAATGCTTGTAAGGGCTTTTAGAGACAGGATTTAGGGATTGTGGGGTGGGGGGGTAAATTCAGGATTGGGGCAAATTTGTTCTTGACATTTATGCAACAAGGTGGTACAAATAATGGTAAGAGAAATGAGGATTATGGGTTTTAGGGCTGGAAATATTTAGCTTTCCGGCTGAAGACACACGCTTATTTGGAGGTGTGGTGTATTGGATGTTTACTCAAGGCGGAATTCCAATAAGGCGCGGTTTATTTGCGACAGGTGCGGAATTTTTTTAAAAAAGTGAAGGTTATTCGTGCTTGTTGCACGAAGATTTGCGCCTGTCTGCAATTAATATTGTTTTGGCCCGTAAGCCAAAGAACATTTTAATATTTTAATTTCTTTTAAGGAGGAACATGATGTGTAGGAAACTGTATTTTTCAATTTCTGTTGTTCTGGTACTTGTCTTCGCAGGCAGCGTCCGGGCCCAATGGCGACAAGTTGATTGGACTGACGGCGGCGGCGACCACCTCTGGTGCAATCCGGCCAACTGGAGCACTGGGGAAGTGCCATTCATAGACAATTGGACTGGTTGGGCAGTGGACCGACCCTGGATTGACGTCGCAAATATGAGCGACCCTGTTTTGATTAGTGCGGACCAGACATGCGCAGTTGAGGGCGGGCATTTTGTTGTCGGCGATACCGTTGACACCGGCCCCGGCGTGGCCCTGAATATGACAGGCGGCGAGGCGAGGTTTATGGAGATATCACCGGGCTACTCGGTAGGCGGAGTCGGCACGATGACTATGAGCGGCGGTCATATCCAGCTGGACCATTACGGCTACCTTGGGATGGGTGACGGCGGCGACGGTACGCTCATTATGACCGGCGGTACCATTGACTGCAACGGCAGCACGTGGAGCGGCGCGGCAACGACCTGGGGCAGTGCAATCATCGTTCCGAAGAACGAACAGGGCGATGGCACCGGCCACCTGCAGCTTGACGGCGGCACTATCAAGGCCAGACGCCTGTCCATAAATGACCGCGGTACGGTCGATATAACGGGCGGCAAGATAGTACTGAGGAAGTATGATGGAGTCTGGTCGGGTCTAAATACGCAGGCGGATGTTATAGCTGGCGTTGAAGCCGATATCAACGATGCCAACCTGACTGCCTACGGCGGAACAGGTATAGTCGGCATTGCTATAAGGGCGCCTGAAGACTCGAATGACCCGAATGAGGTCTGGATATTAGGGCGTATTGACGCCGGGACCGCCTGGAACCCGACTCCCGAGCACGGTGCGGTAGATATCCTTCCCGACATTGTGCTCGAATGGTCGGCGGGCGATTATGTCCAGCCAACGAACGGGCACGAGCTTTACTTCGGGACGAGCTTTGCTGAGGTAAACAGCCGTTCTGTAAGCGCGATTGTACTTTCTTCGGCGACGTATGACGCCGGGGCGAACTTAGCTCTTGAGTTAGGCGAGGTCTATTACTGGGCTGTGGACGAGGTCAATAGCACCACTACGTGGGCGGGGCCTATCTGGAGCTTTGCGATGGACCGCGGGGTCGCAAAGGATCCCATCCCTGCCAATGGGGCCGATGAGATACCCAAGACGGGTGCGACACTTAGCTGGACGCCAGGAATTGCAGCAGCAACAACGAATGGGCACGACGTGTACTTCGGTACCGACGAAACCGCTGTTTACAATGCCGATACATCGTCGGGCGAGTTCCAGGGCAACCAGAGTGCCGTCAGCTGGGCTACAAGCAACTACGCGAGCACGCTTGACTTAGTGGCGACTTACTACTGGCGAATCGACGAAATCAATAGCAGCGATCTGTGGAAAGGCGATGTCTGGAGCTTCGAGGTCGAAGGACGGGCCAAGAACCCCATCCCGGTGAACGGGGCCGGGGACCAGATATTCCTGGGTCTGGACCTGAGCTGGGACGCCGGAGTTGACGCACTGACGCACGACGTGTATTTCGGCTCTGACAGAACCGCCGTATTAAATGCCAATAACGCTGATACGACAGGCATATACCAAACGACTCTGACTATTGGCACTGAGAGCTATACTGTACCCGGACAACTTATTGTGGGCGGCAGGTACTACTGGCGAATCGACGAGAACAGCGCCTCGGTGACGGCCAAAGGCCATGTCTGGAGCTTCAGTATAGGTATGTTCCTGCTGGTGGACAACTTTGAGTCGTACGCGAACAGCACCGCGCTGTGGAACGTATGGCAAGATTGGCGTTTTAACAGCAGCGATGGAACAATCTATCGCGAGAACGACCCGAATCTGATTCGGCAGCCGGGCAGCCAGGCGGCGATGCTGATGTTCGAGAATATCACCAAGGGCTATCCAGGCTCAGTGTTCGACGTTCCGGACATGTCCGAGCTTGCAATCGGTAGTGACTGGACGGCCGGCGGGGTCAAGGCGCTGTTCCTGTACCTGCGCGGCGACCCATGCAATGCCACCGTAATACCATTGAGCCCATCGAAAACCCTACTATGGGAAGCGGCGACACCGTGGATTGAGTTAGAAGACACCAGCAGCAACACCGGCTATGTCGTGCACCCGAATCCGAGCCTGATGGGATTTGAGTACTGGTATGACTGGAACATTGACCTGGCCATTTTCGACGCGTGCGGGGTGGACCTGACTGCGATTGACCGGTTCACCATCGGTATCGGCGGCGCTGACAAGACAGGACAGGGCAAGGCGATGTCTGGCATAGGATATATCTACGTTGACGATATCAGGCTGTATCCGCCGAGATGCAGGCCCGAGACGTCCGAACTTGTAGGCGATTTCACCGGGGACTGTAACGTTAATTACGATGACCTTGATGTAATGGGGACGGACTGGCTGATGGCCGATGGCTGCGTTCCCACTTTAAAGCAGGACGGGAACATCACTGAACTGGACTCTGTGAACGCTCCGGCGACCTGGACCACCGGGTATGACGGCAACGGTGCGCTGGTGCTTGACTCCAATATTCAGGTCGACGTCTGCGACCCACGCCTGACCGGGCTTACGAACATGTCCATAACGGCCTGGGTACGGCGAAACGGTGAGCCGTACGAGGGCTACATAGGTATCGTGACGAGCCGGGAATACGGAATAGAGGACGCTACCGAACTGGCAGGCGGCAAGGACGGCGACAGCGTAGGGTACTGCTGGAACCAGATTACCGCGACATGGCAGTTTGGTTCCGGGATTGTGGTACCCGACCTGACGTGGACGTTTATCGCCATGTCGGTGGACCCGAACGGTTGTTCGCTGTATGGGCAACCGGCGGGCGGGGTAATGGATTCGGCACGGCACAACATAATCCTTGACCCGGGACCGTTACAGCAATTTGACCAGAGGTTCTGGATTGGTCGCGGTCGCGACACGAGCCGCTATTTCAAAGGGGCCATAGACGATGTCCGCATCTACGACTATTCTCTGCGCAGCGACGAGATGGCGTACCTTGGCAGCGACGGCGTCGATGGAAATGAACCTGACCCTAATTGTCCGGTGTACCACTACAAGTTTGACGATGGAAGCGGGCTTGTAGCGGTCGATGACGGCTGCGGGGGATTGGTTTACAGGCCCGTGATGTCGCCCGCCAATATGACAGACCCAGAGCCGAAGGACAGCAGGTTTGTAAACTTCCATGATTACAACATCCTGGCGGACAGCTGGATGACGCAGAACCTGTGGCCGTAAGGGTCTATTTATAGGCTGAATGATTTGGCACCAATCCGGGGCCTATACCTGTCAGGTATAGGCCCCGGTTGTTTTTGGCGATGGCTGGTTTGTCTGATTAAAGTCAATAAAGCATCGAGGTTCAGGACAGCAACGACGCCTGCGTAGGAGACACCGAGCAACGCGACCGCCAGAGGGGCAGGGCCCCTATGGAAATTTGCGAAGCAAATTTGGGTTCAAGGCCAAAGCCCGCAATCCCCCCGCCTCCATTCTGCGTCGCCCGCTTATTAGCGAGCTATGCACAATGGTCTGCATAGCTTTAGCGAAGCAGACCAAACAACCTTCAAAATAATACTGCGCAAGGTTTTGGAAAAGTAATGAAATACGTATGCTTGTCTGGCGTAGAACCGCTTGACGATTATCGGTTCCATTAGCGGCTTACAAATCGCATCGACTTAGGATTCTGAGCAAAAGATTCGGCCGTTGCGTCATTGCCTGTCAGGGATTTATGGTGTCCAGTCCGAGCCACTCCTTTGCCTTTTCCATATCTCGGAAAATAGAGAACTTGTCAGAATCCGCGAATATCTCCACCAAATGGCCGCGACGACGGGAAATATTTTCGAAAAATCTGTAATCATCAAAATCTTGAGAAACAACAACAACTCTCTTGCATAGTCGATCCAGCCCTGCGCCCTCAATGAAATGTGGAAGCTCGTACAGCTCAAGCGTTGATAATTTGACTTGCGCCTTTCGCAAGTCATTAATCAGTCGTCTGCAATCATGTTCGGATGTTTGTTTTACCACCTCTTTCGCAAAATCATCTAACTCCTTCATCTCTATCTCGCCTTCGATTCTGGCAAATACACAATCATATTTGGAGTCGTAGTGGACGCTGTATCGCATTTCAGGTCCTCCTTAATCTGTCGTTTTTGCCTGAAATCACGTGTTATGGCGCTTCAAATGGACCTCACATCTACGGTCCCTGATTTTAACACAACTATTCAATTAATTCTAAGGTAATGCAGGCGTATTTTAAAGCCAAATTCTGATAAACAAGGAGAATATTGATAAATTATGGGAATGATTTAAGCTTTGCCTTGACAAAGTCTTATGTTGTGTCTTATTATTAAAAAATAGGTCGCAAAATGGCATAACGGCGGTTCGAATTCCTCCGCCTCCGTTTGTCCTTTGTCTGGAGACCAGATTCAAAAATAGCCCGAACCAAGCAGGGCAAGAAAATGAACAAACAAGTTTTCCTGTGCGTTGGTTGTACCCTCCTGACTCTGACAGCTGTCTCGGCTAAAGAATATCATACCGACCATTTTATCATCAACAGCGATCTAAACCCTCTGTACGTGCAGTTTATTCGGGCAAACGCCGAAGCATACTATGCAAATATGCAGAAGCAGTATTTCGAAATAGCTTGGCGAAAGCCTCTAACAATCTATTATTCAAGGACGCAGGCCGACACTCAGAGGCTTCTCGAAGAGCACGGCTATTACGCCAACGTCGACCGCGGACGCTACGAACCCAATGTGCCGGCAGTCTACACACACCAATTCATGAATGACGGAGCATTCAACGGCTGGAACTCACTCTTTCATGAAATCACATGCCACTTCATCCACCAGAATTTTCAAAATCCACCTGAATGGTTTGAGGAAGGCCTGACTTCGTTCTTGGGTGATCAGGCGCGAATCGTCAAGGGAAAACTGATTGTCGCAGAACCAAATCCCAGGGTGGGACAGATACTAAAGAGCAGAATTGACGAGGGGCGCAGGTTCAATATAAAGGCTTTGTTCTCAACTTCAAAAGAGAAGTTATACAGATTGCCCGGGCGGTGCCAGTTTGCACAGGTGTTTTTTTACTGGCTGAACGAAACCGAACAACTGCGCCTGTACTTGGCAAATGCCCGGCAGAAGGGTTACGAGTTTTCGGTCCTCGAAGAGACGGTAGCGAGCTCTTTAACGAAAATAAATAAGGAGCTTGCGGACTTCATCGAAGCCAACTGCCAGGCCGCGCCCCATCTGCAGGATGCCCGACAGGCCGAAGACCACGCTCAGAAAGAACAGGCTTTCCTAAAAGCCCTCCAGATAAAACCCGACTACCAGGCTGCTCAGTTAGACCTCGCTAAATGCTATAACCGCGCCAAGGATTACGAAAATTGTCGTAAACACCTAAAGCAAATTCTCAACGACCCCCAAAGCACTGAATTCCTGCGGGCCGCGACGCTGATGGCCAACACCTATTATAAGCAGAAGGACTACACCAACGCCCTTGAGTATTATAACAAGGCCTGGGAATATGCAGCTTGTTACGAATACAAATATATAGTGGCCTACCGGATTGGATATTGTTACGAACACCTGGAAAACACACCATGCGCGACACAAGCATATAAGAACTATTTGGACTATAACTGGCAGCCGGACAAGAATAAGAAGGCTACCGATCACGCGCGACAATACCTCGAATATGCAGACACAGTCCAGACAAAACAGGCTGACTGCCAAAAAGAATACTGAAGATAACGTCGATAACCAGCCGTAGGTCCTTTCCAGAGCACAGATGCTCTGGGGCAAGGCCCGAATACCCTTGCTGCCCGCAGGTTAATATTGACGGTTAGTCCACCATGACGACTGCCCAGGAAATAATAGAATTCTTTAAGATGAGACCCTTGGAGAAGGAGGGAGGATATTACATTGAGACCTACCGGGCCCCGGAAAAGATTGCCCAGGCTGCCCTGCCGGTTAGATATACCGGCGAAAGAACCTTCGCAACGGCCGTACTTTACCTTCTCACGCCCGATACCTGTTCGAGTTTACACAGATTAACCAGCGATGAGGTATGGCATTTTTACTTGGGCGATTCGGTTACAATGCTGCAGTTGCATCCGGATGGCTCCAGCGACGTGATAGATTTGGGGCCCGACATAACCAAAGGTCAGCGCGTTCAGGTAACGGTGCCTAAAGACACCTGGCAGGGAGCATTTCTCAAACATGGCGGAAAGTTCGCCTTGATGGGGACAACCATGGCGCCGGGTTTCGAATTGGATGACTTTGAACTGGCTAAGCGCGCCGAACTGCTCGACCTCTACCCCAGTCGACGCGACCTTATCCTAAGACTTACAAAAGAGCAGCAGCAATAGAAAGCTGAGTCCTTTCAGTTGTCGCTTTTATATCACCTCTAACCTGCGGAGAATCGCCTTTGCCCAGCGAACGCTGCGAATCTGCGCGAAGATAAGAAAAAGCACCACAATCAGCCAGTAACCACTGAACCGCAGGTAGTAAACGATGATGCCGAATATGCCGCCGCTCGTCTCGATAGTATACCACCTCAACAGCTCGCCGGGAGTATAGATCGCGCCGGCAACCACGCCGGCAAAGAACCTCTGCCACGGCAAAAGCAAAACCAGCCCAAGCAGCGACAGGAAAAATGCTCGAGAGATATGGTTTATTCCGCCGAGCCTGCCCAGCAGCGACACCTTCAAGCTAAACAGCATCGTGAGACAATAAAGCACTGCTGCCAGTATGAGCACAAAGTCGAAGAGCCGAATAAGCATCGCCAGCCGCCCGAATGTTATCACAGAAAAGCCGCTGGCCCGCTCTTGCCTTTCCGGCTGCTGTGGTGCAGCCTCGGCCGGCGCGTTTGCTTCCCCGGCTACCTGTTTTGCCGCTTCTTTTATCTCACTTTTGGCCTCGTCTGCTGGCTCGACGATCTGCTCCGCCTCCTTGACCGCAGCTGTAGAGACTTCCTCTTTGCCTTCCTCAACTTTAACGTAGCCTAAATTCACAAGCCAGAACGATACCTGCAGCAATACAAGGCAAAGTACTACAATTATGAACAAGAAGTTCTTCCACCCGCGAAATACCCCAATGGCTTCCAGACAATCCGTAGTGTCCAGTAAATTGCTCGGCTTCTCTTCACGTTCATTCATTTTAAAACCTCCTAAATTTTCGGTTTCGAATCTTCCAAGAAACATCCATGTTAAAAGCCGCTGATTATTATCTTTTCCGCCCGCCGCAAGTGCAAGCAATTTATTTCCAGCCCAAAATAGCCCCTGCTCCCCCATTTCTTGCCGGATCTTCTCACCCGCCGCCTGGCGGTATCACTTAGTGTCTCACGCTTCTTGCCCTGTTCCACCCCCTGTCCGCTCATTTCGCTATTTTTCTTGCAAAGCTCCGGCGGTTTAATATACTGTGAAGTCTAAAAAATCGATATAAGCAGCGATTTCCAGATAAATCCGGAGCGCAGATATGAGTTTAGTCAGATGGTTGCGCAAAAATAACAAAAAGATAATGGCCATTGTGGTCATCGTCATAATGGTCGGCTTTATAGGCGGCTCGTACATCCAGCAGCTCGGCCGAAGAGCGGCCGCTCGCCGCCAGACGGTCGCCTACTTCGCAGATGACCAGCCGATAACAAACTACGACCTGGGCCTCGCCCGCCGTGACCTCGAAATCCTCAAGATGCTCAGAGCCGATGATATACTAACAAGCCTTAGTGTGCCACTCTTTCGGACGCGTGACCTCCTCGCACTCCTCTTGAGTGAGCTGCTATTTGCGGACCGCACAACTTCACCGGCTTTGGTCAACCATATAAAACAAATAAGAACGGCAAACCAGTACAGAATCAGTGACAAACAAATCAATGACATTTATAACCGCTCGATGAGCAGCGACGTATACTGGCTGCTGCTGAAAAACGAGGCCAGGCGGGCCGGCGTGAAAACATCGGACAACTACTCGGGCAATCAGCTCGCAAGAACCATACCACATGTTACCGGCGGCGTCACATATAAACAGCTAATCGCCTCAATAGTGAACCAGCGGGGCCTCTCAGAGAAACAGATACTGACAATGTTCGGCGATTTGATCGCTGTGCTGAATTACGCCAAAATGGTCTGCACAACCGAAGATATCACCGATTCACAGATAATGTACGACGTCAGCTATGAGAATGAACGAATTGACCTTGAATTCGTGTCATTTGATTCTGCTGTGTTCGCAGAAGACCAACCTGAACCGACGCACCATGAAATATCCGAGCAGTTTGACAAATACAAGCAATCCTTTGCCGGCGACATAACCGAACAAAACCCTTATGGCTTCGGCTACAAGCTGCTCGACAGGGTCCGGCTGGAATACATCGCCGTAAAGCTCGATGATATTTCAACGACGGTAACGCGACCCACACACGAAGAGGCGGAAGAATATTACCAAAAATACAGAGAACAGCTGTTCACCGAACAGGTACCCCTTGACCCGAACGACCCGAACTCCATGACAGTCGACAGAACTAGAAGCTATGCTGAGGTGGCGGCCACCATTTTAAAAGGCTTACTCCTGAGAAAAGTAAATTCCAGAGCGGAGAGGATTCTCCAGGATACAAAGACCCTTACCGAAGCCGCTTTCGAAAATGTAGATACGGAGCCCACCTCCCTGAGTGCTGAACAGCTCAGGCAATTGGCCGGGGATTATGAAACTGCCGCTGAACAAATGAGCGAAAAATACGAAATCAACGTCTACACCGGCAAAACCGGCTTGCTTAGTGCAAATGATATCCGAACGGACAAGACCCTTGGAACGCTCTACTTACCGGGCTACGGATATAACCCTGTTGCACTCGCCCGCCTTGTCTTCGCGGTCGATGAACTCACCGTCAGCGAACTCGGACCATTCGAGGCACCAAAGCCGAGCCTGTATCAGAATATCGGCCCGCTCAAAGATATATCCGCACAGATGACCGGTCAGACAACGGGGCAAATAATGGCCCTTGTGCGCGTAATAGAAGCTAAGAAGGTCGCCGAACCCGATAGCATAGACCAATCTTTTAGCACCAGTACCCTTGTACTTGAGCAGACGCCGGAGCAGACAGGCGAGCAGGATGTTTACGCGGTAAAGCAGCAAGTGGTGGAGGATTTAAAGAGACTTGCCGCAATGGATACTGCCAAACGCAAGGCCGAGGAGTTTCTTGAGCTGGCCACAAAGGATGGCTGGGATAGCGCGGTCAACAAATTCAACGAGCTCTATGGGCAGCAGGAAAAGCAGGATCAAAGCAGTGCCGAGACATTCAGGCTCCAAAGTTTTACAGACCTGCGGAGAATTCCGGGTACGGCACTGAAAACTATCGCTGTGCAAAACGAAGGTGACCCGGCCGCAAGGTTGCTGCTCAATGAACGCAGAAGAGAAAGCATCCTCAGAGACCACATTTATGCGCTTGTACCGCAGGACAGCAACACCGTCGACACTCTGCCTTTGGTGCTGGAGCTCAAACCCAGCATGAGCTACTATTGCTTAAAGAATGTTTCGGTCAAACGCTTCTATCGCGAAGATTACCAGAGAATTAAGGCGATGCGAGTCTATAGAGAAGACTTTGTTCGGTCTCAATCGCTGGCGCCGGTACACTTTAACCCGGAAAACATATTAAAACGAATGGACTTTACACTCCTCGACCAGGATGACCGCCCGCCGGATGTCAACACACCGCCAGAACCCAAAGGAAAATTGTAGTGGCACACCTTCCTAAAGAAAACCATCCTTTGCCCTGCTTCATCGTCGGACTGCTGGGCTGGCTCTTGCCGGGGGCCGGACATTTCTTGCTGAAAGAGAGTAAACGGGCAATGATTATATTTGTAACTGTTACCCTGACTTTCTGTATTGGCTTATATATCGGCTCAATCGGCATAATTGACCCCATCGGGGCAACGCCCTGGTATGTTTATGCCGCACAAATTATGACTTCGCCGCTGGTGCTCACAATAGGGCATATCAGCGCTGGCGGCGGCTTCCCCGTCTACGGCTGGCCTAACGAAATCGGACAAATATATACCAGCACCGCCGGTTTGCTTAACCTTTTGTGCATCATCAACGCCATTTATTTAGCTCATCTTAAAAGAACAGAAATACCCGGAGAATAAAATGTTGCTGCAAGCTTTTCTTGTAACTGCGACCTTTACCGCGCCGGAGCGGATCGCGACGAATCCACAGTTGTTGCTCTGGCTGCTGCCGTTAGCCGCGGCGATAGCTGTCATTTACAAAACAACCAAACTCCCGACAATTACAGCGGGCCTTTTTGTTAAAGAGACCGCGATTCTATTTGGCTCAATCGTCGTTTTCATAGTCGTAACTGCCTTGGCTTTATATGCCTTGGTTTGGCTGGCGGCATTGTGACCGCCGAAAACTTTGCCCTCGCCCGGATTTTAACCGCTGAGTTCCGGCAAAGACTCCTCAGTGATGCCTAACTCCACAAGGGCGTTGAAAGCGGCTTTTTGTTCCGCTTCTTTTTTGTTCGTCCCCCATGCGCTCTGGAAATGACGCCCCGCCATAACTACTGCCGATTCGAAACATTTGTTGTGGTCGGGCCCTCTCTCGTCGAGCACTTCATAGACAGGCGTCGTATTAAGATGCTGTTGCGCGTATTGCTGCAGTACCGACTTGAAATTGCCCTGAGATTCTTCCGCATTGGCCTGCTCAATCAATGGACCAAAATTCCTAAGAATGAAACTCTTGGCAGCCTCGAATCCGCTGTCAATGTAAATTGCTGCGATAACGGCCTCCAATAGACCGGCAGCAAGCGAGCTTGTCAAAGCGCGGACTGATGCCATGCCCTTGCCCACGCTTAGGAACTTTTGCAAACCCAGTTGCTTGGTAATTCGAGCGCACGTCCTGCGAGAAACAAGCATGCTCTTTACTTTCGTCAAATCTCCTTCCAGATAACCTCTGAATCGCTCGAAGATGGTTTGACAAATAACCACAGCTAAAACGGCGTCACCGAGAAACTCCAGACGTTCATTACTCAAAAGACGGTCGTCAGCCGCCGACGAATGAGTGAATGCCTTGGATAAGAGATTGTGGTTGGAGAAGCTATAACCTATTATCTGCTCGATTTGCTGCAGAGTTACTGCGTTCATCTGATTCGGTCCTGCTACTATGCAAACCCCGCGAGCAGATTACGAACACCGCTGCCCAAAGCGATCTTCGTAGCCGGCTCAACAAGGACAACAACACATTATGGTATACAAAAGATAGACCTCTGTCAAGTTCTTTTGTGCCCCTGCTGCCTAATTGATAAGCTGCAGGCTTGCCAGGGCAACAAATTTGTCCTCGGCAAGCTCAAATATCCCGTCAAGACCGGTTACGGTAAAGATACCTCTGGTCGCTGCCGCAACGTTGCAGAAAACAAGCCGATGACCACAGTCAGCCAGCAGCTTCCGCAACTTCAGGAGCTTCGAAAGACTCGAAGATGTTACAATGTCAACGTTGGAAAAATCAACTACAACGTCGCAGTCGCCTCTGTCACGCGCCATTTCGGTAACGGTTTTAAGCTCCTCTCCCATATCAGGTTCTTGGGGCAAGTCCACGAGAATAATATCCTCTGACCAGTTTTGAATCCCCATTTTAAAACTCCTTTTAATAACTCAATATAGCCGTCGTAACTTTTAACCGTTCTATCGGCACAAGTTAAACGCAAGTTAAGCAAAAAAATCAAATCTCACTGAACCTTTTTTTCAATAGCGACCTATAAAAAGTAATATTTCTGTATCACTAGCCTTGCCCTCAACGAAAACTCACTGCGGAAACTAATTACTTGTTGTCTGCTTTTATAATCCCCTCTTTGCCACCTAAGTTACCCTTTGGACTGTTTAATGATAGCGTTCTGCCGGGGCCAAATGGGCCGTCTTTGTATGCATGGGTTGCTCATCTTGCTGGCAGTCCGCAAAACACCCATAGAATCGTGGAAACACCGGGCCACGCAAAACCGCAGCAAAAGTCAATCGGATAACTTGCTTTGATTGCTATCTGGGAGTATATCTTTCAGACGTGAATGCGGCGTTTAAGTTCAGAGGCCTGTTCCTGTTGTCCGTATTCTCAATTAATTCCGCTTTGGCCTTTTCCAAATCAACAGCATACAACAGTCCCTCCGTTGTTCGCACAAGTGCGAAGCCCCGGGTTTGTACCGCGATTCCAAAATCCGCTTTGTCGGCACTTCCACTAACCTGTCCTAATGCAGCCGTAACAATTACGCCCAGCGCAATACCTACGATTAGTGTTTTTACTTCAAGTTTTAATTCCATTGCATTTCCCTTTCAAAAAACAACGTATATATTTCATTCTTAACGATTTTTGAAAATTTTGCAAGAGCTTTCAGATGCTTATAGAACGATAGGTAGGTATAGTTACGCAAGACAAAGCCGAATTGTAAGTCCACGACTTAAGATTGGTGGTTTCCGGCGCGGCACAAATCTAATTGCAGCTTTCTATCTGATTTTCGCCGCCCCTGCTCCCTGACCTGTTTGCCGACTAGTGACCTCAATGCAGCAACTCTCCAAAAAAGCAAAATCTACGAAATTAACTGCCGAATCCTGGTCAACATCGGCTCCCTCGCACCAGTCAGGCGGACGACAGTCTCCATCAAGCCAATGAGACGCCAAAGCCGCAAGGGACTCAAGATCGTTGCCGGTTACCTTTATTGTATCTGTGCCGTAAAAGTACAACCCGTATTCACCGCTCTTAAGCAGCCCCACAACAATTACCTCAGCTGGCCCGTAATTTCCACCGGAACAAAACTTAGACCGCGCAAAAGCAGTCTTAATCTCAACCAAGCCATCCTTGTTGATAACCGCCTTGACGTAGTCGGATGCAATACCCAGCGGCTCGAGCATAGCGGGCGTATCAGTGTCAACATCATCAACGCTGAAACCTTCAGGCAAAATCAAATGCGCCTTGAGCTGCTTGCCGCGGCTTTTGGTGTTCAGGACCCGTGGTGTAAATTTCATCGGAACTTCCATCCGGGGTATGAACACCTCGTATGCCCCCATGTCAAATTCACCAAGCTCTCCATTGTTGTCAACATCCGGATAGTCAAACGGCCGGATATTACCTTCGATATCACTATAGATATTCGCGTCAGTCGCTGCGTCTACGCACGGCGAACCCGGCAGAAGGTGATAATCGCCTCCAATCCAGATGGCATTGGCGTCATTTGGCTCAACCTCCATATTCAAATCATCGGCATGAGCCCAATATCCCGGCCTGGCAAACCATGGAGCGGCATCAATGTTGCCTTCACCACCGTAACCGCCCTTGATGTTGCTGTATTTCACATCTATAGGGCCGAGTATTTCATCCCCGTAGTTATCCCAGATGATGCAGTTTCTAATCTTTGGTCTGCCCCTGTAGGCCTCAATGCCCTCGGCCCCGTTCTCGACAATGGTGCAGTTGATGATTGTGCCGTTTTTCCGGCCCGAAACATGGATACCGGCACCGGCGTTACCCGCAATGACACAGTTGGCGACCAATAATCGACTTTCTTCGCTGTATATCCCGGCACATGCATTGCCGGAAATTATACAATTGCTTATTGTCGGCATGGTGTTGGCACGCCTGCATACTATTGCTGCCTCGTAACCTGCGTTGCGACCCCCAGTAATAGTGAAACCGCTAAGTACCGTGTCTGGCCCTTCCTTATGCGTAAAACTCACCACACTCTTATTGGCATTCCCGTGGATAACTGTTGCCGCCACAACCGCTGCGTCATTGGGGTCTCTCGACCGCAGCTTGATTTCTTTGCCCCAAAAGTTGATGTTTTCATAATAAACTCCCTCACCTACTAATATCTCATCCCCGGGCGACGCGTCACTGATGGCATTTTTAATCAAGACGAAATATTTCCGCCCGGAAGTCAGATTCTCAACCGTCCCGACCAGAATCTCCCCCTCAATAGTGCAGTTGATAATTGTAGGTTCGCTGGTGTAATACCGTGTGATGGCATATGGGTCCCCGCTGATCGTGCAGTTAATGATTGTCGGATATGCATCATAGCAGTAGATAGCCCCCAAAGGCCCGGCGACCCCCGTAATGGTACAGTTGGCAATTGTCGGGCTGCTCTCATTGCAGGAGATACGCCCGCCCCCAGTAAAAGTAAAGCCGCTGACCACTAGCTCTTCTGAAGTATACCACTTCCCAATGTCCAAATGACCTTTTATTATAGTACGAGACACAACCGCTGAATCGTTCGGGTCTGTTGACCGCAGTGTTACGTCTTTGCTTACAACGCTGATGTTTTCTTCGTAATAAACTCCCTCTCCGGCTACCAGCTCGTCCCCGGAGGATGCCTCATTAACCGCATCCTCAATATAATCGTACAGCTTCCCGGTCCGCAGATTCTCAACCGTCGAATGGACTATTACCCCACCTACAATGTTGCAGTCGGTAACCACCGGCTCGCTCATATGCCATAAGTCGAAGGCGGCGACTTCATACCCGATTATCGTGCAGTTGCTAAATGCCGGAAATGCGTTGTAGCAATAGACGCCAATATTTTCACCGATAATCGTACAGCCGCTCACAGTCGGCGATGAGCTGCTGCACGATAGCGCAACGTCTCCACTGCCGATTGTGCTGTTCGTAATCGTTCCTGTCCCGCCCTCAAAGCGGATACCGGTGCTTCCACCACCCACGGTGCAGTTCCTAATCGTTAGTGACGCACTCTGGCACAAGATGCCCAAAAGCTCACTATTGATGATGCAGTTCAGAATTGTCAGAGACCCCTCATTGCTGTAGATGCCCTGGACCATACCGCTAATTGTACAGTTGATGATTATTGGGGATGCCCCATCGCACCAGACACCCACGTCAACACTTCTAATCGTAAGGCCTGCAAGCACTGCACCCGGCCCCTCCCCGCTGACAAAGCTCACCGCCTTGCTTGCCCCGTCTATAATAGTACCAGCCACAACGTTCGCGTCATTTGGCTCGGTTGACCTGACAATCAGCTCCTTGCCCTTAAAATCGATGCTCTCATAATAAATACCCTCCTCAGGTACTATCTCATCGCCGGCCGTTGCATCATCAATCGCATCCTGAATATAATCATAAATCTTCCCCGTACCCGGATTCCGAACTATTGGTCGCACTTTTACCTCCCCAATGATGGTGCTGTTGACGATTGTTGGCTCGCTTGCATGCCACAAGTCCATAGCCACGCCTTTATCCATCTCAATGGTGCAGTTGATTATCGTCGGAAATGCCCCATAGCAGTAGATGCCTACGCCATTGCCAGCAATCGTAAAACCGGCAAGCACTGCGCCGGGACCTTCACCGTTCGCAAAGCTCACCAAAATATCACTGCCATCACTGCTGATAATAGTGGCCGCCACAACTGCAGCGTCATTCGGGTCCGTTGATGTAACAGTTACACTCTTGCCCGCAAAATTGATGCCTTCTGAATGCGTACCAGTGGCTACTATGATGGTATCACCGTCCTGTGCAACATCGATGGCCTCCTGAATCGTGTCGAACGGATGCTCTTGGGTCCCGTTCTCCAGCGGGTCACCTGCTGCAGGGCTTCCGGGCGATGGGTCGTCAGGCGCATCGTCATCAACGTATAAGTCACGCCTGCCCTGATACTCGTAGGCACCCATATCGACAGTCGCGCCTGCACCTGTGCCTGTATCCGGCGTATTTGGGTCATCAATAAAACGCGGCCATCTGTCCAAGTCCACCGTTACCGCCGGCCCAACCGCTGTGTTATCACCCGCATCCACACACGCTGAGCCGGCCAATATCCGCAGGTTGTCATCCTCCGTGCCCACGATATCGTCCAGCCCGTCAGAGTCCATCAACAGCGGATTTTCGCCTATGTTGCCAGTGCCGCCTAACGCTCCTGTCCAGCCTTCAATACAGCTATAGTTGACCACCGGTGCCCAGCCGTAAATCTGTGCAGACTCCGTCACGTTATTGCTGTCGCTGTTACCCCAAAGGATGCAGTTGCTCACGCTGGAACTGCCAATGTAGGCATCTGCTATCCCCCCACCGTCGTTGTTGGCTGAGTTGCTGCTGAATGTGCAGTTGACCACCGTCACCGCCGGGCTGTAGTTAAGGTTGCACATCCCCCCGCCGTAACCGCTGTCGTCGGGGTCGGGCAGGCCCGCACGGTTGCCGCTGAATACGCAGTTAATCACCGTCGGGTCACTCTCAATGTTACACATCCCGCCGCCGACAGTACCAACTCTGTTGCCGATGAACGTGCAGTTAATCACCATCGGGTTGCTGTCGTAGCGGTTATCCATCCCGCCCCCGCTCCAGTTCTTCAGTGCCACGTTGTCAATAAACCTGCAATTCACCACCGTCGGGCTGCTGTACTCGTTGAACATCCCCGGGCGGTTGCCGCCCCTGAAAGTGCAGTTAGTCACCGTCGGGTTGCTGCCTGCCGTGTTTGCCATCGCGTTGCCCAATCTCCCGCTGAAGATGCAGTTGCTCACCGTTGGGCTGCTGCCGATGCAACTGACACCCCCGCCATACTGGTCCGGCGTATGTGTCTGATGTCCTGTATTAATAACAGTAAAACCATTTAGGACGGAATTTCCATCTTCGCCGCCATGGAACATAAAACCGCTATGCCACTGCTGTCGACTGTTATAGCAGTCGATGATGCAGTTCTCCGGGCCGTGCTCGCTGCGTACCGTGATGGCCCTGCCCTTAAAATCGATATCACGGTAGCCATCGCCTTTGTATGTCCCGTCCGCTACCCAGACCGTCCCGCCGTCCCACGAGTGGTCGACAGCTTCCTCTATGGTCAACGGCGCATTCGGGTCTGCACCCGGAACGTAAATATCGCCCGGCCCGTCGTCAGTTGTAAATGAGTAGCAAACGCCGTTGTTGTCGTGAATCTCGGTATTGCCATGACCGTCGGTAGTCTCGATTATAAAAAAGTACTCAGTCTTCGGAGATACCCCCTTCAAAATTATGACGTGGCTGGTTGCCAGAATTGAGCTTTTTCCCTCTATAATATGGGGCTCTCCACAAGCTAAACCACAAGCAATCTTGGCCCTGGCAGGCTCACTTGTCTCAAAGCTCACCGTTGGCTCTGGCCCCGGCACATTAACCACGATATTAAAGACCAACGGTGCTTCACAGTCAGCCACCGCCGTATCCGCTGTGGTTGCAGGATTACCGCTGCCATCGTCCGCGTCATCATATGTAACAGTTATAGTCTCACCATGCGATAATTGCAGTAGGCCGTCTTCAGTGTTGGGGTCGCCAGAAGAAGTCGAAATCGTCCCCATAAAAAAACCTATAGGGGGATTTCTTTCAATCAGAACAACTGTTTCCGAATCACCCCCGCTTGATGTGGCCGTCACTTCCTGGCTGCCTCGGCCCGCAAGGTCCCGGTCGCCCAGCGAGACAGGTATAACACTTGAACACGTATAATAATCAGCATCGAAATTTAACCGACCTTTTGATGGAGCGGTCTCGAGAATTGTCTTGAAAAGATTAAGACGCCCGTCTGCTAGACAAATACCCGGTGCAATAGGGTCAACCCCCTCCATAAGGACATCGTATACATCCTCATTTGTCAGGACCGGGTTCACCGACAGCAAAAGAGCGCAGGCGCCTGAAATGTGCGGGCACGCCATCGATGTGCCTGACGCGATCGTCGTGTAACCATCATGGACCCTGCCCATGCTTGTCCCGTTCGCCCGCAGGGACAAGACATCAACTCCGGGCGCAGCTATATCCACCCAGTCCCCGTAATTGGAAAAAGGTGCTTTCTCGTCATTCGAATTGGTCGCAGCAACCGCAATCATATGCTCATAAAAAGCCGGATACGCAGGCTCACTCGAACTGCCATTGCCGGCTGAAGCCACCATTATCACACCCTGACTGTGTGCGTAGTCTATGGCATCCCGCATGCTCTGCAAATAGAACCCCCCGCCCCAACTGTTGGATATGACATCCGCGCCGTTCTCCACCGCATAATAAAAAGCAGGCACCGCGTCGGCCGTTTCCCCCGACCCCTCCCAGTTAAGAAACTTCAGCCCCATTATCCGCGCGTCCCAGCAAACTCCACTAATATCGAGCCCGTTATTGCCTTCCGCAGCAATTATACCGGAAACGTGCGTCCCGTGACCGTGGTCGTCCATGGGGTCGTTGTTCCCGACGAGAAAGTTATAGCTGTATATGTCGTCTATGTATCCGTTCCCATCGTCGTCAACACCCGCCACACCATTTAATTCCGCCTCATTGAACCACATGTTATCATCTAAGTCTCTATGGGTGTAATCAACGCCCGTATCCACGACCGCAACTATTATCTCTGAGTTGCCGGTATGTAAGTCCCAGGCCTCGGGAGCATCTATATCGCTATCCGGTGTTCCAGGCGGGTCGTTATATCTGCCGCTCTCTGGATACATCTGCCCCGTGTTGTTCAGAGGCCACTGTATAGGATAATGAGCGTCATTCGGACTCGCGTCTATCGTCACAATGTAATTGAGCTCCGCGTACTCAATGTCCGGGTCGCCATTGTACGCCGCCACCACCTCTTCCAAAGACTGCCCCGCCTCAGGCTCCAGTTCCAGCTTATATATCCCGCTGAGGTCCGGCACCCTTGCGCCTTTCGGGGCCCGTTTAAGCCTCCTTACAATACGCCTCTCTTTCTTACTTAAAAGGGCTTTGTCCTTCTTCAGCAGAGCCTTTACCCGGCCCCTGTTCTCCTTAAAGTTCCTGATTAGACACTTGGCCTTCTTTAATTTGTATCTCTTGTTCAGCTCGTCCAGCGAATCGGATAATTTAAGCCCCTTCGCCAACACGCCTTTCGCCAGACCGGTTTCAACGGCCTCCGCAGCATTGCCACGGAATTTCACGATTATCTCATTCTCAACATACTCCGGCTGTTCGTCGCGACTCGGCTCTAAAAACGGCGCTAAGTTCACGTCGAACTTAGCCTGTTCCACAGCAGCCTCACCAGCTGCCGCTGGCAAAACCACGCATATCACTGCGGCCAAGAGTATCTTACAACCGGGAAATGCTCCCATTCTCATACACCCACCTGATTTCAGGTCTTTGAAGCGCCTACACTGTGCTCCTCGAAAAAAAAGCACCTTTACTTACTACACTGCCATTATAGCAAAGATTGCCACCTAATTCAATACTCTTGTACCACGAACAACACAAACCACCATTTCAAATCCTCAAAAATGACCTAAAAGCTGCGATGAAAACATGAAAAAAGGGCCGCAAAGCCCGACAAGTCTCAACTTGCAGCCCTTTGCTTGCTCTTACTGCTTATGCTGTTCGGCGGGATTACCGCCCGCCGCGATATAGCTACCTCTGTAGCCTCCCGCGCAGCCCGGACAACGACTTACCACGGGCTTTCATTGGTCCCCTCCTGTGGGGGACCGTAACGGTCGTACTCTCTTCCGTCGCATTACCCGAATCATCCACCGCCTGATAAGTCAGCGTATAAATCCTGCCGCTGCCGCCTTTACTCTTCCTGGCCCTAAGATAAATCGAGCCATCATCCCTTATCCCAACATAATCGTTAATATCCCCCGCCGGACTCATACTAATATCAACTAACGAAACCTCCACCTCCTCATCACAGTTATCGCTCACCTCCCACTCCGGCCGAACCTGAACCATCTTACCATTTGGCGGCCAGAGAACATTCGGCTCAACAATCAAACTAAACTCCGGCGGCATCACATCTTCAACCGTAATCACCACCTCATCGGCCTCAGAATCCTCAAAACCGTCGTTTACAACCAGCTCAACGGTATGCTCACCTAACGCCAGTTCGATTGTAGGATTAACGCCCGTCGCAATCTCCTCGTCGCCAATAAACCACGCATACGTTAATTCATCGCCGTCGGCATCATTTGAATCCGAGCCATCCAGTGTAACCTCCGCAACGCATCCAACTCCTGCGGATACGGTCTGGTCCGGCCCGGCATTGGCAATCGGCTGCGTACAAATACCCATCGGCGCATCAGAATCAATCCAGTTCGGGTCACTGTCATCCGGACCGCATGGGTCGCTGCCGAGATAACCCTCGTTCCCGTTGCCCGACATATCATAAACTACCTGACCTTCACCCTCGTCAAAGTCCCAGTATGCAACCAGATTCGGCTCGCTGCCGTCAAGTGCGATGTGCATGTTCGCCTGAATCTCCTCCTGCGTCAGCGCTGCGCTCCAAATCCGAACATCATCGATTAAGCCGTCAAAGACAAACGGACCCGTGAAACCGGGACCACCTATCCAAACCGGAACATTATTCAAAGACCTCCCAGGCCCCGAATCGCTGCCGGAAAGACTTCCATCTACATAAATCTCCCCATCCGTTGAATTAGTTCTAACTGCCGCAACGTGATGCCACAGACTATCATCCACCGTCACATCGCTCTGAAAGAGAAAGCCATAGCCGCCGTTATAAACATAGAACTGTGCCCGTCCATCAGCACGTATGCTCACTCCATAACTGCCATTCGCAGAGCTTTCACTCCTTTGAACGACAATTGCATGTCCCTTCACACTGTCAGTCTTCACCCACGCTGAAACCGCAAAGGGCCCCGTACCTGTTATCGCAGGCCCCGTACTGCAACTGACATAATCATCCTCGCCATCAAACTCCAGCGTGCTTCCGCGCGGACATATTGCAAAGACGTCGACCTCCTTCTCTCCCTCGACAAAAACACCATCTTCCGTATACCCCGCGTAAATCGTAATATATTCGCCCGGGATGTTTACGTCCTCCGTAATCAGCAGTCCGTTCTGATCAATGCTTGCCACTGGACTTGGTATTGTATTGGGCCCAACCCACCAAACGGCCAGGTCCGTCACATCCGCAGTGCTGTTGTCACCGTAATGAGCGATGGCTGCGTATTGGGCCTGGAATTTCTCCGCCACTTCTTCGGGGCCGATTATTTCAAGATGGACCGGCACGTCGGCATCGAGCGTCAGTTCATAAGAACAACCCCCCGAGTAAATGTCGATCGCGGACTGTACGGTCAGCTGGTCTCCGCTAAATGAAGGGCCGGGCGTCACCGCAACAGCATACGTTTGCGTGGATTTGAGAGTTGCATTAAAGCTCGACAGGTCAAATGATGAGACGGGCACACTTGAGAGAGGATACGTATAATCTGAAGCGTCCTCCAGAGTATAAGCGATTTTGGGACCCGGTATGCTGTTGACCTCGTCAAACTCGTAGACCGCCACCTCGAACTCCCCTGAAGTGTTACCATGCCCGAAGCCGCCTACCCGCAAATCTACGCTCAGCAAGGTCCG
This sequence comes from uncultured Pirellulales bacterium, assembly GCA_964513655.1. Taxonomy (GTDB): domain Bacteria; phylum Planctomycetota; class Phycisphaerae; order Sedimentisphaerales; family Anaerobacaceae. Next base: position 899 of record CAZENQ010000003.1, on the reverse strand, counting down.
CTCAGACTCGACTGCAAAGGTCTGTCCCCACCCGTAATAGTGCTCGCCCCCGAAACCGTAAGCACCGTTGTGGCCTGATTCAAAAACCCAGGGCCCTTGAATTGTATTACCTTCTACCTCGGATGTTATCCCAAACTCCACCTCTTCTATCCCCCCGTGCCAAGATTCCCATTCTAAGTCCGCCGCGAGCGATGGAGTTACAAACGTCCATACCCCGACAAGAATTAAGAAACTGATACACAGCCAAATCCTTTTCATTTTTCTGCCCTTTCCATAAAAATGAATATTAAATTACAATGCCACAGTCTCCGCACTGCGCCGAAACATATGGCTGTTTCGTACTCATAACAGGCGAAAATGCCCTTTGGTTTTCCGCTAACCTTTTCTTTTCCAGCCGCTAAAGCCTCATCTGCCCGGGCATTATAACGCAAATCCCTCCGACAAGCAACTATTTTTTTCCTCCGCGGCGTCGCACTCCTCTGCGATATACCTGTTTGCCCGGCCGCCGGACCAGTCCCCTGCCGAGTCTCCTCGGTCCCTTCCTGTGACGAACTGCAGCGGTTGCACTCGCTTCCGCCACATTACCCGAATCATCCACCGCCTGATAAGTCAGCGTATAAATCCTGCCGCTGCCGCCTTTACTCTTCCTGGCCCTAAGATAAATCGAGCCATCATCCCCTATCTCAACATAATCGTTAATGTCTCCCGCCGCACTCATACTAATATCAACCAGCGAAACCTCCACCTCTTCATCGCAGTTATCACTCACCTCCCACTCCGGCCGAACCTGAACCATCTTACCATTCGGCGGCCAAAGCACATTCGGCTCTACAACCAGACTAAGCTCCGGCGGCGTCACATCTTCAACCGTAATCACCACCTCATTGCTGTCAAACGCC